>NZ_JBEZJI010000069.1:0-46543 GCF_040649435.1 Actinomadura sp. NPDC048955
CCGGTACTGGGCGAACGCGGCATCGCTTCGCGATCTGCCCGGCTCCGCTCGCCTCCGGCCTCGCTCCACCGGCCAGGTCACGCGTTCGCGCGCGTTGCCGAGGCGACTTCCAGATAGGCCCTAGGCGTACCCGGCCTGTCTGGGGAATTATTGGACGTTATGTCTGACATCTCCATTCCGGTGGGTTCCCGCGAGCTGCCGGGCTACCTCGCCGTCCCCGAGGGTGAGGGGCCCTGGCCGGGCGTCGTGATCGTGTTCGAGGCGATGGGCGCGAACGACGACATGCGCGCGCAGGCCGACCGGTTCGCCGCCCACGGCTACCTCGCCGTCCTGCCCGACCTCTACGACGGGGCGCCCTGGGTGCGCTGCGTCGCCAAGGCGATGCGCGACATGCGCGCCCAGCGCGGGCCGACCTTCGACCACATCGAGGCGGCCCGCGCGTGGCTGGCCGGCCGGGACGACTGCACCGGCGGCGTCGGGGTGTGCGGGTTCTGCATGGGCGGCGGGTTCGCGCTGGTCGCGGCGGCGAAGTACGACTTCGAGGCCGCCGCGGCCAACTACGGGATCCTGCCGCGCCGGCCGGAGGAGTCCCTGCGGGGCGCGTGCCCGATCGTCGGCAGCTACGGCGCCGCGGACCCGTCGCTGCGGGGCGCCGCGGGCAGGCTGGAGCGCGCGCTCACGGCCGCCGGCGTGACGCACGACGTGAAGGAGTACCCGGGGACCGGCCACGGTTTCCTCACCGAGCTCACGCCGCCGCCCCCGTTCGGCCCGATCGCGAAGATCGTCATGGGGTTCGGCAAGGGCCGCGAGAACGCCCCGGACGGCTGGGCCCGCATCCTCGCCTTCTTCGGCGAGCACCTCGCCAAAAAATCTACAACGTAAAGGCGCCGGGCCGGTCCCGCTGACTCGGCCTCTCGTGCCATCACCTCTTCATACCTGACCGGGCACATATCCCACTTCGCGCCTTTTGTTGGTCATCGCATCGCGCCAAGCCGTGTTTCCCCGGAAACGCCTGCCGAGCATCAGGCGTCTCACATTCGCATTCATCGTTCTGTCACGGGACCGAACACGGGGGAGACCACATCATGCGCAAGTTCATCCTGTTCGCCGCGACCGCCGTCGGCCTCACCGCGACCGCGGCCTGTGAGCCGGTGGAGGACGCCCCGCCCGTTCAGGGCGCCGACGCCAGGGGCGGCGAGACCGGCGGGTCCACCAAGAAGGCCAAGCCGCCGATCGGGCTGGCCGCCAAGCGCACCACCGCGGAGCGGTCCATCCTGTCCGAGGGTGGCGCGCTGACCTGCGTCAAGGTGACCGTCGCGAACAACGCCAAGAAGAAGGTGGAGATCAACCCGCTGTACTTCGCGATCACCGGGACCGACAGCGTCAAGCACGACACCGGTGACGCGCTCGGCGAGTACGAGGGGCAGATCGCCACGACGGACATCGCGCCTGGGGAGAAGGCCAAGGGCGTGGTGTGTGTGAAGGGGAAGTTCGTGCCGAAGACCGTATCCATGACGAACCCGCTGTTCTCGACGGCGGCCCGTGCGGCGGTCGCGTCCTGAGCGTCGCCTAGGGCGCGGTCGGCGGCCGAAGGAGAGCCGGGCGCGCCGTCATTTCAGATGTGTGCCGGCTGCGGGGCCGCTGCCGTTATCCCACGAGTCCATCGGAACTGCGGCCGGCACGCTTGATTTCACGATCGGCCGATTGCGCGGGGCCGAGCATCAACGTTTCAGGACGCGTGTGTCCGCGTGACCTGAGCCACGAGGCGGTCATCCGGATCGACGCGGTCTCACCGCGTCCATTACCCCGCACGTAATCGTGGGCTTGATCCGGGAGCCGGTAGCGTCGTGGCGTGACGACGATGACGATGACGGCAGGTTTGAGCGACGTGCGGCCGATCGGGGACCAGCTTCGGGCGTGGCGGCAGCGGCGCCGGCTGAGCCAGCTGGAGCTGGCGTCGGAGGCGGACGTGTCGACGCGGCACCTCAGCTTCGTGGAGACGGGGCGTTCGGCGCCGAGCCGGGAGATGGTGCTGCGGCTCGCCGAGCACCTGGACGTGCCGCTGCGCGACCGCAACCTGCTGCTGGTGGCGGCCGGGTATGCGCCGGTGTTCGAGGAGACGCCGATCGAGGAACCGAAGATGGACACGGTCCGCGCGGCGCTCCGGCAGGTGCTGGAGGGCCACGAGCCCTATCCGGCGGTGGTCGTGGACCGGTTCTGGAACCTGATCGACGCCAACGCCGCGGCGGCGTTCTTCATGGAGGGCGCGCCGCCGGAGCTGCTGGAGCCGCCGCTGAACGTGCTGCGGCTCAGCATGCACCCGGACGGCATGGCCAAGAACATCCTGAACCTGGCGGAGTGGCGCGCCCACATGATCGACCGGGTCCGCCGGCATGTGGCGCTGACCGCGGACGCGGCGCTCGCCCAGCTCTACAGGGAGCTGCGGAGCTTCCCCGGTGACGTGGGGGAGGCGATCGCCCCGCCCGCGAGCCACGAGGTCTTCGTCCCGCTGCGGATGCGGGTCGACGGCCGGGAACTGTCGTTCTTCAGCACGATCGCGACCTTCGGGACCCCCGTCGACATCACGGTGGCGGAACTGGCGATCGAGTCGTTCTACCCGGCGGACGCGAAGACGACCGAGTTCCTGCGGGAGCGCGCCGGCTGGTGACGCGCCTCAGTCCCCGGCCGTGAGCAGGTCGTGGTGGACGCGCGTCAGCGGCACGCCGAGCCGCTGCAGGGCGGTGACCGTCGCGCGGACGAGCGGGGCGGGCCCGGCCACGTAGGCGTCGTGCCCGCCCGCCCCGTCCAGGAGCTGGGGCAGGACGTCCGGCACGCGGCCGGTGAGGGCGCCGGCCGCGGGTTCGCGGGACACCACCGGGACGACCTGGAGCCGGGTGTGCGCGGACTCCATCTGCCGCAGCGCGGGCAGGTCGTAGAGGGCGCTCTCGGTGCTGGCCGCGACGACGAGGAGGACGTCGCGGTCCGCGTCCGATGCGAGGGCCTGCTCGGCCAGTGCCTTCGCGGGGGCCAGGCCGGTGCCGCCGCCGATGAGCAGCAGCGGGCGGCCCGAGTCAGGGTCGAGGGTCATGGCGCCTTCCGGCGGGCCCAGCAGGATGCTGTCGCCCGTGCCGGTGTGCCGGACCAGCGCGCCGCTCACCCACCCGGCGGGCCGGGCGCGGACGTGCAGGTCGATCGTCCCGTCCGGGCGGGGCGCGTTCGCGATCGAGTACGGGCGCCAGACCCGGGGCCAGCGGGCCGCCTGCACGCTCACGTGCTGCCCGGACGAGAACGGCAGGGGGCGCTCGGGACGCAGCGTGAGGACGGCGAGGTCGAACGCGCGGCGTTCGTGCCGCACGACCTCGCCGACCCACCACGGCGGGGCGTCTGCGGCGTCCCGCTCCGCCGCGCCGGCCATGGCGTCGGCGGCGGAGCGGTAGGCGGCGCGCCAGGCGGCCTCGGCCTCGGCCGTCCAGACGTCGGCGGCGAAGGCGCGCAGGGTCGCGGTCAGGGCCTCCTCGACGGCCGGATAGTGCTCGCGCAGCACCCCGTACTTGCGGTGGCCTCGGCCGAGGCCCTCCAGGTGGCGGGCGAGTTCCTCGGGGTTGTCCTGGCTCCAGACGATGCGGCCGAGCGCGTGGAAGAACCGGTCGTGCTGGCCGTTCATGGCGGGCGGGAACAGGGTGCGCAGCCGCGGCCGCGCCGCGAAAAGGCGGCCGTAGAAATAGCGCATCGCGCCCGCGGGGTCGGCCTCAAGGCGTGCGAAGCATTCTTTGATAACGCGAGTTTCCGGCGACATTCGGTCGGCTCGCCTCCCCAGCGGGCTGTTTTCGGCGGTCGGACGGCAGGGCTCACGGACGATCCGGGCGCGCCTGCTGCCCGAGTTGGTGAGATTCTCTCACCCGTCCCCGCAGGTGTTCAATGATTCGCTCTCGCAGGGGTGTGTAATCGCTACCCGGCGTAATCGCCAGTCAATTCCCTGTGACGGACCGTAAGTGCGGCGGTCAACGCATACTGATCGGTATCCAATGCTGGAGGGAACGTTCGGGAAGAACCGTCCGGAAGGGGAGGAAGAACCTGCATCAGGGAGGAAGATTTCAGAATTCTTCGGTGTTTCCCGCTCCGCGCCGCCCCGGACCGGCCGCGCGCCCCCGGCGCCCGGTAGACCGATCTCGCCGCTTCCGACGGCGGGAACCCCCGCCGTGCGGCAAGCTGGCCGGAAGGAGGGCCCGGGGGGCGGACGGCGCGAGGGTCCCGGTGACGCACGGTGACGTGCGCCCGGCAGGCAGATCACCCGTGCCGGAGGCCGCCCCGCGGGCCGGCGTCCAGCACAGGGGGAGACTCGCATGTCAGGAGCCGCGCGCGGAGCGCCGCATCCGGCCGCAGGTGAGGGCGGGCCGCCGCTCATCGGCATCACCACCTACCAGGAGCCGGCCCGCTGGGGGGCCTGGGTGCGCGAGGCCGCGCTGCTGCCCGTGCCGTACGCGCGCTCGGTCGAGCGGGCCGGGGGCGTCCCGGTCCTGCTGCCCCCGCCCGCGACCCTGCGCGGCCTGGACACCCTGGTCTCGCGGCTGGACGGCGTCGTCCTGGCGGGTGGCGGCGATCTCGACCCGGAGCTGTACGGCGCCGTCCGGCATCCCGAGACGGGGCCGCCGCAGCCGCAGCGCGACCGGTTCGAGCTGGCGCTCGCCCGCGCCGTCGTCGACGCCGACCTGCCGTTCCTGGCGATCTGCCGGGGGATGCAGGTGCTGAACGTCGCGCGGGGCGGTGCCCTCGTCCAGCACCTGCCGGAGGCGGTGGGCCACAAGGGGCACGCCCCGGAGGTGGGGCTCGTCGGCTCGCACCGGGTGCGGACCAGCGAGGGGAGCCTGATCGGCGGGATCCTCGGCGCATCGTCCGACGTGCCCACCTACCACCACCAGGCGGTGAGCCGGCTCGGCAAGGGCCTGACCGCCGTCGCGTGGGCCGAGGACCAGGTGGTGGAGGCCGTGGAGCTGCAGGGCCACCGGTTCGGGCTCGCCGTCCAGTGGCACCCCGAGGAGGGCGACGACAGGCGGCTTTTCGAGGCCTTCGTCGTCGAGGCCGCCGGACGCTGACGCGGGGGATTGGCGGCCCGGTCACCGGGCAGGCCGAGGGGTGGATTTCCGCCGATGTCCCCCCGGAGGCCGTTGAATGCCCCTGCACCCGCAGACCGTGAGCTTCTTGGAGCAGCTCGCCTCGTGGACGGCCGTGCCACCGGGGCCGGACGGGCCCGCCGAGCCCACGATCGAGGAGATGCGGGAGCGGATCGGCGCGGCCTTCCCGGTCGTGCGGCGCGAGCTTCCCCGGGTCCGCGACATCGAGGTGCCCGGCCCAGGAGGGCCCGTGCCGGTGCGCCTGTACCGTCCGGCGCCGCCCGAGCGAGGGCCGCTGCCGGCCGTCGTGTACCTGCACGGCGGGGGGTGGGTGCTCGGCGGCGTCGACAACGTGGACGCCTTCTGCCGAGACCTGGCGGCCGAGGCGGAGTGCGTCGTGCTGAACGTCGGCTACCGGCTGGCCCCCGAGCACCCGTTCCCCGCGGCGGTGGACGACGCCTGGGCCGTGGTGTCCTCGGTGGCGCGCGAGCCCGGCCGGTACGGCGTGCGGAGGGGGGCCGTGGCGGTCGCCGGCGACAGCGCCGGCGGGAACCTCGCCGCGGTCGCCGCGCTGCTGGCCAGGGACGCCGGGATCCCCCTGGCCCACCAGCTCCTCGTCTACCCGGTGACCGACACGGCGAAGGACACTCCGAGCTGGCGGGAGTACGGGACGGGCTACGGGCTGGACGCCGGGTCGCTCGCCCGGTTCATGGACCTCTACCGGGACGGCGCGGACCCGTCCGACCCCCGGCTCGCCCCGCTGCGCGCCCCGGACCTGGCCGGCGCCGCGCCCGCCACCGTGATCACCGCCGAGTGCGACATCCTGCGCGACGAGGCCGAGCGCTACGCCCGCCGGCTCGCCGCGGCCGGCGTGCCGGTGGAGCTGCGCCGCTACGACGGCGTCGTGCACTCCTTCTTCCTGCTTCCCGAGATCTTCGATACCGGCGCCGAGGCGGTGGAGTTCGCTGTGCGACGATTGCGCGCGGCATTCGACGACCACTCGCGGCAGGGGAGTGCGGCATGACGCGGTACGACGCGTACGAGCGGCTGAAGATCGACTGGGCGGCGGACGGGGTGCTGCGGGTCACGATCAGCACGCCGGGCAAGCTGAACGCGGTCGACACCACCGGGCACCGCGAGCTGGCGGAGATCTGGCGGGACGCCGACGCCGACGACGACGCGCGCGTGGTGCTCGTGCGGGGGGAGGGGACGGCGTTCTCCGCCGGCGGCGATCTCGCCATGATCGAGGAGATGATGACCGACCACGCGTCCCGCCGCCGGATCATGCGCGAGGCCCGCGACATCGTGATGAACGTGCTGAACTGCTCCAAGCCGGTGGTCAGCGCCGTCCAGGGCCCGGCGGTGGGCGCCGGGCTCGCGGTCGCGCTGCTGGCCGACGTGTCGGTCGCGGGCCGCACCGCGAAGATCATCGACGGGCACACGCGGCTGGGCGTCGCGGCCGGCGACCACGCGGCGATCGTGTGGCCGCTGCTGTGCGGGCTCGCGAAGGCCAAGTACTACCTGCTGCTCAACGACGTCCTCACCGGCGAGGAGGCCGAGCGGATCGGCCTGGTCTCGCTGTGCGTGGACGACGAGCGGGTGCACGAGCGCGCGCTGGAGATCGCCGGCCGGCTCGCCGCCGGCCCCGCCGAGGCGCTGTCGTTCACCAAGCACGCGCTGAACAACTGGCTGCGCCTCGCCGGGCCGACGTTCGACGCCTCCCTGGCGATGGAGTTCTTCGGGTTCACCGGCCCGGACGTGCGCGAGGGCGTCGCCGCGATCCGGGAGAAGCGCCCGCCCCGGTTCGGCTGAGGCGCCTCCCGCCCGGGTCAGTAGGACTTGGGGAGTCCCAGCTCGTGCTGGGCGATGTGGGCGAGGACGAGCTCCTCGGCGACCGGGATGTTCTTGGCGATGCGGGCGTCCCGGAACATCCGCGCGACCGGGTACTCCAGGGAGTACGCCATGCCGCCGAAGGTCTGGAACGCGCGGTCGGCCGCCTGCCAGGCCGCGTCGGCCGCGGTGAGCTTGGCGATGTTGGCCTCCGAGCCGCAGGGCCGGCCGCGGTCCCACAGCCAGGCGGCCTTGTAGGTCATCAGCCGGGCCAGCTCCAGCTGCGCCTTGATCCGCGCGAGCGGGAACGCGACGGCCTGGTTGGCTCCGATCGGCGTGCCGAACGGGGCGCGCTCGCCCGCGTACTCGCAGGCGGTCCTCAGCACCAGGCCGCCGGACCCGACGCCGCCCGCGGCGGCCAGGATCCGCTCGGGGTTGAGGATGTCCCACAGGACGGCGAAGCCCTGGTCGGGCTCGCCGAGGACCCGGTCGGCGGGCACGCGCACACCGTCCAGGAAGAGCATGCTGGAGGCGACGGTGTTGGTGCCGAGCTTCGGGATCGGCCGGTAGGTCAGCGTGCCCTCGGCCACGGCCTCCTTGACGTCCACCAGCAGGACGGTGAAGCCGGCGGTGCGGGGGCGGGCCTGCGCGGCCGGGATCGTCCGGGTGACCAGGACGAGGAAGTCGGCCCGCTCGACGCCGGAGATCCAGATCTTCTGGCCGTCGACGACGAAGGAGTCGCCGTCGCGGCGCGCCTGGGTGGAGATGTTGATGGCGTTGCTGCCCGCGTCCGGCTCGGTGATGGCGAAGCACGTCTCGACCTCGCCGGAGGCGATCCTGGGCAGGAGCTCGCGCTTCTGCTCGGCGGTGCCGTGCCGGGCGATGGTGAGGCCGCCGAACGCGGGCGTCAGCAGGTACATGAAGGACGCGGCGCCGCCCGCCCCGCCCTCGGCGAGGGCCTCCAGGGCCACCGCCAGCTCCAGCAGCCCCTGGCCCCCGCCGCCGTACTCCTCGGGGATCGCCAGGCTGTGCCAGCCGCCGTCGACCAGTTCCCGCCAGACCTCCTCGGGCCACCGCTTGTCCGCGTCGCACCGGCCCCAGTAGTCCTGGTCGTACTTCCCGGCGACCGCCAGCACGCCCTCGCGCACCGCGGCCGCGCCCTCCGGCAGGTCGAAGTCCATCGCGCCTCCTCGCACGTTCTCGCGTGGGCTCACCGTAGCCGACGCGAGTAAGTGCTCACTGACGCGGGGCGGCCATATAGGCGGTCACCATGCGGGCGACGAAGTGGGCGAAGACCTCAGGGGGCCCGGACGGGAGCATGATGTGGCTCATCGTCAGGCGCACGGCCGCGTCGGCGATCTCGGTCAGCGCGGCGCGGTCCAGATCCGGCCACTGGCGCAGGGCGTGCTCGGCGATGCGGGCGCTGGCGGAGAACAGCACCGGCTCGGCCTGCGTGGTGAGCAGCGGCAGCATCTCGTCGCCGCCCGCGCCCGTCAGCACCGCCTTCTTCAGCTGGTCGTCGGCGGAGGTCTCCAGCGTGAACGTGACCGCGGCGACCACCGCCGAGTACAGGTCGGCGTGCTCGGACAGCACCGCGTCGATGCCGTCGAGGTAGCGCTCGTTGTCGCGGATCACGACCGCCTGCGCCAGGCCCCACTTGTCGCCGAACTCGTTGTAGACGGTCTGCCGGCTCACCCCGGCGGCGGACGCGACGTCCCGCATGCGGACGGCCCGGTAGCCGCGCTCCACCAGGAGGTCCGCGGCGGCGTCCAGCAGGGATTCGCGCACGGAACGGCCGGCGGTGCCCATGTGTCGTCGCCCTCCAGGAAGCTGGTCAGTACGTCATTATCCCCCGTGGGCCGCCGCCGGGCCATCGCGCGCCCGACGGTTCGCCGCCGTCGAGCAGGTGCGCGAGCGGGAGGGTCGCCGCGCCCACGGCGACCGCCTCCGGCCCGAGGTGGCACAGCTCGATCGAGGTCCGCGCGAACGGCCGCCGCAGCGCGTAGGCGGCGGCGGCCGCGACGATCCGGTCCAGCATCCGGCCGCCGATCAGCAGCCCCGCCCAGCCGCCGATGATGATCTTCTCCGGGCTGAACAGGTTGACCAGGTCGGCGATGCCCGCGCCGAGGTGCTCGGCGACGTCCTCGCGCAGCGCGGCCGCCTCCTCGGACGGGTCGGCCAGCAGCCCGGCGAGGGCCGCCTCCTCGCCGGCTCCGGCCGGGCCGCCCGCGGCGCCGTAGCGCTCCAGCAGGGCGGTCGCGCCGACATAGGACTCGAGGCAGCCGCGGGACCCGCACCGGCACGGCGCGCCGCCGACCCGGGACGTCGTGTGGCCCCACTCGCCCGCGCCGCCGGCCGCGCCCCGGTACGGTGAGCCGTCGATCATCACGGCGGCGCCGACACCGGATCCGATCAGGGCGACGACCGCGTCCCGGTGCCCGCGCCCCGCGCCGAACCACATCTCCGCCTGGCCGAGCGACGACGCGCCGTTGTCGACGAACAGCGGCAGGCGGGTGCCCTCGCGCAGCATCCGCTCCAGCGGAACGCCGTCCCAGCCGATGGTCTGGCAGTGCACGACCGCCTCCGGCACGTGCTCGACCATGCCGGGGACGCCGACGCCCACGCCGATGACGGACGCGGGGTCGACCGACGCGCCCTCGACGACCGCCGGCAGGCCGTCCAGGATGTGCCGGACGACGGCGCGCGCGTCGCGGCCGCCGTCGCCGAGGGGCAGGTCGGCCTTGGCGAGCTGGGTCAGCCCCAGGTCGAACAGCTCGACCATCACCCGCGTCTCGCCGACGTCCACGCCGACGAGGTGGCCGTAACCGGCCGCGGTCTCCAGCAGCACGCGCGGCCGCCCGCCGTCGGACTCGACGCTGCCCGCCTCCACGACAAGCCCGGCCTCGATCAGCTCGCTCACCACGTTGCTGACCGACGCGGGGCTGAGGCCGGTCGCGCGGGCCAGGTCCTGGCGGCTGAGCGGCCCGTCGAAGTACAGCCGCCGCAGCAGCACCGACCGGTTGGCGCGGCGCAGGTCGCGCACGGTCCTCCGGCGCCGTTCCGGCATCGGCCCCCCTCGTCCGCGGCCCGGGCCGGGCCGCCTCCCCCGCATTATGTCCCCGCTCAGAACACGGCGGGAGACGAGCACCGGGACCTCCGGGCGCCGCCCCCGGCGTCCCGCTCTCTAGAGTGAGGGCCGACCGTCTCGGGCGAGGTGAGGAGGCCGGGTGGGCGGGATCCTTGTGGCCAACCGGGGCGAGGTCGCGCTGCGGGTCGTCCGGGCCGCGTCCGAGCTGGGCCTGCGGACGGTCGCCGTGCACACCCGCGACGACGCCGCCGCACCGCACGCCCGGCGCGCCGACGAGGCGCGCGTCCTGCCCGGCGACGGGGCCGCCGGGTACCTCGACGCGGACGCGCTCGTCGCCGCCGCGAAGGACGCCGGCGCCACGGCCGTCCACCCCGGTTACGGCTTTTTGAGCGAGAACGCGGGCTTCGCCGCCGCCTGCGCCGCGGCCGGGCTGACCTTCGTCGGCCCTCGCCCGGAGCTGCTGGAGTTGTTCGGCGACAAGACCAGGTCGCGCGGCCTGGCACGGGAGGCGGGGGTGCCCGTGACCCCCGGCACGCCCGGCGCGGCGAGCCTCGCCGACGCCGAGGCGTTCGCCCGCGAGCACGGCACCGTCGTGATCAAGGCGCTCGCGGGCGGCGGCGGGCGCGGCATGCGCGTCGCCGCCGGGCCCGCCGCCGTCGCGGACGCCTACGAGCGGTGCCGGTCGGAGGCGCTCGCCTCCTTCGGCCGCGGCGAGCTGTACGCCGAGAAGTACGTCCCGCGGGCCCGCCACATCGAGGTGCAGGTCGCGGGCGACGGCTCCGGCGCCGTCACCCACCTGTGGGAGCGCGACTGCAGCGTCCAGCGCCGCCACCAGAAGCTGATCGAGATCGCGCCCGCGCCCGCGCTGCCCGGAGGCGTCAGGGACGCTCTGCTGGACGCCGCCCTGCGCATGGCGGCCCGGGTCCGCTACGAGAGCCTCGGCACCTTCGAGTTCCTCGTCGACGGGGAGGAGTTCTGGTTCCTGGAGGCCAACCCCCGGCTCCAGGTCGAGCACACCGTGACCGAGGAGATCACCGGCGTCGACCTGGTGAAGGCGCAGATCAGGCTGGCGGCGGGGGAGGACCTCGCCGCGGTGGGCCTGGCCGCGCCGCCGCGGGCGTCCGGCTGCGCCGTCCAGGTGCGGGTCAACGCCGAGACGATCGGCGCGGACGGCGCGCCGCGCCCGAGCGCCGGGACGCTCACCGCGTTCGCGCCGCCGTCCGGGCCCGGCGTCCGCGTCGACACCCACGGGCACGCCGGCCACCGCACGAGCCCGCGCTACGACCCGCTGCTCGCCAAGGTCATCGCCCGCGCGGAGGACCTGCCGTCCGCCGCGGCCCGCGCGCACGGCGCGCTCGGCGAGTTCGAGATCGCGGGCGTCGCGACGAGCATCCCGCTGCTGCAGGGCGTGCTGCGCCACCCCGGCTTCACCTCCGGCGGCGCGGGCACGTCCTTCATCGCCGACCACCTGCCCGAGCTGCTGGAGAGCGAGCACCGCCGGTACTACGCCGAGACGGCCCCGAGCGCCGCCGGGCCCGAGGCCGCGGCCGTCCCGGACGCGCCGTTCGGCACGGTCGCGATCCCCGCGCCGACGCAGGGGACGGTCGTGAGCGTCGAGGTGGCCGAGGGCGACCTCGTCGGGGCCGGGGCGCCCGTGCTGATCCTCGAAGCGATGAAGATGGAGCACGTCGTCCGCGCTGGGGAGGCGGGCATCATCCGGGCCCTGGCCGCCGCGCCCGGCGACACCGTCGCCGAGGGCGCGCCGCTGCTGTTCACCGAGCCCGCCGAGGGCGGCGGCGACCACGCCGCCGAGGACGAGGCGGCCGACCTCGACCTGATCCGCGCCGACCTCGCCGAGACGCTGCGCCGGCACGAGATCGGGCTCGACGCGGCCCGCCCCGAGGCGGTGGCCAGGCGGCACGCGCGCGGCCACCGCACCGCGCGGGAGAACATCGGCGACCTGTGCGACCCGGGGACGTTCGTCGAGTACGGCGCGCTCGTCATCGCGGCGCAGCGGCGGCGCCGCTCCCTCGACGACCTCGTCGAGCGGACTCCCGCCGACGGCATGGTCTGCGGCATCGGGGACGTCGACGGCGCGCAGGCCGTCGTGATCTCCTACGACTACACGGTCCTCGCCGGGACGCAGGGCCACCTGAACCACCGCAAGACCGACCGCATGCTCGACATCGCCCACCGCCGCCGCCTGCCGCTGGTGCTGTTCGCCGAGGGCGGCGGTGGACGCCCCGGCGACACCGACACCACGACCGTCTCCGGCCTGGACGTGACGACGTTCCACGCGATGGGGCGGCTCAGCGGCGCCGTCCCGTCCGTCGGCGTCGCGAACGGGCGCTGCTTCGCGGGGAACGCGGCCCTGCTCGGCTGCTGCGACGTCATCATCGCCACCCGGGACGCCAACATCGGCATGGGCGGGCCCGCCATGATCGAGGGCGGCGGGCTCGGCGCCGTCACGCCCGAGGAGATCGGCCCGGTCGCCGACCAGGAGCCGAACGGCGTCATCGACATCGTGGTGGACGACGAGGCCGAGGCGGTCCGGGCGGCGCGCCGCTACCTGTCCTACTTCCGGGGCCCGGCGGACGACTGGTCCTGCGGCGACCAGCGCGTCCTGCGGCACCTCGTCCCGGAGAACCGGCTGCGCGCCTACGACGTCCGCCGCGCCGTCGCCCACCTCGCCGACACCGGGTCGGTGCTGGAACTGCGCCGCGCGTTCGGCGTCGGGATCGTCACCGCGCTGGTCAGGATCGAGGGCCGCCCGATGGGCCTGATCGCCAGCAACCCGGCGCACCTCGGCGGCGCCATCGACCGCGACGCCGCGGACAAGGCCGCCCGGTTCCTGCAGCTGTGCGACGCGCACGGGCTGCCGGTGGTGTCCCTGTGCGACACCCCCGGTTTCATGGTCGGACCCGACGCCGAGCGGACCGCCACCGTCCGGCATTTCAGCCGCCTGTTCGTCATCGGCGCCAACCTGCGCGTCCCGATGGTCACGATCGTGCTGCGCAAGGGCTACGGGCTCGGCGCGCAGGCGATGGCGGGCGGCGGGTTCACGGCGCCGCTCGCGACCCTCGCCTGGCCCACCGGCGAGATCGGCGGCATGGGGCTGGAGGGCGCCGTCCGGCTCGGGTTCCGCAAGGAGCTGGAGGCCGCCGAGGATCCGCGGGCGATGTTCGAGCAGATGGTCGCCGCGGCCTACGAGCACGGCAAGGCGCTCCACGCCGCCACCGTGTTCGAGCTGGACGACGTGATCGACCCCGCCGACACGCGGCGGTGGATCACCGCCGTGCTGGCCGCCGCCCCGCCCGCCGACGACCGTCCCCGCCGGTGGATCGACACGTGGTGACGGTCGGGCCGGCGCGGTGGGCGTCTCGGTAGGCGTCGCGCACGCGGGGGTCGGTCCGCACCTCCGCCGGGGGCCCGGCGGCGATCACCCTGCCGTCGTCCAGGACGTGCAGGACGTCGCAGACGCCGAGCACCGGCTCGATCTCGTCCTCGACGACCAGCACCGCCAGCCCCTCCCCGGCCAGGTCGCGCAGCAGGACCTCCAGCGCCCGGGCGTGCCGCTCCGGAAGGCCCGTCCACGGTTCGTCCAGCACGAGCACGGCCGGGTCGGTGGCGAGGGCCCGGGCCAGGTCCGTCAACCCGGCGACGCCGGGCGGCGCGTCCCGGGCGGTCCGGTCCGCGTGGTCCTGGATGCCGACCCGGGCGAGCAGCGCGTCGGCGACGGCGCCCGCGTCGCGGCGCGCCTCGAAGCGGCGCCGCCACCGGTCACGCGCCGTGCGCCCCGGCTGCTCCCGCGTCATCGCGTGCCGGGCGGCGGCGGCCTGGACGGCCTCCCGGACGGTCGCCGATCCGGTCGCGCCCGCCCGCTGGAACGTGCGGGCGATGCCGCGCCGGGCCCGCTCCCGCGCCGCGCAGCGCGTCAGGTCGGCGTCGTCGAGCAGGACGGCGCCCGCCGCCGGCCGCCGCAGCCCCGTGATCACGTCGCACAGCGTCGTCTTGCCGGCGCCGCTCGGGCCGACCAGGCCGGTGACGGCGCCGGGCGGGGCGGTAAGCCCCGCCCCGTCGACCGCCGTCAGCGGGCCGAACCGGACCGTCACGTCCCGCACCCGCAGGCCCTCCGCAGCGGCCATGGCCTCCGCCCCTCCGCGCCTCGTGTGATGTGGATCACTGGCGGGCCACACCCTACTGAGGCGCGCGGGCGGCGGCAACGGGCCGGGGGAGGGGCGGGTCAGGGTGCCGGGGGCGCCAGCCGGTCGCGGGTCCACTCCTTGACCCCGGCGACGAACGCCTCGACGTCGGCGGCCTTGCCGGAGGCCATCTCGCCGAACCAGTCCGGCACGTACCGCTCGAACCGCCCGCTCTCCAGGACCTCCAGCACGGCCGCGGCCACCTCCTGCGGCGGGAGGGCGTCCGCGACGTCGCTGAGCGGCGGCTCGTTGCCGGGCAGGGTGAACAGTTCCGTCCCGGCGATCAGGGCGGGCTGGATCACGTGGACCTGCACGCCCGTGCCGTCCAGATCGACCGCCATGCTCTCCCAGAACGCGGTGAGCGCCGCCTTGGACGCCGAGTAGGCGGCCTCGCGCGGCGGGCCGAGCCGCGCCGCGACCGAGCCCATCGCGACCAGGTGGCCGCGCCCGCGCGCGACCATGCCCGGCAGCAGCGCCAGCGTGAGCCGCACGGGGGACAGGTAGTTGAGCCGCACGACCTCGTCGGCCTCGGCGGGCGCCAGGTCCTGGACGCGGCGCCGCTTCGGCATCCCCGCGTTGTTGACCAGCACGTCGACGCCGCCGAGCTCGCGTTCGGCCTCGGCGGCGAGGTCGGCGACCGCGTCGAGGTCGGCGAGGTCGGCCGCCCACATCGCCGAGTCCGGGGCGTGCGCGCGGCACCGGGACAGCACCTCCGAGAGCCTGTCCTGGCGCCGCGCCACCAGGCCGACCCGCGCCCCGGCGGCGGCGAGCGCCTCCGCCACCACGGCGCCGATGCCCGACGAGGCTCCCGTGACCAAAGCGGACCGTCCGGTGAGAGTCGCCATGCGATCCAACGTCACACACCCCGGATCCACCGGCAAGGCACCCCGCCGCCGCCCCCGCGAAGGCGGGCTGCCGAAATGTCCGGCGGCGCCCGCGCCGTGTCGGTAAGGTCGTGGGTTTCGCCCCCCACCACCCTCGCAGCCGGAGGTCTGTCCGCATGCCCGCCGAGTCCGCCGACCCTTCCGAACCCGCGGTCCTCGCAGCCGAACGCGCCCATCTCGCCGAGTCCCGCGCCGCCCTGCGCCGGATGCGCGAGCACGCCGAGGGCCTCTCCGCCGACGTCGCCGCCGACTGGGTCTCCAAGCAGTTCCTGGAGTCCCTGCTCGAACAGCGCGTCGAGGCGCTCGCCGACCACCCGGGCACCCCGCAGTTGTTCGGCCGCATGGACCGCGGCGGCGCGGCCGGCCCCGACCTGCCCGCCGTCATGTACGTGGGGCGGCGGCACGTCCACGACGGCGACGAGGGACGCCCCCTCGTACTGGACTGGCGCGCCCCCGTCTCGCGGGCGTTCTACCAGGCCGGACCCGCGGACCCGATGGGCTGGCGGCTGCGGCGCCGCTTCGGGTTCCAGGCGGGCGAGCTGACCGCGTTCGAGGACGAGCCCCTCGACGGCGGCGGCACGCGGCAGGGGGCGGGCCCGTCCCGGATCCTGACCGAGGAGATCGAGCGGCCCCGGACCGGCCCGATGCGCGACATCGTCGCCACCATCCAGCCCGAGCAGGACGTGATCGTCCGCGCCGACCTGCCCCGCAGCGTCTGCGTCCAGGGCGCGCCCGGCACCGGCAAGACCGCCGTCGGCCTGCACCGCGCCGCCTACCTGCTGTTCACCCACCGGGAGCGGCTGTCGCGATCAGGCGTGCTCATCGTCGGGCCGAACCGTGCGTTCCTCGCCTACATCGCGGCGGTGCTGCCCGCGCTCGGCGAGGTCCGGGTCGAGCAGGCCACCATCGACGACCTGCTCGGCCCGCCGCTCGGCGACGAGCCCGCGGACGTGGCCGCCCTCAAGGGCGACGCCCGGATGGCCGACGTGCTGCGCAGGGCGCTGTGGCTGCACGTCCGCAAACCTGAAGAGGGGCTCGTCGTCACGCGGGGCGCGGCGCGCTACCGGCTCGCCGACCACGAGATCCGCGAGATCGCCGCCGCGCTGCGCGGCACCACCCGCTACGGCAGCGGCCGCGCCGCGTTCGCGCAGCGGCTCGCGCACCAGATCCTCGTGCGGATGGAACGGCGCGGCGAGGCCCCCGACGACCGCGTCCAGGACCAGGTCGCGCGGAGCAGGCCGGTCAAGCAGGTCCTCGACGCGGTGTGGCCGAAGGTGAGCGCCGAGCAGGTCCTGCACCGGCTGCTGTCGGACGCCGATCTGCTGAGCCGGGCCGCCAAGGGCGTGCTGGACGAGGACGAGCAGGCCGCGCTCCTGCCGGCGAGACCCGCACGCTCGCACCGCTCCGCCAAGTGGACCGCCGCCGACCGGGCCCTCCTGGACGAGCTGAACGACCTCATCGAGCGCACCACCTCGCTCGGCCACCTGGTGGTGGACGAGGCGCAGGACCTGTCCGCGATGCAGCTGCGGGCGCTGGGACGCCGCTGCGCGACGGGCTCGGCGACCGTCCTCGGCGACCTCGCGCAGGGCACGACCGCGTGGTCGGCCCGCACCTGGAAGGAGGTGCTCGCCCATCTCGGGCAGGACGGGGAGGTCACCGAGCTGACCCTCGGGTTCCGCGTCCCGGGCACCGTCCTCGACTTCGCCGCCCGCCTGCTCCCGCACGTCGCGCCCGGCCTGGAGCGGCCGCGCTCGCTGCGCCCCGGCGCCGGGGCCCTCACCGTGCGGCGCGTCGACGACCTGGCCGCCGCGACGGTCGAGGCCGCCCGCGCCGCGCTGGCCCGCCCCGGTTCGGTCGGGCTGATCGTCCCGGACGCGCGGACGGGCGCGCACGCGGCGGCGCTGGAGGCCGCCGGACTGGAGCACGAGGTCCTCGGGCCCGAGTCGTCCGGCACCGGACGGCTGCTGGTCATCCCCGCGACCCTCGCCAAGGGCCTGGAGTACGACCACGTGATCGTCGCCGAGCCCGCCGCCATCGCCGCGGCCGAGGCGCGCGGGCTCGCCCGCCTGTACGTCGTGCTGACCCGGGCGGTCACCACGCTGGCCGTGCTGCACGAGGACGACCTGCCCGCCGAGCTGGCGGAGCCGTAGCCGGGCGCCCTACCCGGGTTCGCCCGCCGGGCGCTCCCGCGGACGCAGCCCGTCGAAGGCGATCCGCAGGACGTCCTCGCGGGCCCCGGCGCGTCCGGCGGCGTAGGACATGCCGGCCAGCAGCGCCATGACCTCGCCCGGCCCGACGTCGGCGCGGACGGCGCCGGCCTCCTGCGCCCGTCCGAGCAGGACCCCGAGGGCGGACTTCAGGTCCGGCCCGGCGCGCCCGGTGGCCTGCCGGGCGTCGACGCCGGCCTCGGCCAGCGCTTCGGTCACGGCCTGCTTGGCGGCCGCCTGCGAGACCACCCGGGTGAAGAAGCCGAAGAACGCCGCGCCCGGGTCGTCCGCGGAGCGCAGGTCCCGCGCCTCGGTCGCCAGCCGTTCCAGCAGGGCGACGAGCACGGCCTCCAGCAGCGACTCCTTGGTGGGGAAGTGCCGGAACACCGTGCCGATGCCGACCCCCGCCTTGCGCGCGACCTCCTCGGTGGAGGCGGAGGTCCCCTGGACGGCGAAGACCTCCTCGGCCGCGGCGAGGACCTTGGCGCGGTTGCGCAGGGCGTCGGCGCGCAGCGGTCTGCCGGAGGCGGGTGATGTCATCGCGGCCTTCCGTTGACAAGTGGAGTCTTGACTCCATATTTTCTCATGCGGAGCACGTACTCCGATTCTAGGGGAGATCGCATGTCAGAGTTCGCCAGCCCCCGGGCCGTCTTCCAGCGGCTGATCGACGGGATCACCGCGCTGCGGCCGGAGGGCCTGCCGCAGCTCTACGCGCAGGACGCGGTGGTGGTGCACCCCTTCGCCCACCCGGCCTCCCGCCTGGAGGGCCGCGAGGCGCTGCGCCGGCACTTCGCCCAGCTGGAGACGCTGCCCGTGGAGCTGGAGGCGCGCAACGTCGTCGTGCACGAGACCGCCGACCCCGAGGTGATCATCACCGAGTTCGAGTACGCGGGACGCAACACCCGCAACGGGCGGGAGTTCGTCGTGCCCAACATCTTCGTCCTGCGGGTGCGCGACGGGCACATCGTGGAGTCCCGCGACTACGCCCACCACCGCGCGTTCGACGAGGCGATGGCGTGACGCCCCCCGCCGCCGCGTCCCCCCGCGAGGTGTTCGCGCGGCTCAGCGCGGGCATCTCGGCCGGACGCTGGCACGAGCTCGCCGCCCTCTACGCCGAGGACGCGGTCGTCGAGCAGCCCTTCGCCCTCCCGCCCGCGCCGCCGCGCCTGGAGGGCCGCGCGGCGATCGACCGGCACTTCCGCGCCGCCGCGCGCGGGCCCCTCGAACTGCGCGCCCGCGACGTGCTGGTGCACGACACCGGCGACCCGGAGGTGATCGTCGCGGAGTTCGGCTACGACGGGCGCGTGACGGCCTCGGGCCGCGCGTTCCGCGTCGCCAACATCCAGGTGCTGCGGGTGCGCGACGGGCTGATCGCCGAGACCCGCGACTACCACGACCACCCGGGCTTCGCGCGGGCCCTGCGGGACGGCTGAGCGGGTCGGCCGAGCTGGACGGCCGGGCGGGTGCGGCCGGGCGCGGGCGGTTGACTGGCCGTCCCGGCCGTTCCTAGGGTGGACGTCGGCATACCGACCGGTTGGTATGTCCCGTTCCGGGTGGCCGCCGCCACCCACGCCCCGCGCGGAGGCCCCGTGAGCACAGCACCGCCCGACGCCGACGAGCTGAGCAGGCGGGCCGGCGAGTTCCTCGCCGCCCACGACCCCGCCGCGACCGAACCCCTGGAGTTCCTGCGGGCCCGGTTCGACGCCGGGCTCGCCTGGGTGCACTACCCCGAGGGGCTCGGGGGGCTCGGCGCCCCGCGGCACCTGCAGCCCGCGGTCGACCGCCGGTTCGCCGAGGCGGGCGCCCCGACCAACCACCCCGAGCGCAACGGGATCGGGCTCGGGATGGCCGCGCCGACGATCCTCGCCTTCGGCACCGAGGAGCAGAAGCGCCGCTTCCTGCGCCCGCTGTGGACCGGCGAGGAGCTGTGGTGCCAGCTGTTCAGCGAGCCCGGCGCCGGCTCCGACCTCGCCGCGCTCGCCACCCGCGCCGTCCGCGACGGCGACGCCTGGACGGTCAACGGCCAGAAGGTGTGGACGTCCATGGCGCACGAGGCGCGCTGGGCGATCCTCGTCACCCGCACCGACCCCGGCGTCCCCAAGCACCGCGGCATGACCTACTTCGTCTGCGACATGACCGCGCCGGGCGTCGAGGTGCGCCCGCTGCGGCAGATCACCGGCGAGGCCGAGTTCAACGAGGTGTTCCTCACCGACGTGCGGATCCCCGACGAGCACCGGCTCGGCGAGGTCGGGCAGGGCTGGCGGGTGTCCACCACGACGCTGATGAACGAGCGGGTCGCGATCGGCGGCAGCGCCGCGCCGCGCGAGAGCGGCATGATCGGTGTCGTCGCCGCGCTCTGGCGGGACCGCCCCGAGCTGCGCACCCCCGGCCTGCACGACGCCCTGCTGCGCGCGTGGGTGGAGACCGAGGCGGCCCGGCTCACCGGAGCGCGGCTGCGCCAGCAGCTCACCGCCGGGGAGCCCGGCCCCGAGGGGTCGGGCGCCAAGCTCGCCTTCGCCAAGCTCAACCAGGAGGTCTCCGGGCTGGAGCTGGAACTGCTCGGCGAGGAGGGCCTGCGCTACGACGACTGGACGATGCGCCGCCCCACCGAGGTCGACTTCACCCGCCGCTCGCCCGGCTACCGCTACCTGCGCGCCAAGGGCAACTCCATCGAGGGCGGCACCTCGGAGATCCTGCGCAACATCATCGCCGAGCGCGTCCTCGGCCTGCCCGGCGAGATCCGCGTCGACAAGGACGTGGCGTGGAAGGACCTGCCCCGATGAGCGACCTGCTGTACGGCGAGATCGAGAACGACCTGCGGGCGAGCGTCCGCGAGGTGCTGGGCGACAGGGCGCCCTGGGCCTCGGTCCTCGCCGGCACCGAGCGGGACGAACCCTACGACGAGGCGCTGTGGCGGACGGTCGCCGGCGAGCTCGGCTGCGCGGGCCTGCCGGTCCCCGAGGAGCTCGGCGGCGCCGGCGCCACCTGGCGCGAGACCGCCGTCGTGATGGAGGAGCTCGGCCGGTCCGCCGCGCCCGTCCCGTTCCTGTCCAGCGCCGTGATCGCCACGGCGGCGCTGCTGGCCGCCGGGGAGCGGGAGCTGCTCGCGGGGCTCGCCGCCGGAGAGCGGATCGCGGTCCTGGCGGTCCCGTTCAGCGCCGCGCCCGGCGATGTCCGGACGACGGTCGAGGCCGCGGACGGGACGCTCACCGGCGAGGTCACCAGCGTCGCCGACGGCATGGCGGCCGAGGTGCTCCTCGTCCCGGCCGGGGGCGGCCTGTACGCGGTGGACGCCGCCGACGCCCGCCGCACCGCCGCGACCTCGCTCGACATGACCCGGCGGCTCGCCGACCTCGCCTTCTCCGCCGCCCCGGCCAGGCGCGTCGCCGACGGGACCGGCGCCGTGCGCGCCGCGCTGCGCACCGGCGCCGCGCTGCTGGCCTCCGAGCAGCTCGGGCTCGCCGAGCGCTGCCTGGACGACACCGTCGCCTACGTGAAGACGCGCTACCAGTTCGGCCGCCCGGTCGGCTCCTACCAGGGGCTCAAGCACCGGCTCGCCGACCTGTGGACCTCGATCACCCAGGCCCGCGCCGTCGCCCGCCACGCCGCGTCCTGCGTGGCCGCGGACGACGCGGACACCCCGGTCGCGGTCGCCGTCGCGCAGGCGCACTGCTCCGCGGTCGCCCTGAAGGCGGCCGAGGAGTGCGTGCAGATGCACGGGGGGATCGGCTTCACCTGGGAGCACCCGGCGCACCTCTTCCTGAAGCGCGCCAAGGCCGACGCCATCGCCCTCGGCACGCCCGACCGGCACCGGGCGGCCCTCGCCTCGCTGGTGGACCTGCCTCCGGCCTGACGGCGGCCGGACGGCCCCGCCCCGGAGCGCGGGGCCGTCCGGCTACCCGGTGATGACCGCCAGGACCCGGGCGCCCTCGGGGAACGCGCCGCGCCCGGCCAGCGCGAGGACGCCGAACATCATCTTCGCCGTGTAGATCCGGTCGAGGACGATCCCGTGCCGGCCGGCGAAGTCATCGGCGAACGCGTCCAGTTCCGGGGTGGTCCTCGCGTAGCCGCCGAAGTGGAAGCCGTCCTCGACGCTCCAGTCCCCGCGCCGCTCACCGTAGGTCTCGCGCTGGAGACGCGCCACCTCCCCGGTCATGAAGCCGCCCCTCAGCACCGAGAACCCCACGGCGCGCTGGCCCGGCGCCAGGCCGGCGGCGAGCCCGGCCAGCGTCCCGCCCGTCCCGCAGGGGCAGCACACCACGTCGAATCCCGGGACCTCCGCGCCCAGCTCGGCGCACCCCCGGACCGCCGCCGCGTTGCTCCCGCCCTCCGGCAGGAGGTAGAAGCCGCCCCACCGCTCCCGCAACGCCTCGACGACGTCGGGTTCGTGCTTGCGCCGGTAGGTCGCGCGGTCCATGTAGGCGAGGCGCATGCCCATGCTCTCGGCGCGCGCGAGGGTGTCGTTCAGCGGCAGGTGCTCCTCGCCGCGGATCACGCCGATGGTCGCGAACCCGTGGATCCCGCCCGCCGCGGCCACGGCCCGGATGTGGTTGGAGTAGGCGCCGCCGAACGTCAGGAGCGTCCCGTGCTCGCGCGCGGGCCCGATGTTGTGCCGGAGCTTGCGCCACTTGTTGCCCGGCAGCTCCGGGTGGATCAGGTCGTCCCGCTTCAGGAACAGCCGGAGCCCCCGGCGCGCCGCCCGCTCGTCCGCCAGCTCCACCACGGGCGAGGTCGTCTCGGGAGGCGTCATGGCATCGGCAGGCCGAGCCTCCCGCGCAGCGTCCGCTGCACCTCCTCGATGCCCGGCCGCGCGTCGACGGTGACCACGTACTCCTTGCGGCCGAACAGCTCCAGGATCGGGTCGGTCCGCTCGTGGTAGTCGCGCAGCCGCTCGGCGAGCGCCTGCTCCGTGTCGTCCTCGCGGGAGACCAGCTCGCCCCCGCACACGTCGCAGCGGCCCTCCTGCGTCGGGCGGTCCGCGATCAGGTTGTAGTCCATCCCGCACCCGTTGCACAGCCGGCGGGCCAGCACCCGGCGGCGGACCTCCTCGTCCGGCAGGTCCAGGTGGATCACGCCGTCGATGTCGTAGCTCTCCAGGAAGAACTCCGTCTGCCGCCGGCTGCGCGGGAACCCGTCGACGACGAACCCGTAGTTCCAGTCGTGCTGGGCGAGCCGGTCGCGCACGACGCTCTCCGCGAGATCGTCGCCGACCAGCTCGCCGGACGCCATGATGCGCCTCACCTGCGCGCCGATCTTGGTGTGGTTCTTGACGTGCCAGCGGAAGATGTCGCCGACGCTGATGTGGACGATGTCCAGATCGCGTGCGAGCAGCCCGGACTGCGTGCCCTTGCCGCTGCCGACGGCGCCGATGATGACGTACTTGCGCATGGGGAGAGCCTATGCGCGCCGCCCCGGTCAGAGGGGGAGGCGCAGGCGGCGGCCCAGCCTCCGGAAACGCGAGTCGGGGGCGCTCTCGGGAGACTCGTCGCGCACCGTCAGGCTCTCCAGCAGCGTGTCGAACGCGGGCGGGCGGACGCACACCAGCGTCGCGCGGGCCCTGCGGGCGCAGTGCAGCCGCACCGACGGGCGCAGCAGCCGCGAGAACGGGCCCCGCGCGCCGCGCCCGACGACCAGGATGTCGTCGTCGCCCGCCAGCCGCACCAGCGTCGCGCCCGGCTCCCCGACGAGCGCCAGCGCGGTCATCTCCACGCCCTCGGGCGGGCCGCCGCACACCTCCGCCAGGAGCCGGGCGATGAGCTCGGCCCCGGAGCCGCGCAGCGCCTCGGTGATGCCGCAGCCGAGCTGGCCCGCCGCCGACACGTGCGGGGGCAGCGGCGCGGCGTGCGCGACCAGCAGCGGCAGCCTGCGCAGCCGCGCCTCGCCGATCGCCCAGGAGAGCGCGCAGCGCGCACCCGCGGAGTCGTCCACCCCCACCACGACGCGGGGCCCGCCCTCCGGTCTCGCGATCACGGTCCCTCCTGTGGCCGCCGGGTGACAGCAGTCTAGACAGAAGGCATACCCGTTCCGGCGCGAGAGTTCCAGGTTCCGGCGGAGGTTCCCGGCGATCCCGGGCCGAGGGCGTGGCCGCTGGACCATCCGGCGCCGGGCGGGGCAGACTTCCGGTATGGCCGCATCGCACGAGCACGACTCCTCCTGCGCCGTCGCGCACGGCGACGCCCAGCCCGAGACGGGGGAGCGGACGCTGGTCGCGGTGTTCGCCGGCCCCGTCGCCGACCACCTGCTGCGCTACGCCGCCGACCTCGGCTACCGCACGTTCCTCGTCGACCCCGACAAGGACCGCGGCGGCGCGGCCGACCTGCCGTCCCTGGACGCCACCGCCGACGTCGTCGTCACCGACCACCACCGGCCCGAGCTCGGGCCGGTCCTGCGCGACGTGCTGACGCAGCCCGTCCGGTGGGTCGGCGTCATGGGCAACCCGCGGCATCCCGCCCCGCACATCCCGGCCCTCACCGAACTCGGCGTCCCCGCGGCCGACATAGCCCGCGTGCACCGCCCGATCGGCCTCAACATCGGCTCCAGGACCCCCGCCGAGATCGCCCTGGCAACCCTCGCCGGTCTGATCGCCGACCGCAACGGCCGCCCCGGCGGCTTCGAGTTCTAGTGCTGGCGGTCGCCTACGACGCCTTCGCCGGGCCGCTGGAGATCCGGGAGCTGCCCGACCCGCGGGTGCCGCCCGGCGGCGCGGTGATCCGGGTCGAGGCCACGGGCGTGTGCCGCAGCGACTGGCACGGCTGGCAGGGCCACGACCCCGACATTCGCTCCTTCCCGCACGTCCCCGGCCACGAGCTGGCGGGCACGGTCGAGGAGGCCGGCGCCGGCGTCACCCGCCTGCGGCCCGGCGACCGCGTGACCGTCCCCTTCGTGTGCGCCTGCGGCCGCTGCCCGTCGTGCCAGGCGGGCGACCAGCAGGTCTGCGAGGCCCAGACCCAGCCCGGCTTCACGCACTGGGGCTCGTTCGCCCACTACGTCGCGATCGAGGCCGCCGAGGTGAACCTGGTGCGCCTGCCCGACGAGATGGCCTGCACGACCGCGGCCGCGCTCGGCTGCCGGTTCGCCACCGCGTTCCGCGCCGTCCTCGCGCAGGGACGGGTCCGCGCGGGCGAGTGGGCGGCGGTGCACGGCTGCGGGGGCCTCGGGCTGTCCGCCGTCATGATCGCGGCGGCGGCCGGCGCGCGGGTCGTGGCGGTCGACGTGTCGCCGCAGGCGCTGGAGCTGGCGCGCCGCTGCGGCGCGACCGCCGTCGTCGACGCCGCGGCCCACGACGACGTGGCCGAGGCCGTGCGCGAGGCGTCCCACGGCGGCGCCCACGTCTCGCTGGACGCGCTCGGCAGCCCGGCCACCGCCCGCGCCTCGGTCGAGTCCCTGCGCCGCCGCGGCCGGCACGTCCAGGTCGGGCTGCTGCCGCCCGGCGCGGGCCGCGCGGACCTGCCGATGGAGCGGGTGATCGGCTGGGAGCTGGAGATCGTCGGCAGCCACGGGATGCCCGCCCACGCCTACGAACCGATGATGGAGCTGGTCCGCGCCGGGACGCTGCGCCCCGACCTGCTGGTCGGCCGCGTGCTGGCCCTGGACGACGCCCCGGGCGCGCTGGCCGCGATGTCCGGACCGGGGATCACGGTGATCGAACCTCGGCGCCGGCGGCCTCCCGGCGACGGCTCCGGTCGCGTCCACGGGACGCGGGCGTAGGATTCGAGGTGATGCCCGTGTTCTGTCGGTGGGCTCGTCTACGGTCGGAGGCGACGGCGCCCGCCGCCCCTCGCCGCCCTGGCGATGCCGCCCAGCAGAGGTGACGACCACCATGCCCGACACCATGCCGAACACCATCGAGACAGACCGTGACTTCCAGGCGCTGGCCGACCCGTACCGGCGGGAGCTGCTGGCGCACTGCTACCGGATGCTCGGCTCCATCCACGACGCCGAGGACCTGGTGCAGGAGACCTACCTCCGGGCATGGCGCTCCTACGGCGGCTTCGAGGGCCGCTCCTCGCTGCGCACCTGGCTGTACCGCATCGCCACGAACGTGTGCCTGACCGCCATCGACCAGCGCGGCAACCGGCCCATGCCGTCCGGCCTCGGGGCGCCGAGCGACGAGCCGGAGCGGCCCGTGGTGGCCTCGGACGAGGTGCCGTGGCTGGAACCCGCCCCCGACGCCGTGCTCGGGGCCGACGCCGCCGACCCGGCGACCATCGTCACCGCGCGCGAGAGCACCCGCCTGGCGTTCGTGGCGGCCCTGCAGCACCTGCCCGCCAAGCAGCGGGTCGTGCTGATCCTGCGGGACGTGCTGAAGTGGCGGGCCGCCGAGGTCGCCGAACTCCTCGACACCTCCACCGCCGCGGTCAACAGCGCGCTGCAGCGGGCGCGCGCGCAGCTGGAGGAGAACGCCCCCCTGCGCGACGAGCTGGTCGAGCCGACCGACCCCGGTCAGCGCGACCTCCTCGAGCGCTACGCGAAGGCGTTCGAGACCGCCGACATCGCGAGCCTGATCGAGCTGTTCAAGCAGGACGTCGTCTGGGAGATGCCGCCGTTCCCGCAGTGGTTCGTCGGCGCCGACCACGTCGTCCGGCTCATCCTGGCGCAGTGCGGCCCCACCCCCGGCGACATCCGGATGGTCCCGGCCGCCGCGAACGGGCAGCCGGCCTTCGGGCTCTACATGCGCGACGACGAGGGCGTGCACCGCCCCTACCAGATCCAGGTGCTGAGCATCACCGGCGACGGCGTCGCGCACGTCTCGGTGTTCTTCGACACCAGCCTGTTCCCGGTGTTCGGGCTGGCCGAAAGGCTCTGACCGCGCCCCTCGCCTTCCACTGGGCGGAAACCGGGGCGCGGTGCGCGCCGCGCCGGCTGCGAGGGTGGTGGCCGGGCGGGGCGCCGCGGCGGCCTCCCCCCGAGTGGGAATGGGAGGGGTATGGACAAGGTCGTGGCCTCGGCGGCGGACGCCGTCGCCGACATCGGTGACGGGGCGTCCCTGGCCGTCGGCGGGTTCGGGCTCTGCGGGGTGCCGGCGGTCCTCATCTCCGCTCTCCACGAGCGTGGCGCCGCCGGCCTCACGGTCGTGTCGAACAACTGCGGGCTCGACGGCCGCGGCCTCGGGCAGCTGCTCGCGGCGGGCCGCATCGCCCGCGCGATGGGCTCCTACGTCGGCGCGAACAAGGAGTTCGCGCGGCAGTACCTCGCCGGCGAGATCGAGGTCGAGCTGATGCCGCAGGGCACCCTCGCCGAGCGGCTGCGCGCCGGCGGCGCCGGGATCGCGGCGTTCTTCACCCCGGCCGGGGTCGGCACGATGGTCGCTGACGGCGGGCTGCCATGGCGGTACGCGCCCGACGGCACCGTGGCGGTCGCCTCGCCCGCGAAGGAGGTCCGTGAGTTCGGCGGGCGGGAGTACGTGCTGGAGGAGGGCATCACCACCGACTTCGCGCTCGTCCGCGCGGCGGTCGGTGACCGGCACGGCAACCTGGTCTTCGACAAGGCGGCCCGCAACTTCAACCCGCTCGCCGCCATGGCCGGGCGAGTGACGCTGGCCGAGGTCGAGCGGCTCGTGGAGCCCGGCGAGATCGACCCCGACTCCGTCCACCTGCCGGGCGTGTTCGTCCAGCGCGTGGTGGAGCTGACCCCCGGGCAGGCCGCCGACAAGCCGATCGAGACGCGCACCCTGCGCGGGGGAGGCGGCGCCTGATGCCCTGGTCCCGCGACGAGATCGCCGCCCGCGCCGCCTCCGAGCTCCCCGACGGCGCCTACGTCAACCTCGGCATCGGGCTGCCGACGCTGATCCCCGGATTCGTCCCCGCGGGCCGTCAGGTGATCCTGCACGCCGAGAACGGCGTCCTCGGCGTCGGCCCGTACCCCACCGAGGACGAGGTCGACCCCGACCTGATCAACGCGGGCAAGGAGACGGTGACCGTCCTGCCCGGCGCGGCCTGCTTCGACTCCGCGCTGTCGTTCGGCATGATCCGTGGCGGCCACATCGACATCGCCGTGCTCGGCGCGATGCAGGTCTCGGCGCGCGGCGACCTCGCCAACTGGTCGGTCCCCGGAAAGATGATCAAGGGCATGGGCGGGGCGATGGACCTCGTGCACGGCGCCCGCAGGCTGATCGTCGTGATGAGCCACACCACCCGCGAGGGCGAGCCCAAGATCGTCGAGGAGTGCGCGCTGCCGCTCACCGGCCGGCGCTGCGTCGACCGGATCATCACCGACCTCGGCGTCGTGGACGTCACCGGCGACGGTCTCGTGCTGGTCGAGACGGCCCCCGGCGTCACCGCCGACCAGGTCCGGGCGGCGACCGGGCCGCCGCTGACCGAGCGCGCCCCGGCGGAGGGCGAGCGAGAGGGGACGAGGCCATGACGCACCCGCCGTACCTGTACCCGGGCTACAGGAGCACCGTGCTCCGCGCCCCCTCGCAGGACCTGGTCATGCCGAAGCCGGGCCCGGACAGCGTCGAGCTGACCTCGCCGGTCTTCGGGCACCAGGAGCTGGGGCGAAGGGACCACGACCTCACCGTCCAGCACGCCGGCGAGCCGCTCGGCGAGCGGATCGTCGTGACCGGCCGCGTGCTGGACGGCGCCGGCCGCCCGGTGCGCGGCGCGCTCGTGGAGGTCTGGCAGGCCAACGCGGCGGGCCGGTACCGGCATCTCGGCGACCTCCACCCGGCGCCGCTCGACCCCAACTTCACCGGTGCCGGACGCTGCCTGACCGACGGCGACGGCCGCTACCGGTTCGTCACGATCAAGCCGGGCGCCTACCCGTGGGGCAACCACCACAACGCGTGGCGGCCCGCCCACATCCACTTCTCGGTGTTCGGCACCGCGTTCGCCCAGCGGCTCGTCACCCAGATGTACTTCCCGGGCGACCCCCTGTTCGCCCACGATCCGATCTTCCAGTCGATCCCGGACGAGCGGGACCGGGAGAAGCTGGTCTCCCGGTTCGACCTGGACACCACGACGCCGGAGTGGGCGCTCGGCTACCAGTGGGACATCGTCCTCGGCGACACACCGATGGAGGCCTGATGGGCACGCCGTCCCTCGCGCACTCGGGCATGACGCCGTCGCAGACGGTCGGCCCCTTCTTCGGCTACGCGCTGCCGTACGAGGCGGGCCCGGAGGTGGTCCCGCCGTGGCGGCCCGACGCGATCCGGGTGCGCGGGCGCGTCCTGGACGGCGCGGGCCAGCCGGTGCCGGACGCGCTGCTGGAGATCTGGCAGGCCGACGGGAACGGCGAGGTCCCGCGGCGGCCCGGCGGCATCGTGCGCGCCGGGCACGGGTTCTCCGGCTTCGGCCGGTGCGGCACCGACGCCGACGGCGGCTACTGGTTCAGCACCCTCAAGCCCGGCGCGGTCGGCGGAAGCGCGCCCTACATCGCCGTGCTGGTGTTCGCCCGCGGCCTGCTCAAGCCGGTCTTCACCCGGCTGTACTTCCCCGAGGACGAGGCCGCCCGCGCGGCCGACCCGCTGCTGGAGGCGGTCCCGCGGGAGCGGCGCGCGACCCTGGTCGCCGAACGCGAGGGCGAGCAGGAGTACCGGTTCGACGTCCGCCTCCAAGGAGACGGGGAGACGGTGTTCCTTGCCTTCTGACGAGCACGGGGCGCCGCCCGGCGGGCGGGGGGCCGCGCCGGAGCGCCCTCCGGCGCCGGACGCGGGGCTGCTGTCGCCCGTCCGGGCGGGGACGGAGGCCGAGGCCGCCACCGGCGACCTCGCCTACCTGACCGCGATGCTCGACGCGGAGGCGGCGCTCGCCCGCGCGCAGGCGCGGCTCGGGCTCGTCCCCGCCGCCGCCGCGGAGGCGATCACCGCCGTCGCGGACGCCGGCCGGTTCGACCTGCCCGGCATCGCCCGCCGGGCGCGCGGCTCGGGCAACCCCGTGGTGCCGCTGGTCGCCGACCTGCGCGCGCTCGCGGGCGCCGCGGGCGAGCACGTCCACCGGGGCGCCACGAGCCAGGACATCGCCGACACCGGCGCCATGCTCGTCGCGGCCCGTGCCAGGCGCGTCGTCCTCGCCCATCTCGACCGGGCACTGGACGCGCTGGCCGGGCTCGCGGCGCGGTACCGCGACACCCCGATGCCGGCCCGCACGCTCGGCCGGCAGGCGCTGCCGACGACGTTCGGCGCCAAGGCCGCGGGCTGGCTCATGGGCTGCCTGGAGGCGCGGGAGGGGCTCGCCGCCGTGCGGCTGCCCGTGCAGCTGGGCGGCCCCGCCGGGACCCTGGACGCCTTCGGCGACCGGGGCCTCGACCTCGTCGCCGCCTACGCGGAGGAGACCGGGCTGGCGGCTCCCGTCCTGCCGTGGCACACCCGCCGCACGCCGGTCGCGCGCCTCGCGGCGGCGCTGGCGGTGACCGCCGGCGCACTCGGCAAGATCGCCACCGATGTGTGGCTGCTGGCGCAGAGCGAGGTCGGCGAGGTCGCGGAGGCCGCGGGGGCGGGCCGGGGCGGCTCGTCGTCGATGCCGCACAAGCGCAACCCGGCGCTGTCCGCGCTGGTCCGCTCCGCCGCGCTGCAGGTCCCGGCGCAGGTCCAGGTGATCCTCGCCGCGCAGGCCGCGCCGCACGAGCGGCCGGCGGGGGAGTGGCACGCCGAATGGCAGCCCCTGCGCGAGTGCCTGCGGCTGACCGGCGGCGCCGCCGAGACGGCCGCCGAGCTGCTGGACGGCCTGGAGGTGTCCACCGAGCTGATGCGCGCCGACCTCGACGACCTCCTGGACTTCCTCGGCGACGACCCCGGGACCGGCGCCGCCGCCGACCTCGTCGGCCTGGCCCTCGACGCGTACCGCAGGAGCCGCACGTGACCGCCGTGCCGCGCCACCGCCTGGACGGACCGGACGGCGCGCCAGCCGTCGTCCTCGGCCCCTCCCTCGGCACGTCCATGGACCTGTGGCTGCCGCAGCTGCCCGCGCTGACCCGCGCCTGGCGCACGCTGCGCTACGAGCTGCCCGGCCACGGCGGCGCGCCCTCGCCCGGCGGCCCGTTCACCGTGGAGGATCTCGCCGAGGGCGTTGTCGCACTGCTGGACGTGCTCGGCGTCGAGCGGGCCGCCTACGCCGGGGTGTCGCTTGGAGGCGCGGTCGGGACGGCCCTCGCGCTGCGCGCCCCCGCGCGCGTCGCGAGCCTGGTCCTGTGCTGCACGTCCCCGCGCTTCGGCGACCCGGGGCCCTGGCGCGAACGCGCGGCCCTCGTCCGCCGCGAGGGGGTCGGCCCGGTCGCGGACGGCGCGGCGGGACGCTGGTTCACGCCGTCCTTCACCGGGGCCGAGCCCTACGTGGCGATGCTCCGCGCCACCGACGCCGAGGGCTACGCCGGCTGCTGCGAGGCCCTGGCCGCGTTCGACGCGACCGCTCGCCTCGCCGAGATCCGCGCGCCGGCCCTGGTGGTCGCCGGTGCGCAGGACGGCCCGACCCCGCCGCGCGGCCACGCCGACCGGCTCGCCGCCGGCATCCCGGGCGCCCGGCTGACGGTGGTCGAGGGCGCCGGGCACCTGGCGAACGCCGAGCGCCCGGCCGAGGTCACCGAGGCGATCACCGCGCACCTGGACCGCACTTGGAGGGGGACCCGCCGATGAGCGAGCGCATGTCCGACGGGGAACGGCACGCGCGGGGCATGAGTACGCGGCGCGAGGTGCTCGGCGACGCCCACGTCGACCGCGCCGAGGCCCGCAAGGACGGCTTCACCGCCGACTTCCAGGACCTGATCACCCGCTACGCGTGGGGCGAGGTCTGGAGCCGCCCCGGCCTGGACCGCAGGACCCGCAGCTGCATCACGCTGACCGCCATGGTCGCGGGCGGCCACCTGGACGAGCTCGCCATGCACGTGCGCGCGGCGCTCCGCAACGGGCTGACCCCCGACGAGATCGGGGAGGTGCTCCTGCAGACGGCGATCTATTGTGGAGTGCCCGCCGCGAACGCGGCGTTCGCCGTCGCCCAGCGGGTACTCACCGAGCGGGAGTGACGGGCGCGGGCCCGGGCGGAGGAGCCAGGTGGTAGGGGACGGGGCGGAAGGCGCGCGGCCGGTCAGCGTGACGGGCAAGGTCATGGCCATCCTGAACGCCTTCGCGCAGGGCGGCGTCCGCCTCAACCTGAGCGAGATCTGCCGCCGGGCCGGCCTGCCGCTGGCGACCGGCCACCGGCTCGTCGGGGAGCTGGCCGGCGGCGGGTTCCTGGAGCGTGTGCCGGACGGAACGTACCGCATCGGCACGCGGCTGTGGCGCATCGGCAGCCAGGCCCCGGCGGTCACCGGGCTGCGGGAGCTGGCCCTGCCGCACATGGAGGACCTGTACGAGGCCACCCACGACAACGTCCAGCTCGGCGTGCTCCGCGACGACCGGGTGCTGATCGTGGAGCGGCTGCGCGGGACGCGGTCGGTGCCGGTCGTGACGCAGGTCGGCGCGACGCTGCCGCTGCACACCACCGGCGTCGGGAAGGTGCTGCTGGCGTTCGCGCCGCTGCGGGTGCGCGAGGAGGTCCTGGCCGGTGAGCTGCCCCGGCACGCGGTGCGCTCCATCACCGACCCCGGCGAGCTGCGGCGCTGCGTCGAGCAGGTCCGCCGATCCGGCTACGCGGTGACCCGCGACGAGATGACGCTCGGCGCGTCGTCGGTCGGCGCCCCCGTGCGCGACGGCGCGGGCGAGGTGGTCGCGGCGATGTCGCTGGTGTCGAGCACCCGCAGCGCCGACCTGCGCCGGCTGCTGCCGCCGCTGACGACCGCGGTGCGCGCCCTGTCCCGGGACGTCGCGGCGCACTGGCGGACAGGCCCCGAGACGTTTTCCGCCGAGCGGAAGACCGGCGCCTGAACCTGCGGTGACGGGCGCGACGATCGGCGGGCGAACCCATCACGAGGAGGATCGATGCGGACCCAGGTGGCGATCATCGGCGGCGGGCCGGCGGGGCTGCTGCTGTCGCATCTGCTCCATCTCCAGGGGATCGACTCGGTGGTCCTGGAGAGCCGCGACCGCGACTACGTGGAGCACCGGCAGCGGGCCGGGATGCTGGAGCAGAACACGACCGACGTCCTGCGCGAGAGCGGCGTCGGCGAGCGGCTGGACCGGGAGGGCCTGGTCCACCGCGGTCTGGAGCTGCGGTTCGGCGGCGCCGGGCACCGGATCCCGCTGACCGACCTCACCGGCCGGACCGTGACCGTCTACGCGCAGACCGAGATCGTCAAGGATCTCGTCGCCCGGCGGCTGGCCGACGGCGGCGACGTGCGGTTCGAGGCGGAGGTCGTCGCCCTGGACGCCCGCGCGCCGAGCGTGACCTTCCGCGACGGCGGCCGGACCCGCACCCTGGACTGCGACTTCATAGCCGGCTGCGACGGGTTCCACGGCGTCAGCCGCCCGGCGGTCCCGGGCCTGCGGACGTTCGAGCGCGAGTACCCGTTCGCCTGGCTCGGGATCCTCGCCGACGTCCCGCCCTCCACCGACGAGCTGATCTACGCTCACCACGACCGCGGGTTCGCGCTGCACAGCCTGCGCTCCCCGCGGGTCAGCCGCCTCTACCTCCAGGTGCCGCCGGACGAGGACCTCGCCGCGTGGCCGGGCGCCCGGATCTGGGACGAGCTGGCGGCGCGGTTCGCCACCGACGACGGCTGGGAGCTGCGCGAGGGCCCGATCACCGACAGGTCGATCACGCCGATGCGCAGCTTCGTGGCCGAGCCGCTGCGGCACGACCGGCTGTTCCTCGCCGGCGACGCGGGCCACATCGTCCCGCCGACCGGGGCGAAGGGCCTCAACCTGGCGGTGTCCGACGTGACCGTCCTGGCGCGGGCGTTCGCGGAGCGGTACGCCTCCGGGTCGCACGCGCTGCTGGACGGCTACTCCGACACGTGCCTGCGGCGGGTGTGGCGGGCCGAGCACTTCTCGTACTGGATGACGGCGCTGCTGCACACCGACCCGGCCGCGACCGGCTTCGATCGCCGGCTCCAGCGCTCCCACCTGGACTACGTGGCCTCCTCGGAGGCGGCCAAGACCTCCCTGGCCGAGAACTACACCGGCCTTCCCCTCGGCTAGGGCCTGTCTCGAAGTGGCTCCGGTCAAGCGCGCGAACGCGTGACCTGGCCGGTGGAGCGAAGCCGGAGGCGAGCGGAACCGGGCAGATCGCGAAGCGATGCCGCGTTCGCCAAGGCTCGGTCACGTAGCGAGCCGCCAGGCGAGCGAAGTGGGCCGGGACTTTGAAACACAGCCTAGCGGCGGCGGGCCCGGGGGAGCCGGGTGAGATGCACGTCACCGAAATTGGCAGCCCCTGAAATTTTGCCTCCTAGGCAAGTTCGGTCTACGGTGAGACGCGTGGCGGCACCGCCGGCCCCGGCCCGGCGGCCGACGGCGCGTGCCGTGCCCCACGCGGACGCGGAAGGTGAAAGGCTTCGGCATCTGCTCGTCGTCCCCGCCCGGCCCGGCGGCGGCCGCGAGCCCGCCCCCGACCGGCCCTGACCGGCGCAGAACCGATGCGAAGGACAGCGCAGTGAGCCTCCTCGACCAGCCGCCCCGCCAGGTCGGCGCGTTAACACGACTGCGCAGGCCGGGACGTGCGGGCGCGGCCGCGGGACGCCCCGGCGGCCGGCCGCGGCCCGTCCGCGAGCTCCTGCTGATCATCGTGCTGTTCGCCGCCTACAAGCTCGGGCGGCTGCTGGCGGACGGGCGGGTGAGCGAGGCGTTCGACAACGCCCACCGCGTCCTGCGCCTGGAGCGGGTCCTCGGGCTGCCCGGCGAGGCGGGCGTCCAGCACGGGTTGCTGCACAGCCAGTTCCTCGTGCACGCGGCCAACTCCTACTACGCCTACGTGCACTTCCCGGCGGCCGTGCTGTTCCTGCTCTGGATCTACCTGCGGCGGCCCGCCCACTACCGGTGGGTGCGCCGGGTGCTCGTGGCGCTCACCGCCGCGGCGCTCGTCCTGCACCTGCTCGTGCCGCTGGCGCCCCCGCGCATGCTGCCCGCCGCCGGGCTCGTCGACACCGCCGCCCGGTACGGGCCCTCGGTGTACGGGGCGCCGCAGACCGACACGATCGCCAACCAGTACGCGGCCATGCCGTCCCTGCACATCGGCTGGGCGGCCGTCATCGCGCTCGGGCTGGTCGTCACGTCCCGGACGCGGTGGCGGTGGATGTGGCTCCTGCACCCGGTCGCGACGATCGCGGTCGTCGTCGGCACCGCCAACCACTACTGGCTGGACGGGATCGTGGTGCTGGCGCTGCTGACGGTCACCGTCCTGCTGCTGCGCCCGCCGCCGGCGGACGCCCCCGCCGGACGGCACGGCTAGCTTGCGGGCTCCGCGCCCAGCGTCTCCAGCAGCTCGGTCACCGGCTGCAGCTTCTCGTACAGCAACAGGACGGGCTCGCCCGGCGCCGCCATGTCCAGCGCCGAGGCCAGCGCGCCCTTCAGATCCCCGGCCGGGTGGTGGCGCACGTCCGGGCGGACCTCCCGCAGCCCCTGGACGATCAGCCGGGTCATCTCGCCCGAGCGCCGCCCCCGCAGGTCCTCGTCCTCGTAGACGACGACGCGGCCGAACGAGCCCGCCAGCGCCCGGGCGGTCTCGCCGACCAGCTCGTCGGAGCGGTCGCCCGGCAGCGTCACCGCCGCGACCCCCGCGCCGCCCCAGCGGCCCGTGATGAACGCGCCCATCGCCCCGACCGCCGCCGGGTTGTGCGCGTAGTCGACCAGGACGGGGTTGGCGCCGACCTGGTACACGCAGCCGCGGCCGGGGTTGCGCGTGTGCGGGTCGAACGAGCGCAGCGCCCGCGCCACCACCTCCACCGGCACGCCGAGGCCGCGGGCGGCGGCCGCCGCGGCGAGCGCGTTGGCGATCACGTGGCGGGCGTGCCCGCCGAAGGAGCCCGCGACCTCCGCGGCCGGCAGGATCGGGGTCCGGCGGTCGCCGCGCGCCTCGGTCAGCCACCCGTCCCTGACGCTGTAGCCGGCGCCGCCGCGGCGCAGGTGGGCCGCGAGGACGGGGGCGTCGGGGGACAGGGCGAAGTAGCGCAGCACCGGGTCCCGCTCGCGGACCCCCGGCCGCCCGGCGATGCCCGCCGACGCCTCGTCCTCGGCGTTGAGGACCACGTGGCCGCCGTGCCGGATCTCCTCGGCGACCAGGGACTTGATGTCGACCAGGTCGTCCACGGACTCGGTGTCGTCCACACCGAGGTGGTCGCGGGTGATGTTGGTGACGACCGCGACGTCGGCGCGGTCGTAGCCGAGGCCGCGCCGCAGGATGCCGCCCCGCGCGGTCTCCAGCACGGCCGCCTCCACCGACCGGTCGCCGAGCACCATCTCCGCCGAGCGCGGCCCGGACGCGTCGGACCGGTGGACCAGGCGCCCGCCCACGTACACGCCCTCGGTGCTGGTCATGCCGGTCCGGCGCCCGTCCAGCTCCAGCATGTGCGCGATCATCCGGACGGTCGTGGTCTTGCCGTTGGTGCCGGTGACCGACACGACCGGCACCCGCGACGGGGTCCCCTCCGGGTACATCAGGCCGATGATGTCGGCGGCGACGTCGCGTCCCGCGCCCTGGTGCGGCGCCAGGTGCATGCGCAGGCCCGGCGCGGCGTTGACCTCCAGGATCCCGGCGGCGCCGTGCTCGGCGGGCGGCGGGGAGCCGGCGTCGGGCAGCCGCAGGTCGATGCCGCACACGTCCATGCCGACGGCCGCGGCGGCCCGCACGCACATCGCGACGACCTCGGGGTGGACGTCCGCGGTCACGTCCCGGCTGGTGCCGCCCGTGGACAGGTTCGCGTTGCGGCGCAGCCACACCCGCTCCCCTTCGGCGGGCACCGACCGCGGGCCGTGCCCCTGCCGCTCCAGCAGCGCCAGTTCGGTGGGGCCGAGGACGAGCCGGGTCAGCGGCCGGTCGTGGCCCTCGCCGCGCGCCGGGTCGGCGTTGACCCGCTCCACCAGCGCCGTGACCGGCGCCGTCCCGTCGCCGACCACGCACGCGGCGGTGAGCTCGGCCGCCGCCGCGACCCGGCCGCCGACCACGAGCACCCGGTAGTCCTTGCCCGGGATGTAGCTCTCGACGAGGACCTCGCCGCCGTCCCCGGCCGCCGACGCGAACGCGGCCACCACCTCCGGCGGCGTGGTCAGCTCGATGTGCACGCCCTCGCCCTGGTGCCCCGCCAGCGGCTTGACGACCACCGGGCCGCCGACGGCGCGCAGCGCCTCCAGCGCCTCGCCCGGGGACGCCGCGACCCGCCCCTCGGGCACGGGCAGGCCGGCGTCGGCGAGCAGGCGGTGCGCGAGCCGCTTGTCGCCCGCGACCTCCATCCCGATCGCCGAGGTGGCGTCGGTCATCGCCGCCCACACCGTCCGGCGGTACCGCCCGTACCCCAGCCGCAGCAGGTTGAGCCCGCCGACCCGGCGCACCGGCACGCCCCGCTCGCGCGCCGCCCGCGCCAGCGCCGCCGTGCTCACCCCGAGCCGTTCCTCCTCGTGGACGGCGGCGACGCGGGCCAGGTCGGCCGAGGTGTCGGGGACGAGCCCGGCGAGCGCCCCGTTCACGATCCGCACCGCCAGGGAGATCAGCCGCTCCACCACCGGGCTGGCGGACGGCTCGTCGGGAGGGCACTCCAGGATCACGTCGTACTCGGCGGGCCCGCCCGCGCGCACGGTCCGGCCGAAGAACACCTCGCGGCCGATCAGACCGGACAGCTCCAGCGTGACGTGCTCGGTGACGTGGCCGAAGTAGGTGCCGCGCGCCATCGCCTCCAGCAGCCCGCCCGGGCGGCCCGCGGAGCAGTGGTGGTCGGCCAGCCCGGGCAGGGCGTCGACGAGCCGCTCGGCGAAGCCGGGGTGGTCGGTGGTCTCGTGGCGGGTCAGGCCCTGCAGGTCCAGCCGCGCGATCGCGACCGGCCGGGCCAGGTAGACGTTCGGGCCGCCGAGGCGGCGCACATGATCGAGTCGCACCGCTATCCCTCCTCCGGGCCGCGCATGTTGCCGATCGCCGGGAGCCGGTCGTTCATCTGGAACGCGCAGCCGGCCGGCAGCAGGTGCAGCGAGACGTCGAGCATCGCCATCGGCTCGTCGTCGGAGGCCGCGTAGGCGACCGTCGACTGCCCGGCGTCCACGACCGTGACCACGCCCGTGCCCACGACCTCGAACCGCCCGTCGCCGACCACGATCGCCGTGTCCTCGTCGATCCCGACGCCGAGCAGCCGGGTGTCGAGCGCGATCCCGCTCATCAGCCTCGGCAGCCGCCCCCGCTCGTTGAAATGCATGTCGATCAGCACGTTGTCGAGCAGGCCGAGCCCGGGGCCGACCTTCACGGTGGAGGCGGCGACCTCGTGGCCGCGCCCGCCGAGGATCATCCAGTGGCCCATGGCGGTGGCGCCCGCGCTGGTCCCGGCGATCACCAGGCCCTCCTGGTCGAGCCGGCGCTTGAGCAGCTCGTTGGTCCTCGATCCGACCAGGGTCCGGATCCGGGACTGGTCGCCGCCGCTGAACAGCACGCCCGTGGCGGTCTCCAGCGCCCGCTGCGTCGCCGCGTCGTCGGCCGCCGCCCGGCCGAGCAGCCGCAGCTCGCGCACCGAGGGCACGCCGAGCCGCCCGAACACGGCGGTGTATTCGTCGGCGACCTCCTCGGGCACCTCCGTCGCCGTGGTGATGACGACGATCCGCGCGTCCTCGGCGCCCGCCAGCTCCACGAACGTCTCCAGCGGGCCGGAGCCGCAGGTCCGGTTCTCCGCGCCACCGATGATCAGCAGCCGGCCCTTGCGTCCGGCGCCCCCGTGTTTGTGGTTCACACCTGCCTTGCTACCCCCGATAACCGCCTGTAGTCGCGCGAACGCGACAAGTCATGGGATGGTGCGCGCCGTGCTGTGACATGCTGGGCCGATGAGCGGCCCCGTTCCCGCGGACGACGCCGTCCGGGCGCCGTCCGGCACGGCCGGCCCGTCCCCGGGCCCGCTCCACGGCGGCCGCGCCACCGCCCTGGCCGCCGCGTCCGCCCACTACCTGCGGGGCGAGCCGATCGACATGTCGGCGCTCGCCGCCGAGCTCGGCGTCGGGCGGGCCACCCTGTACCGGTGGGTCGGCGGCCGCGACCAGCTCCTGGCCGCCGTGCTCGGGGAGATGACCGAACGCACCTACCGCGTCGCCGCGCGCGGCGTCGGGGGCGCCGGCGCCGAGCGGATCCTCACCGTGCTGGACCGGTTCATGCGCGCGGTGGTGGGCGCCGAGCCGCTGAAGGCGTTCACCGAGCGCGAGCCCCGGCTGTTCATCAGGCTGGCCACCATGCCCGGCACCATCGAGGACCGCGCCACCGAGCTGCTCACCGGCGAGCTCCAGGCGGAGATCGACCGCGGCGCGCTGCGCACCCGGCTGCCGACCCGGACGCTCGCGCAGGCCATCGTCCGGGTCGCCGACTCCTTCATGTACGCCCACTACCTGGGCGGGAACCGGCCGGAGATCGACCAGGCGCTGGAGGTCGTCGAGCTGCTGCTGCGGCCCTGCCCCGGCGGCGGGGAATCACCGGGCGCGGCCGGACGCTGAACATGTCGGGGCGTGACCGTTTCATGGCACTGCGCCCCGTGAGAGGCTGAAGTCATTGGACGCATCGTCGAAAGAGGGGCCGTGAGCGACATCCCCCGCCGCGCGGTGACGCGAACCGCCAAGCTGGCGAGCCTCCCGCTGGGGTTCGCCGGGCGCACCGCCCTCGGTCTCGGCAAGCGGACGATCGGCCGCCCCGCCGAGGCCGTCGCGCTGGAGGTCCAGCGCCGCACCGCCGAGCAGCTGTTCGCCGTGCTCGGCGAGCTGAAGGGCGGCGCCATGAAGGTCGGCCAGCTGCTGTCGATCTTCGAGGCGGGCCTGCCCGAGGAGGTCGCCGGCCCGTTCCGCGCCAGCCTGACCCGCCTGCAGGAGGCCGCGCCGCCGATGCCCGCCGCGACGACGCACCGCGTCCTCGCCGAGGGCCTCGGCGAGGACTGGCGCGCGATGTTCGCCGAGTTCGACGACCGCCCGGCCGCCGCCGCGTCCATCGGCCAGGTCCACAAGGCCGTCTGGCGCGACGGCCGCACGGTCGCCGTCAAGGTCCAGTACCCCGGCGCCGCCCAGGCCCTCATGAGCGACTTCAACCAGATCTCCCGCCTGAGCCGCCTCGTCACGCCGCTGTTCCCCGGCGTCGAGGTCAAGCCGGTCATCGCCGACCTCAAGCGCCGCCTGGAGAAGGAGCTCGACTACGTCGACGAGGCCCGCGCCCAGACCGCCTTCCACGACGCCTACGACGGCGACCCGGACTTCGCCGTCCCCGCGGTCGTCGCCCAGTCGGGCAACGTGCTGGTCACCGAGTGGCTGGAGGGCACCCCGCTCGCCCAGATCATCGCCGAGGGCGACCAGGAGGCCCGCAACCGCGCCGGGCTGCTGCTGTTCCGCTTCCTGCTGTCCGGCCCGGCCCGCTGCGAGATGATCCACATCGACCCGCACCCGGGCAACTTCCGGATGCGGGACGACGGCCGCCTCGGCGTCATGGACTTCGGCGGCGCCGCCCGCGTCCCCGCCGAGCTCCAGTGGTCGATCGGGCGGCTGCTGCGCATCGGCACCCTCGGCGACCCCGACGACATCGTGGACGCGCTGTTCGAGGAGGGCTTCCTGGTCGGGGACGCCGAGGTGGACCCCGACGAGGTCGCGGCGCTCGTCGCCCCGCACGCCGCCCCGTTCGCCGTGGAGCGCTTCCGCTACTCCCGCGAGTGGCTGCGCGAGCAGACGGCCCGCGGGCTCGGCCTGGCCTCCGACCTGCGGCCGGGCGCGCTCGCCCGCGCGTTCCGCCTGCCGCCGCAGTACCTGGCCGTCAGCCGCGCCCTCTCCGGCTGCGGCGGCGTCCTGTGCCAGCTGGAGGCCGAGGGCGAGTTCCGCGCCGAAGCCGAGCGCTGGCTGCCCGGCTTCTCCACCGACACCGACCCCGACCTCGACGACCAGGCGCAGGTCACCGCCTGAGCCCGCCCGGAGCTCAGGCCAGGGCCCGCGCCTCCTCCTGCTCCACCCGCTGGTTCCATTCGCGCTTTCCGGACTGCCAGCCGTCCTCGTCGCGGCCGAGCCGCCAGTAGCCGGAGATCGACAGCTGGTCGAGGGGGAGGCCGCGCTCGACGCGCAGGTGGCGGCGGAGCGCCTTGACGAAGTTGGCCTCGCCGTGCACGAAGGCGTGCACCTCCCCGTCCGGGAAGTCGAGCTTCTGGACGGCCTCGACCAGCAGGTCGCCGACCCGGCCGCCGCCCCGGTGCAGCCAGACGATCTCCGCGTCGCCGGGCGTGCGCAGGTCCTGCTCCTCCTCGGGCCCCGCGACCTCGACGAACACGCGGGCGGGGGCGCCGTCCGGGAGCCGTTCGAGGGAGGCCGCGATCGCGGGCAGGGCGCTCTCGTCACCGGCGAGCAGGTGCCAGCCGGCGCCGGCGCGGGGCGCGTAGCCGCCGCCGGGGCCGTTGAAGAAGATCTCCTCGCCGGGCCGGGCGCTCGCCGCCCACGGGCCGGCGAGGCCCTTGTCGCCGTGGTGGACGAAGTCGATCGTCAGCTCGCCCGCCGCGGCGTCCCACGCGCGGACGGTGTAGGTGCGGGTGCTCGGCCACTGCTCGCGCGGCAGTTCGGCGCGCACCCGCTCCATGTCGAACGGCTCGGGGTAGGCGACGCCCGGCCGGGGGAACAGCAGCTTCACGTAGTGGTCGGTGTACTCGCCCGCGCCGAAGTCCGAGAGCCCGTCACCGCCGAGGACCACGCGGATCATGTGCGGTGCGAGGCGCTCGGTGCGCAGCACCGTCCCCCGGTGGAGCCTGCGCCCCTTGCGTGCCGGTTCCGTCGCCATACGGTCCCTCCGATGATCCGGATCACAGTGCTTAGGGAACCCTAACCTCTGGTCGATCCGGAATGTTCCCCGGCCGCCCGGCGGGCGGCGGTCAGTGCGCCGCGGCCGTGCGGGCCGTGCGGGTCCGCGCGACCTCGGCGGCGATCGCCTCGAAGGCGGCGTCGGTCTCCTCCCCGGCGAGGACGGTCGCCAGCGTCGACTTCACGATGACGACGCCGTACCGGGGCGACACCCAGATGAGCTGGCCGCCGAGGCCGTTGGCCGAGAAGTCGCCGTTCTCGCCGAGCCACCACTGCAGGCCGTACCCCCTGTTGAACGAGGCGGACGGCCGCGTCGACTCCGTCACCCAGGAGGCGGGGACGACCTGCCGCCCGTTCGCCCTGCCGCCGTTCAGGTACAGCAGGCCGAATCGCGCGAAGTCGCGGTCGGTCGCGTAGTAGCAGCAGTACCCCATGTTGTTGCCGTTGGAGTCGTTGCCGAGATACGCCTTGGAGGCCATCCCGGCCGGTTCCCAGATCTTCTTCTGGACGTAGGAGTGGTAGGGGACCCCGGTCGCCTTGGCCACGACCCAGGACAGGACGAACGAGTTCATGCTCGTGTACTCGAACCTCGTCCCCGGCTCCCATCCGCGCTTGCGCTGCTTGGCCATTTCGGTCAGCGGGTACCCGAGGCTCGCGGCGACGTGGACGAACGGCACGTCGTAGGTCTCCGTCCACTGGATGCCCGACGACATCCGCAGCAGGTCCCGCAGGGAGACGCCGTCGTACCCCGAGCCCTTCAACTCCGGGACGTACCGGGTCGCCGGGTCGTCGATCGAGTCGATGAAGCCCTCGCCGAGCGCGATGCCAATAGCGGCCGAGGTGAACGACTTCGCCATCGACCACGACTGGAACAGGGTGTCGCGGTTGGTGGTGACGTAGCGCTCGAAGACGACGTCACTGCGGTCCAGGACGACGAACCCCTGCGTCCCGGTCCGGGCGAGGTAGTCGTCGAGGGTGTGCTTCTGCCCTTCGTAGCTGTAGGTGACCGCGAGCGGCCGGTACGCCTCGCGCAGCGCGACGGGGTCGGACGAGGGGAGCAGGGGGTCGAAGCCGCGCGCGGCCTCGGTGACGCCGGCGGACGGCGGGGCCGGGGGAGAGGGCGCCGGGGGCGCGGCGTGCGCCGGGGGAGCGGCGAGGGCGACGGTGACGGCGGCTGCGGCGAGTGCGAGCGTCCAGGGCCTGCGGCGCATCGGACCTCCGTGGGGGGCGGGGGCGGCTGGGGTTCCGCCCCGATGGTGGCCGCGCCGCGCCGCCGCGTCCATGGTGCGGGACGACGAAATCCGGAGGCGTCCCTGGCGTCGTGGAACAAAGGCCCGCGGCCTGCGCCCCGCGACCCTCCGAACAGGGCCCGCTGCGGTACGTTCGTCGGACCCGCGTCCCCCTCAGCCGTCCGCGCCGCCGGAGGAACGATGTCCGTGCTCGCCCAGCTGCTCGCCGCCGTCGCCGACGGCTCCGTGGAGATCGTCGACCTGACCACTCCGCTGTCGGAGCGCACGCCGATCCTGCGGCTGCCGGAGCCGTTCGCCAACACCGTCCCGTTCCGGCTGAAGGAGATCAGCCGCTACGACGACCGCGGGCCCGCCTGGTACTGGAACGACATCGAGACCGGCGAGCACGTCGGCACCCACTTCGACGCCCCCGTGCACTGGGCCACCGGCCGCGACGGCGAGGACGTCGCGCAGGTCCCGCCCGGCCGGCTCGTCGCGCCCGCCGTGGTGCTGGACGCCTCCGGGCGCGCCGCCGCCGACCCCGACTTCCTGCTGGAGATCGACCACGTCCGCGACTGGGAGCGGGCGCACGGCCCGCTCCCGGACGGCGGCTGGCTCCTCTACCGGACGGGCTGGGACGCCCGCGCCGCCGACCAGGACGCCTTCCTCAACGCGGACGAGAACGGCCCGCACACCCCGGGGATCTCGGCCGAGTGCGCCCGGTGGCTGGCCGAGGAGACGCCGCTGCTCGGCCTCGGCGTGGAGACCGTCGGCACCGACGCGGGCGCCGCGCACGGCTTCGACCCGCCGTTCCCGTGCCACTCCTACTTCCTCGGCGCCGGCAAGTACGGCCTCACCCAGCTGCGGAACCTCGACCGGCTCCCGGCCCGCGGCGCCGTCCTGCTCGCCTCGCCGCTGCCGATCGTCGGCGGCTCGGGCAGCCCCGCCCGGGTGCTCGCGCTGATCGAGCGATGAACGTCGCCGAGGCCGTGGGGCAGACCCTCGCGCGGTTCGGCGCCGGCACCGTCTTCGGAGTCGTCGGCAGCGGCAACTTCCACGTCACGAACGCCCTCGCGGCGAGCGGCGCCCGGTTCGTCGCCGCCCGCCACGAGGGCGGCGCGGTGACGATGGCCGACGCGTACGCGCGGGTGAGCCGCGGTCTCGGCGTCGTGACCGTCCACCAGGGGCCCGGCCTCACCAACGCGGTGACGGGCATGGCCGAGGCCGCCAAGAGCCGCACGCCGCTGCTGGTGGTCGCGGGCGAGGTGGCCGCCGCCGCGGTCCGCTCCAACTTCCGCGTCGACCAGGCGGCGATCGCCGCGGCGGTCGGCGCCGTCCCCGAGCGCGTCCACTCCCCGCAGACCGCCCTGGCCGACGTGGCCCGGGCCTGCCGGACGGCGGTCGCCGAGCGGCGCACGGTGCTGCTCGGGCTGCCGCTGGACGTCCAGGCCGCCGACCTGCCGGACGCGCCCGCGCCGGCCTCCGCGCGGGCGCGGGCGGGGCGGGTCCCGGCGCTGCCGGTGCCGCCGCCCGCCGCGGTCGCCGGCCTCGCCGACGCGCTGCAGGCGGCGCGGCGGCCGGTGTTCGTCGCGGGGCGCGGCGCGCGCCTGTCGGGCGCCCGCGACGCCCTGGCCGACCTCGCCGGACGCTGCGGGGCGCTGCCCGCGACGTCGGCGGTGGCGCGCGGCCTGTTCGCCGGCGACCCGTTCGCCTTGGACGTCAGCGGAGGCTTCGCCACCCCGGTCGCGGCGGAGCTGATCCGCGGCGCCGACCTGGTCGTCGCCTGGGGCTGCTCGCTGAACATGTGGACGACGCGGCACGGCGCCCTCATCGGCCGGAACGCCGCGGTCGTGCAGGTCGACGTGGACGCGCACGCCCTCGGCGCCCACCGCCCCGTCGACCTCGCCCTGATCGGCGACGCCGCCGAGACCGCGCGGGCCGCCTCGGCCGAACTCCAGGCGCGCGGGCACCGGGCCACCGGCTACCGCACGCCCGAGGTGGCGGAGCGGCTCGCCCGCGAGGGCCGCTGGCAGGACGTCCCCTACGACGAGCATCCCGGCGAGGACGGCGGCGGCCCCCGCATCGATCCGCGCACGCTGACGATCGCCCTGGACGGGATGCTGCCGCGCGAGCGCACGGTCGCCGTCGACTCCGGCAACTTCATGGGCTACCCGGCGATGTTCCTGGACGTCCCCGATGACGACGGCCTGGTGTTCACGCAGGCGTTCCAGTCGGTGGGGCTCGGCCTCGCGACCGCCATCGGCGCCGCCGTGGCCCGCCCGGACCGGCTCACCGTCGCCGCGCTCGGCGACGGCGGCGCGCTGATGTCGGTCGCGGAGCTGGAGACCGCGGTCCGGCTCGGGCTCGGCCTGCTCGTGCTCGTCTACGACGACGAGGCCTACGGGGCCGAGGTGCACCACTTCGGCCCGGGCGGGCATCCCCTCGACGCCGTCACGTTCCCGCCCGCCGACCTGGCCGCGATCGGGCGCGGGTTCGGCTGCGCGGCGGCGACCGTCCGGACACCGGACGACCTGGCGGCGGTGGCCGGCTGGCTGGCGGGGCCGCGCGACCGGCCGATGGTCGTGGACGCCAAGATCGCCCGCAGTCGCCCCGCGTGGTGGCTGGAAGAGGCGTTCCGTGGTCATTGACTGACTCTGTGTAGCCGCGCCCTCCTTGGGAACGATCACGATCACGGCCGCCGTGGCCTGGTTCACACGTCCGAGGAGGAGACATGTCGCGAGGGCCGAGGCTCCCCGAACTCGCCAAACAGATGTTGGCGGAGTTCGCCGGCACGCTGATCCTGATCCTGTTCGGCGTCGGCGTCGTCGCCCAGGTCGTGGCGGCGAGCGGGCTCGGCGAACCGCAGAGCCTGGGCGACCACAACAGCATCGCCTGGGCCTGGGGCTTCGGCGTCACGCTCGGCGTGTACGTCGCGGCCCGGACCAGCGGTGGGCACCTCAACCCCGCCGTGACGCTGGCACTCGCGGTGTTCAAGGGGTTCCCCTGGCGCCGGGTCGTGCCGTTCTGGTTCGCTCAGACGCTCGGCGCCTTCGTGGCCGCGCTGATCGTCCGGTGGGACTACACCGAGATCCTCGCCAAGTTCGACCCGGGCCACACCCTGAAGACCCAGTTCGTGTTCTCCACCCTGCCGGGCAACGGCTCACTGCCGATCGGCACCTGGGGCGCGTTCCGCGACCAGGTGATCGGCACCGCCATCCTGCTGTTCCTCGTCCTGGCCCTCACCGACCTGCGCAACGCGCCGCCGCTGGCCAACCTGGCACCGCTGATCATCGGCCTGGTGGTGGTGGCGATCGGGATGGCGTTCGGCTCCGCCGCCGGCTACGCGATCAACCCGGCCCGCGACTTCGGGCCGCGGCTCGCCCAGTACATCACCGGTTACGACACCGCCTGGCGGGACCAGTACGGCGATCTGTACTTCTGGGTGCCGATCGCCGCGCCGCTGATCGGCGGCGTGCTCGGCGCCGGCCTGTATCTGCTGCTCGTCGGGCACCACCTTCCAGAAGAGGAGGGCGGCCTGCCCACGGGGCCGGAGCCGGAGTACGACGTCAGCTGACGGGCCCGCTGCCGCGGGCGGAAAGGAAGACTCCATGGCCGACTACGTCGGGGCCCTCGACCAGGGCACGACCAGCACCCGATTCATGATCTTCGACCACGGCGGTAACGAGATCGCCCGCCACCAGCTCGAACACGAGCAGATCCTGCCCCAGGCCGGCTGGGTCGAGCACAACCCGACCGAGATCTGGGAGCGCACCCGTTCCGCCATCGAGAGCACGCTGAACAAGGCGAACCTGTCGCACGGCGACCTGGCCGCTTTCGGGATCACCAACCAGCGCGAGACGACCGTGGTGTGGAACCGGCGCACGGGGCGCCCCTACTACAACGCGATCGTCTGGCAGGACACCCGTACCGACCGGATCGCGTCCGCGCTCGAACGCGACGGCCGGGGCGAGACGATCCGGCACCGCGCCGGACTGCCGCCCGCGACGTACTTCTCCGGCGGCAAGATCCAGTGGATCCTGGAGAACGTCGACGGCGTCCGCGAGGCCGCCGAGAACGGCGACGCGGTCTTCGGCAACATCGACACCTGGGTGCTGTGGAACCTCACCGGCGGGACGGACGGCGGCGTGCACGTCACCGACCCGACCAACGCCAGCCGCACCATGCTGATGGACCTGGAGAC
>NZ_JBEZJI010000070.1:0-45811 GCF_040649435.1 Actinomadura sp. NPDC048955
CCACACCGGCGGCTTCATCCTGATCGACGAGGCCACCAACAACACCGTCGCCGCCGGAATGATCACCGGCGCGCGCTGACCGGACGCCGCGGGGCCCGCGGGCCCCGCGGCGGCACGGTCCGTTCTTTCCGGAACCGGCCGAGCGGTACCGGTCGCGCTCCCCTTACGCCCCGCCCTCGGGGGGCCGGGGGCGGTTGACCTTCTGCGCCGCCTTGTCGGTCAGGGTGTCGGCCGCGGGGGAGACGGCGTCGTCGGGCGGCACGAACGCGTCCAGGTTCACCTTGCTGAGCGTGATGGTCTTGTCGTTCGGCTTGTCCTGGTCGTCGAGGGGGCCGGCGTCCGGGGCGGCGGGCCGCGCGTGCTTGCGGGGGCGGGGCTGGTCGGCCTCGCCCGTGAGCGGGTCGCGCCGGGGGCCCGGTTCCCGCGCGGCGTGCGCCGCGGCGCGGCGCGGCTCCTTGGGCGCGGACGGCGCCGGCATGGGGGCCGGCAGCTGGGCTCCCGAGCCCGCCGAGCCGTCCCGCCGCCGCGGAGGCATGTCGCGGGGCTCGCGGGGCAGCGACGGCGCGGGCGTCGTCACGGCGATCTCGTCCTGCTTCGGCAGGACGACCGCGCCGAGCACGGCCGCGCCCATCCGGTGGATGCGGCGGACGCCGTCGCGGATCTGCGCGTACTTGGTGCGCGGGGTCTCCACGACGATGAGGGCGGCGTCGGACAGGTCGGCGAGGGCCTGGGCGTCGGCGCCGAGCTCGGTCGAGGGGGCCTCGACGACCGTGAAGCGGGCCTTCTCGCGCAGCGAGCCGATGAGGCGGGCCATCTGCTCGCGCTGCAGCATCTCGGCCGCGAGGTCGACGTCGGCGCCGGGGGTGATGGTGGCCAGGGACGGCAGCGCGTGGTTGCGGCGCACCACGTCGCGCAGCTCGACCCGGGCGAGCAGGAGCTCCGACAGCCCGGCCCCGCGGTGCAGCCCGAGCAGGTCGGCCGCCAGCGGCGACTGGAGGTTGGCGCACACCAGGAGGACGTTGGACCCGGTGCGGGCGAGCGCGGCGGCGAGGTTCACCGACACGATGCTGGAGCCGGGGCCGGGCGCGGCGCCGGTGACGAGGATGACGTGGTTGCCGTGGCCGAGGGTCGCGGTCAGCTCGTGCGCGAGCTCGTGGAAGTTCTGCCCGCTGCGGCTGCGCGCGGGCAGCAGGCCGAGCTCCTCCTTGCCGCGCCGCTGCGGGATGGACAGCAGGACGGGCAGGTCCAGGACGCGCTCGACGTCCCCGGCGACCCGCACGCGCCGGTCGAACCGGTCGTACATGATCGCCAGGATGATGCCGAGCAGCAGCCCGCCGGCCAGGCCGCTCGGCAGGAACTTGACGGGGTCGGGGCTGGAGGGCCCGGCGGGCGGCGACGCGCTGGTGATGATCTCGCCGCCGTCCACGTTCGCGGCGGCCACCTGCAGGTCGGTCAGCTTGTTGCTGAAGGCGTTGATCTGGGCGGTCAGCACGCGCCGCTGGGTGGCCCCGGCGGTCGTGAGCTTGGTGCGGACGTCGTTGATCTGCCTCTCCAGGACCGCGGCCTGGCTCTGCAGCCGCTGCACCGCCTTCTGGTTGCGGTTCTGGAGGTAGGCCTCGGCGAACGCCTGCGCTCCGGCGCGCGCCTTCCCCGAGCTGGACGCCGCCCACTCGATGACGAGGACGGAGGAGTTGGGCGGCACGGTGACCTGCACGCGGCGGCCGAGCGCCAGCGGCGAGTCGGACGCCCCGATCCGCTTCTGCACGAGGCTCGTCACCTCGGTGGAGCGCAGCCGCTGCGCCTCGGTCTCCAGGCTGAAGTCGTTCTTGCCGCCGTTGCTCTTGGGCACCTCGGGATCGGTGGCGGTGACCTGCACGATGGCCGTGGACACGTACGACTTGGGCAGCAGCACCAGGCCGGCGCCGGCGATCGCCAGTCCGAGCATCGCTCCGGCGACGACCACCCACCACCGCCGCCGGAGCATGGCCGCGTATTCCGCCAGCTCCGTGGAATCGGCCTTCGCCGTGGAGTCCATTAGCCGGGTGTTCCTCTCGCAGCCGTCGATTCTCGCCGTGCGCGCCCCGCGCGCGGTTCACTCCCCGTCGGAGTCCGGTCCAAGATACCTTGGCCCATTGATGGCGATCCCTTGAACGGCGGGTGACGGCGACGTCCCGCGCGCGGCGGCCACGGGGCCCGTCCGGCGGCCTGGCCAGGTGCGGTCAGCGCCGTCCGGCAGGTGCGGTCAGCGCCGGTTGAGCAGGCCCGTGAGGTTGTCCCATCCGGTGTGGCCCGCCACCCGCCCCTGGTCCGCCATGGCGGCCGGGACGTTGAAGCCGTAGCGCTGCTGCGGGGCCTGCCCGCCGGGCTTGCGGTCGAACGCCTGGCATCCCACCAGGGACGTCTGGTCGCCTTGGCCGACGAAGAAGCCGTCGGCCTCGTTCGCGCCCGCGCCGAGGTCGCGGGAGCCCGAGGTGTCGGCCACGCAGCCGGTGAAGACGTTCCGGTCGGCCTCGATGAACCAGCCGTGGGCGCGGGTGTCCTGGGACTCGCAGCCGATGAACTTGTTGCGCTCGCCCTTGACGTGCCAGCCGTAGTCGCGGCAGTACCAGGCCTTGCACGCCTGGAAGAAGTTGTTGGCGCCGCCGATCCCGTCGGAGCCGGGGATGGGCGGGCCGACGTAGAAGCCGGCGCTCGACCCGGTCTGCCGCCGCGTGGTCGCCTCGCAGGCGATCCACCAGCTGTCGGGGGCCTCCACGCGGAACCCGTACCGGCCCGCCTGGCGGACCCGGACGCGGCTCGTCACGCAGGCCTGGGTGTCGCTGCCGCGGTAGGCGACGCCGTCCAGCGCTGGCATGTAGACGGCGAGGTTGTCCAGGCGGCACACCGCGTCGGGCTCGCCCTTGTAGAACCGGCTGGTGCCGGTGATGTCGAGGTCGATGCCGATCCCGGCCCGGTCGGCGCAGTCGAGCACCAGGTCGGAGATGGAGACCCCGTCGACCGACCGGCCGTCCCCGATGGCGATCATCGCGTCCATGGACCGGGCCGCGCGCAGGCGGGTCCGCTGCCCGGCGCCGCGGATCGTGCAGCCCCGCGTGGGGACGAGCGGCTCGGTCAGGGGGTATTCGCCGTGCCCCAGCATGACGGCGGTGGCGCCGCCGGCGATGGCCCTCTGGATGGAGCCGCCCGGCGGGACGTACGTCCAGGGCCCCGTCTGCTCGGCGGCGGCGGGGGTCGGCCCGGGGCCGAGCAGCGTCTCCGCCGCGACGCCCACGGTGACGCCCGCCGCTGCGAACGCCGTTCCACCCAGCACCGACCGCCTCTGATACCAGCGCTCGTCCACTGCTCACTCTCCCCGATCGCGGCCCGCCCCGAGCCGGCGCGATCCCCTGGCGCAGGGGCGTAGGCTCGGCCTCCGAGTGTAAGGTTCGTATCCTCTTGCCGGTCGGAAACGGGTGACTCCGGTCAACCTCCGGTCAACCGGACGGGGTTCCGGAAGGTAGGGGAGGCGAGTTTGGTCACGACCGCGCCGCGGCGCCCGGCCGCGCCGCCCCGGCCGGGCAGGTCGGGTTCGCGGCGGCGGTTCGCCGGGTCCGGGCCGCGCGAGGAGACCCCCGAGGAGTCGGGCCGCAAGGATCTGCCGGCCTGGCCGCTGAGCCTGCTGTTCGTCGGCTTCCCGGTCTGGTGGCTGCTCGGCCTCGGTGCGTTCGCGGCGCCGATCGCGGCGTCGGTGATGGCGCTGCACCTGATGCTGCGCGGCGGGACGCGCGCACCCTGGCGGTTCGGGCTCTGGGCGCTCTTCCTGGTCTGGGTGATCGCGTCCGGAACCCAGATCGACAGCTTCGGGCGCGGTGTCGGCTTCATCTTCACGTTCATGAACTACGCGGCCGCGACCGTCGTGTTCGTCTACGCCTACAACTGCTCCGTGAAGCGGCTGCCGATCCGCCGCGCGCTCGGGATGGTGGTCGTCTTCTGGGTGTGGGTGGTGATCGGCGGCTTCCTCGGCGTGCTGATGCCCAAGACGGGGCTGACCACCCCGTTCGAGCGGATCCTGCCCGGCGCCATCGGGGGCAACGAGTACGTCCACGACCTCGTGCACCCGCAGTTCGCCGAGATCCAGCAGCCCTGGGGCGCGCCCGCGCCCTACAACCGGCCCCGCGCGCCCTTTCCGTACACCAACGCCTGGGGCGCGCACTACGCCCTGCTGTTCCCCTTCGTCATCCTGTACGTGACGCAGGCGCGGTTCCTCCTGCGGCTGGCGCTCATCGGCCTGATGGCGGCCTCGCTCGTCCCGGCCTTCGCGACGCTGAACCGCGGGATGTTCCTGGCGATCGTGGTCGGCGTCCTCTACACGGCGCTCCGCTACCTCGGACGCGGGCACGCCCGGTGGCCGGCGATGGTCATCGCGCTCATGGTGATCGGCGGCATCGCGGCGCTCCTGTCCGGCGTCGGCTCGGGGATCGACAGCCGCACGGAGTACAGCTCGACCACCAACGACCGCCTCGGCCTCTACGGCGAGGCGTTCGTGCGGACGCTCGACTCGCCGGTGCTCGGGTACGGCGCCCCGCGACCGTCCGAGACCTACGTGGTGTCAGTGGGGACCCAGGGCGAGTTCTGGCACCTCATGTTCTCCTACGGCTTTCCGGGGCTGGTGTTCTTCTGCGGCTGGCTGTGGCTGCTCTCGATGCGCACCCGGAGGGTCACGCCCGACTCCCTGCTGTGGCTCCACGCGGTGGTGGTGATGGCATCGTTCATGCTCTTCTACTACAGCCTCGACCAGACCGAACTGATCCTGGTCTTCGTGGCGGGTGCGCTGATCCTGCGCGGATCGGCCGAAGGAAAGGCGGGAGGCGCGGATGACCGCGGCGTTGCCGCAGGCTGACCAGGGGACCGGCGGGGGCGGGCGGCGGCACGGCCGCGACCTGCGTGAGTTCGCCCGCGGCGGGGCGATCGGCCTGGTCAGCTCAGTGATCGCGGCGGCCTCGGGGTTCCTGCTCACCGTCGTCGTCGCCCGGACGCTGGGCGTCGCCGAGGCGGGCGTGTTCTTCGTGGTCGTGGCGCTGTTCACGATCGTCGCCGAGATCGCCGAGCTGGGCGCCGACACCGGGCTGGTGCGGACGACCGCGCGGCTGCGCGCCCTCGGCCGGGTGGACGAGCTGCGCCGGCTCATGATCGTCTCGCACGTGCCCGTGGTGGTCGTCGGCGTGCTGTGCTCGGTGGGCGCCTACCTGGCGGCCCCCTGGATCGCCGACCGCTTCGTCGACCCGGCGGACGCCGAGACGGCCGTGACGCTGCTGCGGATCTCCGCGCCGTTCCTCGGGCTCATGGCCCTGACCCGGGTGGCGCTCGGCGGCACCCGCGGGCTCGGGAGCGTCACCGCCTACTCGCTCATCAACAACGTCCTTCTGCCCGGCGCCCGCCCGCTGCTGGTCGGCCTGGTGTTCGTGCTCGGCCTGGGGGCCGCCGGAGTCATGGTCGCCTGGACGGCGCCGATCGCGGCGTCGTTCGTCGCGGCCGTCCTGGTGCTGTGGCGGATGGTGCCCCGCGCCGAGGCCGGCCACCGGCCGGGCGACGCGACGGCCGGGGCCGCGACGGGCGAGGCCGGGACGCGGCGCGGGTCGACGGGACGGGAGTTCTGGGCGTTCTCCGGTCCCCGCGGCGTCGCCGCCGCGGTCGAGATCGCCCTCGTGTGGGCCAACGTCCCGCTGGTCGCGATGCTGGTGTCCAGCGAGGAGGCGGGCGTCTACGCCACCGCCAACCGGTTCGTCAGCACCGGGACGCTGGTGCTCCAGGCCGCCCGCATCGCGATCGCGCCGCAGGTCGCCGCGATGCTCGCGCGGGACGAGCGCGACCGGGCCGGGCACCTGAACTCGCTGGCCACCCGGTGGGTCGTCCTCGCGTCCTGGCCGATCTACCTGGTGCTGGCCAGTTTCGGCCCGTTCCTGCTGGCGCTGTTCGGCGAGGGGTTCACCGGCGGCGCCGTCACGCTGGCGGTGCTCGCGGGCGCGATGCTGCTCGCACTCGGCGCCGGCAACGTGCAGACGGTGCTGCTCATGGGGGGCAAGAGCTCCTGGAGCCTGGCCAACAAGTCGGTCGCCCTGGCGGTGAACATCGTGCTGACCCTGCTGCTCGTCCCGCCGTTCGGCATCGCGGGAGCGGCGGCGGCCTGGGCGGTGGCGATGCTGATCGACACGGTCGCGGCCGCGCTGCAGGTCCGCTACCTGCTCGGGCTGCGGCTGGACGTGCGGCGCGTCGCCGTGACCGGGCTGTGGGCGCTGGTGTGGTTCGGCCTGACCGGTGTCGCCCTGCGGACCGTTCTCGGGACCTCGGCGCCGGTCTTCGTCCTCTACGCCGTCGTCGCCTGCGCCGGATACGCGGCTACGCTGTGGCGTCTGCGGCACTCGCTGGGGGGTGCCGAGTTCCTCGGCGCGGTCCGCAACCGCGGCGCCCGACAGGGGGAGAGTGCATGACCAGGGGTCTGGTTTCCGGTCTGAAGGATCGTTCGCCGCGGGCCTTCAAGGACATGGCCAATTCCGTCACCCGGACGTACGGCATGCGGACGGCGGATCAACGCCATCTTCCCGACTTCATGGTGATCGGCACTAAACGGGGCGGAACGACGTCGCTGTGGAACTACCTGATCCAGCATCCGCTGGTCATGCCGATGTTCCCGGCGTCGCGCGGGCTGAAAAGCCCCTGGTACTTCTATGTGAACTATGCCAAGGGCGATGTCTGGTACCGATCCCATTTCGCCACCGAGGGCGAACTCGACCGGCTCGAACAGAAGGCGGGCAGCCGCCCGCTGACCGGCGAGGCGTGCCCCTACTACATGTACTATCCGCTCGCCGCCGAGCGGATCCACGAGCGGATGCCGGACCTCAAGGTCATCGTCGTGCTGCGCGATCCGGTCAAGCGCGCCTACTCCCACTACTGGGAGGCCGTCGGCAAGGGCGTGGAGGACCTCGGGTTCGCGGAGGCGCTCGCCGCCGAGCCCGAGCGGCTGCGCGGCGAGGTCGAGCGGATGCGCGCCGAGCCGCTGTACTACAGCGAGGCGCACGACTTCCACAGCTACCGCGACCGCGGCGTCTACCGGCCGCAGCTGGAGCAGTGGCAGGAGCACTACCCGCGCGAGAACTTCCTGATCATGTCCGCGGAGGAGATGTACGCCGACGAGCAGGCCGCGCTCGACCGCGCCTGCGGCTTCCTCGGGCTGCCCCCGCACCGGCTGCGGAGCGCCGAGCGGCACAACCACCTGCCCGCGCCGCCGATGGACGCCGCGGTCAGGGAGGAGCTGACCGAGTTCTACCGGCCGCACAATCGAGAGCTGTTCGAGTGGCTGGGCGTCGATTTCGGCTGGCCGAGCTGAGCGGGCGCGACGCTCGAACCGGCGGCGTGGTTTACGGTTGTGGCGCGGAATTTTCCCCGCCTTGTGGAACGCGCTAGGACCTTGTTCACATTCCTATTCCAGGATTCTGGATTTCGTTGACCGGTAGTCTCCACCTGCACTAACGTTGCGTCATTCTCATGCGTGGCGCCCGGAGCGGCAGTGGAAACACCTGCTCAGCGCCATCCCCTCCGTCGAATCCCCCGGGGGAAGTACATGCCAGATCGATTGCGTTTCCTGCGCGGTGTCCGGTACCGCAGGAGCGCCGTGACCATAGCGGCCACCGCGGCGCTGGTGACCGGCACGGTCGTCGCGACCGTGTCCGCGCAGGGCGGCGAGAACCGGTCGGCGTCGCTCAGCGCGGCGGCCGTGCAGCGGGACGGCAAGACCTCCGCCAAGGCCGCGGCCTCCTGCTGGGCCATCAAGCAGCAGTTCCCCTCCAGCACTGACGGGATCTACTGGCTGCAGACGCCGAAGCTCATCGCGCCCGACCAGTTCTACTGCGACATGACCACCGACGGCGGCGGCTGGGTGCTCGTCGGCCGCGGCCGGCAGGGCTGGAACTTCGCCTTCCCCGGCCAGAACGGCGCCGCGTCGGTGCGCAACAGCCCGACCGGCACGGCCGCGTTCACCCCCGCCACCCTGCCCGCGAAGACCATCGACGGGCTGCTGAACGGCCACACGGTCGACGACCTGCCCGACGGGGTGCGGATCCGGCGCGCGACCGACGCCGGCGGCACCAAGTGGCAGAACATGCTGTGGAAGTTCCAGAAGGCCGCGCCGTGGTCCTGGACGTTCGACGCCGACCCGTCGCACCCGCTGTCGTCCGTCTCCTTCGACGGCACCGACTACAGCGGGGGCAACACCAGGCAGGTCACCAAGGACAGCCTGCTCAGGCCGACCCACGGGTTCTACACCTTCGAGACCAAGCAGAACAGCTGGCAGCGGGGCTTCTCCTACCGGTCGTACGTCACGGCCGGCGACAACAGCCCGACCAGCTACCTGTGGCGGTCCGGCGTCTCGGGCGGCAACACCATCCCGTTCGCCCAGGTGTGGATCCGGCCGAAGCTGACCGACCTGCAGTACCCGGCCGTCCCCGACTCGGGCACGCCGTCCGCCAGCGAGAAGCCGCTGATGAGCAACAAGACCTCCGGCGGCGCCTGGGGCGTCACGGGTGTCGTGAGCGGCGGGACCGGCGAGGCGCACCTCGAGGTGCAGGGCATGGCCGTGTCCGGCAACACCATGTACGTCGGCGGTGAGTTCAAGTACGTCCAGAAGGGCGCGTCGCCCGCCTCCGGTGAGAAGGTCGAGCAGTCGTACCTGGCCGCCTTCGACACCGCGACGGGCGAGTGGAAGTCCTCGTTCCGGCCGAAGCTGAACGGCGGCGTCTGGGACCTGCAGGTCGCCGGGGGCAAGCTGATCGTCGCCGGTGAGTTCACCAAGGCCAACGACGCGGCCAACACCACCGGCCTCGTGGCGCTCGACCTCGCGACGGGCAAGAACGCCGCCGGCTGGCAGGCCAACGTCACCAACTCCACGGGCGGCGCCGCCATGGCCCGCGCGCTGGACCTGCAGGGCGACTGGCTGTACGTGGGCGGCAACTTCACCCGGATCGCGGGCGGCAACCCGATCGGCTCTCCGATCTCCGTGGGACGCGCGGCGCGCGTCCGCGTCTCCGACGGCAAGCCCGACGGGACGTGGAAGCCGGCCTTCAACGGCTCGGTGATGGAGCTGGACGCGAACTCCACCGGTGACCGGGTCTACTACTCGGGCTACTTCACCAGCGTGAACTCCAAGCCCGCGCGGAAGATCGCGGTGATCGGCACGGCCGCTCCGGCGGTCCAGGTCGCCGGGCTGGACGACCAGAACTGGCACCCGAGCACGCCGACGGTCGACAAGCAGTACCAGCAGATCATCCGCGAGTTCGGCGACAAGGTCTGGGTGGGCGGCTCCGAGCACGTCTTCAGCGCCTACACCAAGAGCAAGTTCGAGCGGCTCCACACCGTCATCGCCAAGACCGGAGGCGACTTCCAGGCCGCGGTGGAGATCAACGGCATCGTCTACGCGAGCTGCCACTGCTACAACTTCCTCTACCACGACGGCGACGCTTGGCCGACGCCGACCACCTGGTCGCAGATCCAGTCCATCAACGCGGTCGGCGCGTTCGACGGCAAGACCGCCGAGCCGGTGTCGGACTTCCTGCCGAGCATCGCCACCCGCGCCGGCAACGGGCCGTGGGAGATGACCAAGGACGCTCAGGGCTGCATGTGGATCGGCGGCGACATCAACCGCGGATCCTGGCTGAGCACCGGCTATCAATGGGCCGGCGGATTCACGCGCGTGTGCCAGCAGGACGCGACACCGCCCGCGAAACCGACGGACCTCAAGGTGGCGTCCGACGGCGGCGGGGTGAAGGTCTCGTGGAAGGCGCCCGCGGAGAACGAGGGCGTCAAGTACGAGGTCATCCGTGACGACCGGGTCATCGGCGTCACGGCGAGCTGGCACCTCGACGTCACCGAGCCCGGTGGCAACTACTGGGTGCGGGCCATCGACGCGGGGGGCAACCGCTCCGCTTCGACGGCGGTCGCGTCACCCTGACCGGCAGACCGGACCGTGATCGGGCCCGGGTTCGGCGCAAGCCGAGCCCGGGCCCGCTCCGTTTCCGGGTTGCTGTCCGAAGGGGGCGGGCCCAGGCGGGGCAGAGGGTGCTAGGGCCTGTCTCGAAGTGCCCGGCCACGCGCGCGAATGCGTGACCTGCCCGGTGGAGCGAGGCCGGAGGCGAGCGGAGCCGGGCAGATCGCGAAGCGATGCCGCGTTCGCCCAGGGCCGGTCACGTAGCGAGCCGCCAGGCGAGCGAAGTGGGCCGGGACTGAATCAACACGCCTAGGGTCGCCAGCGCGCGAGGACGTCGAGCATCGCGGGGAACAGGGCGGGGTTCCAGCCTCCGCCGCCGAGCTTGAGCCGGTGCGTGCGCGTGAACATCTCCAGCAGGTAGAGGCGCGCCATCAGCTCGCGGGCCTCCGCCGCCACGCCGAACGCCTCCAGCTCGTCCCGGGCGGCGCTCTCGACGGCGGCGACGGCCGCGTCCAGCGGGGCGCCGCGCAGCACGAGGGCGACCTGGAAGCGCCAGTGCAGGAGGTCGAGGCCGACCGGTGCGCCCGTGGCGCTGTGCTCCCAGTCCCACACGTGCAGGTCGCCGGCGTGGTGGCCGACGTTCCACGGGACCCAGTCGCCGTGCCAGCGGCCGATGCGCAGCTTCGACTCCCCGTGCCGGTCGGCGAGACCGTCCATGACGGCGCTCATGGCCTCGGCGAGGCGGGGCTCGTCGCCCATGGCGGCGACGCCGTCGCGCAGCCGCCGCCAGAACGCCGTGTCGGTGAGGCTCTCCCAGCCCGAGGACGCGCTGTCGGCGACGGCGAGGGTGAACCCTGGCTCGGGCGGGCTGTCGGGGTCGGCGTGGCCGCTCACGCGGGCCGGCAGCGGCGCCGTCACCGTGATGAGCAGGTCGCGCCACGGGCCGTGGTGCAGGAGCGCGGGGACGTGCGGGCGCGGCCCGCCCGTCCCGGGACCGGACGCGGCCAGCGCGGCCCCGACGGCCTCCACGGCCGCCGCCTCGGTCGCGGCCATCTCCTTGGTGGCGGGACTCCAGCCGATCTTCGCGTAGCCGAGGGGCGCGCCGTCGCCCGAGAAGACCTGGAGGGTCGGCTTGCCGTTGGGGTCGAGGGGGCGCACGCCCAGCCCGAAGACGATCCGCGGGACGTCCAGCACCCGGCGCAGGTGCTCGCCGAGCAGGTGGTCGGCGGCCTGTCCGGCGGGGATGTCCGAGCGCAGGCCGACGGTCAGCCGGTGCCGCAGCAGGCGCTGGGCGAGACCCGTGCGGAACGCGGCGCCGAGCACCCGCCGGGTCGCCCGCACCTGCCCGGAGCGCAGCCGGTTGTAGCAGGTCAGGGTGGCCGCCGCGGCGGCGTGGCCGGCGATCGGAACGAGGAACCGCGCGTTGGCGGGGCTCGGTACGACCGCGTAGCTCTCCATGGGGCGGTAGCCGGCGGGAAGGTCGCCGAGGGTCGCCAGGACCGGCGCGTCCGGGCCGGACTCGCCCCACAGCCGGACGATGAGCTCGCGCAGTGGCTCGGACGTGGGCACGACGACTCCTGTGCGATCCGGTCGGGGGTTCCGCGCGAGTCTACCGGCCCGCCGGTGGCGGCATCCGCCGCTCGCCCGCGAAGCGCGGTCACGGCGCCGTTGCCGGATGTGGCCGCCCCGACCGAGATGCCGGGAAGTGGCCAAGGGCCCGAGCCGGATGGCATAGGGTTCCTTGACCCCTGGTACCGCTTCTACCGGGTCAGCTGATCGTGAGAAGTGGGGGATTCCCAGATGCTGTTTCCACGGCGCACCATGGCGGCCTGCCTTGTGACGGCCGTTCTGCTGCCCGCCGCGTCCGCGTGCGGCGGCGGGGGCGACGGCAAGTCCGCCGGACCCGAGCCCAGCGACCCGAGCGCCCCCGCTTCCGCGGGCGCCTCCGACCAGCCGGCCGGGGGCGAGAGCGACAAGTCGAAGGGCGGCGCCAAGCCGCCGGCGAAACCGACTCCGGTCTCGCAGACGCGTCCCTACCTCTACCCGCCCAAGGTGGGGGGCTCCGGGGCCGTGTGCGGCACCGCCCAGAACAACCAGGCGGCGCAGTACGGCCTGAAGGTCATGCGCGGCAAGGCGTCCTGCTCGCAGGTGCGCACCGTCTTCACCACCTACTTCGGCTACATCGCCGAGGTCGAGGTCCGCGGTTACGGCTACGACGGCAAGCCGCTCACCTCGGCCGGCTGGACCTGCCGGCCGCACGTCAAGGGCGACGTGACGCTGCGGTCGATCGACTGCGCGAAGGGCGGCGCGCTCGTGAACGCCTCCCTGCTGCCCAGCTGAGGCAACGCACGGCCCGGGGGCCCGGCCGGTGATGGCCGGGCCCCGGCGGCGTCAGATGCCGCGCCCCCGGCGGTGCAGGAACCGGACGATCCGGTCGGCCTTGATCAGATGGCAGGCCACGGCGACGGTCAGGTAGGCGCGCGGCTCCCGCCAGTTCGCCCGGACGGTGCGGCGGGCCCACCGCAGCGCCGACCGGCGGCGTCCCGACGCGGCCTCCGCGAACGCGACCTGCCCCGCGATGCGGCCGTAACCGGCCGGTGCCAGGCGGAACTCGGGGAACCGCTCCAGCAGCCACGCCAGGGCGTCGGCGATGACGCGCCAGCGCTGCGCGAAGTAGGACTGCTTGTGCCACAGGACCTCGACGTGCACCTCGGGCACGTTGACGATCGCGTGGTCGCGGGCGGCGCGCAGCAGGAACTCGTAGTCCTCGCCGTGGCTCCCCGGCACCTCCTCGCTCACCAGGCCGATCCGATCGACCAGCGCGTTCCTGCGGAGCAGGAACGTCGAGGGGTGCAACTCGGTGAGGCGGGAGTACAGCAGGTCGGTGAAGGTGACTTCGCGGCGGTCGAGGGCCCGGTCGACCTTCGTGTCGTCGTACAGGACGCGGATGCCGCAGCAGGCGAGGCCGGCGTCAGGCGCCGTCCGCAGGGCCGCGACCTGCGCGTTCAGCTTGCCGGGCAGCCACCGGTCGTCGTCGTCGCAGAACGCGACGAGGTCGCCGCCGGCGGCGAGGATGCCGGAGTTGCGGGCCCCGGCGAGGCCCTGCGACCGGGTGTTGACCATGACCGAGACCCGGCGGCCGGGCTTGTCGACGGCGACGGTGTCGTCGGGTTCGCTCTGGTCGTGGACGACGAGGCAGTCGACATCGCCCGGGTAGTCCTGGGCGAGGATCGATTCGAGCGCGACGCGCAGCAGCTCGGGGCGGTTGCGGGTGGCGATGACGACGGTGACGCTCGGGTACTCCTCCGGCTCCCCGGCCGCGGGGGCCGGAGCCTGCGCCGGGAGCGCGGACGTCCCGCCGCGCACGGTCATGAGCGTGTCGATCAGCGAACCGGTCCGCCGGACCGCGGCGGCCTGCGCCGTCCCCGAGTCTCCCTCCGCGAGGCGGAAGGCGTCAGGCTCGTCGAGCAGCCGGTCGAGCCGCGCGCGCAGGTCCTTCTCGTCCGCGCAGGAGGCGACGAGGCCCTTCTCCTCGATCCGCCGCAGGAAGTCGATCTGGTGGCCGTCGACGATCTCGTCGAAGGCCGGGTCGCGCGGCACGATGACCGGCAACCGGCCGAGGCGGCGCGCCTCGCCGATCGTCGAGGCGCCCGCGTGGGTCACCACGGCGGCCGCCCGTTCCATCAGTTCCAGCAGCTCGACGTGGTCGAGGAAGTCGCGCGGCTCGGCGTGCTCGGGGGCGCGGGAGGCGCCGTGCTGGACGACGCAGCGGACGCGGCCCCGTCCCGTCTCGGCGTACCAGCGGTCCACCCATTCGATCAGCCGGTCGAAGCGGTGGTAGTCGGTGCCGACGGTCACGAGCACCAGCGGAAGGTCGCTCACAGCAGGTTCCCCACAACGACGGAGTTCGAGTAGAAGCGGCGCTGCTCCTCCCACTGGACCAGGAACAGCGACGCGAACGGACGGCAGAGCCGTCCGGTCAGCGTAGGCGAGTCGATGCGGTCGTACACCTCGATGTAGACGGCCGGGATCCGCATCAGCTTGGCGAGGACGAAGAAGGGCAACGCGACGCCCGCGCCCGTGGAGACGACGACGTCGGGCCGTGTCCGCCGCAGCAGCCGCCAGGCGAGCCGGGTGTTGCGGAGCAGGTTCGGGATGTTGCGGGTGGTGGGCTGGTGCGCCCACGACACCTGCTCACCGGTCAGCAGGGACTCCGCGTGGCGCGACTCGAACGTCACCCAGGAGCGCTCGTGCGACCGCCACCAGGGTTCGAGCGCGAGGAGCTGGGTCAGATGGCCGCCCGCCGACCCGATCAGCAGGACGTGTTTTCCGGTTGGGGGCACTGGACTCCTTCGAAGGTGCGAGCGGAACTGCGCGCGGGGCGGTCGCCCGGGGCCGGCGCCGCCGGGGCGGGGCGGAGCCGGGAGGGGGACGGGCGGTGCCCGGTCGTTCAGTCCGTCGCGGTGCGCTTCAAAGAGCCGTGCGGAGCGCCGGCGCGGGCGGGCCGCACGCCGAGGACGCCGACGGTGTCATGCGGCCATCGTGGGTCCACGTTCGCTCTGCTCTCCTGAGGCACCGGCGACGCCGGGGGAAACGACCGGAGAGGGCAGCGTATCCCGGCGCGGCGCGGTCCGTTGGCGAAGGACGAGCCAGGCGGCGACCGTGGCGGCGGTGAGGACGACCATGATCCAGGCGAGCGGGGCGGGCGCGAGGCCGAACATCTTCAGCGAGGAGGCGACCAGCACGAGGGCCAGCACCCGCCGGATCAGGGCGCTCGGGGCCCGGGAGGAGATCTTGGAGCCGAGGTAGACGCCGGGGACGGACCCGGCGAGCAGCGCGGCGGTGACCTCCATGCGGAAGTCGCCGAACAGCAGGTGGCCGATGGCGGCCGCGAAGACCAGCGGGACGGCCTGGAGCAGGTCGGTGCCGACGAGCTGGTTGGCCTTGAGCGCCGGGTAGAGGGCGAGCAGCGCGACGATGATGAGGGAGCCGGAGCCGACCGAGGTGATGCCGACGACGAGGCCGCCGACGACGCCGATCAGCACGGTCGGGACGGGCCGGACCGTGATCTCGGGGGAGCGGTCGCCGTCCGCGGCGGGTCCGCCGCGTCCCCGGCGGGCGAGGTAGCCGCGCAGCACCAGGCCCACGGCCGCGATCATCAGGGCGGCGCCCATCGCCTTGCCGATGACGTTCTCGACGGAGTGGCCGTGGCCGAGCGCGCGGGCCAGCAGGACGCCGGAGAACGCGGCGGGCACCGAGCCGGCGCACAGCCATCCCACCAGCCGCATGTTGATCGTGCCCTGCCGGTAGTGGACGGCGCTGCCCACCGGTTTCATCACGGCGGCGGCGACCAGGTCGCTGGACACGGCGGCGAGCGGGCTCACTCCGAAGAAGGTCACGAGCATCGGCGTCATCAGGGCGCCGCCGCCCATCCCGGTCAGCCCCACGATGATGGCGACGAGGAACGAGCCGAGCGCCATCGTCCAATCGAAGTCCATCGGCATGACCTACCTGTCATGTAGGAATTATGGTTAACACGATAGGTGATGCCCTCCGGATCAGGAAATACCGGGTAGGGAGGGGCGAATGGGGCGGGGGAGGCTACTCCGCCCGCACCCAGCCGCCGCCGACCAGCAGGTCGAGGACCTGGGCGACCGCCTCGTCCGGTGACAGCCGCGCGGTGTCGAGGGTCAGGTCGGCGTCGTCCGGCTCCTCGTAGGGGTCGGAGATGCCGGTGAACTCGGGGATCTGCCCGGCGCGCGCCTTGGCGTACAGGCCCTTGCGGTCGCGCCGCTCGCACTCCTCCAGCGGCGTCGCCACGTGCACGAGGATGAAGTCGCCCACGGCGGACACCATCCGCCGCACCTCGGCGCGGGTGGCCGCGTAGGGGGCGATCGGCGCGCAGATCGCGGTGCCGCCGTGCCGGGTGATCTCGGCGGCGACGAAGCCGATGCGGCGGATGTTGAGGTCGCGGTCGGCGCGGGAGAACGTCAGGCCCGCCGACAGCATCCGCCGGACGACGTCGCCGTCCAGCAGCGTGACCGTCCGGCCGCCGCGCTCCACCAGCGCGTCGGCCAGGCCGCGCGCGACGGTGGACTTCCCGGAGCCGGACAGGCCGGTGAAGAACACCGTGATGCCGCGCGAGCGCTTCGGGGGGCGCGCCAGCGCCAGCTCGGCGGCGACGGCGGGCGGGGTGAACCAGTCGGGGACGGGCTCGCCCGCGTCCAGCAGCTCGTTCAGCCGCTCGGGGGTCAGCTCCGCCTGGACGTGGTCGGGCTCGATGCGCGCGACGGGCCGCCAGACCTCCACGTCGGCGTCGTAGGCCCACGGCTCCGGGACGACGAGCGGGACGGCGGTGCCGGCCATCTCCCGCTCGGCGAGCAGGTGGGTGGCCCCGTAGGCGGCGGCGACGTGCGCGCGGAGCAGGACGTCGCGCTCCTGGTCGCCGCGCGCCGGCAGGGGTACGGGGATGATCTGGGCGCCGTCCGGCAGCTCCTTGCGGACGCCGAGCAGCGCCCGGACGAGGGACTCGTCGTGCTCGCCGCCCAGCAGCGGCAGGACGAGGACCTTCGCGGCGAGCCGCTCGGCGACCTGGCGGAGCTGGCCGAGCTGCTTGCGGTGCAGGGGCTCGCGGGTGGCCACCGCGAGCACGGCGCCCTCGAACGCGTCGAGCTCGTCCGGGCGGCGGCGCAGGCGGTGGAACGGTCCGTGCGCGGGGGCGCGGAGGGCCTCCAGCGGCCCGGCGAGCCGCCACCCCTGGGTCGTCGGGTCCTGCCACGCCTCGCCGACCCGCAGCACCGCGAGCGGCACGCCCTCGGGGTCCTGCAGGACGATCCGCTCGTGGCCGGTCAGCTCCTTGGGGACCGAGAGCGTGACCGGGACCGGCCATGGGGTGCCGTCCGCGAGCCGCCCTCCGGCGATCACCATGGCGGTGTCGAACGAGCCGAGGAAGCCCGTCAGCGGGCGGTACACCCCCGCGAGGACGAGTTCGAGGTCGGCGAGCTCGACCGGGTCCGGGGTCCAGGCGGGCAGGTCGCGCAGCGTGTCGGGAAGGCCGGCTTCGGCGGTCACCGCGATCTCCGATCCCGCCCGGCGAGACGGCCGGGCTCGTCCGTGGCGAGCAGGGTTTTCGCAGGAAAAATACTGCCCCGGCCTGGCCGCGCGCACGTCCGCCCCCGCGCGGACGGCCCGCCGCCCCCGTTCAGATGACCCGCGCGAAGCGGTTCTCGGGCTTGCGGATGACGAAGGTGACCTCGCTGTGGTCCGCGGTGAGGCGCCCCCGGGTGACCGCCGACACCAGCCGGCAGAGCAGGTCGGCGAGGCCGGTTCCGGCCCCGAGGGCTTCCAGCGCCTGCCGCGAGGTGTACTCCTCGGCGACGACCAGCCCGCGCATGACGCAGTACCAGCGCAGGCCCGACCGGGACGCGACCCGGTCGTAGATCGCCGGGGGCGGGCTCGTCCGGACGACCGGCACCGGCCGGGGCGCGGCGGGCGGGGCCTCGCCCGCCGGGGCCTGCCCGGTGCCCAGGGGCGCGATACCGGCAGCCCCGCCCTCGCCCGCCGGGTGCGGGACGCGGGCGTGGGCGCCGCGGGCGCGCCGCGGGCGGTCGGCGGCCGGGGCGCGCCCCGGGCGGAGGCGGCGCCGGCCGGACGCGCGCAGCCAGCCGGGGAGCGTGCGGTCCAGGAACCCGAACGCGGTGTCGCGGTCGCGCAGGTGCACCAGTAGCAGCCCGCCGGGTTTCAGCGCGGCGACGAACCGGTCGAGCACCAGTTCGGCGTGCGGGACGCGCTCGATCAGGTACGAGGCGTGGACGATGTCGAAGGCGCGCGGCGGCAGCGGGACGGTGCGCAGGTCGCCGAGGTGCCAGGCGTCGAGGTCGGGCCGCTCGCAGGTGTAGGCGCGCAGCTCCGGGGACTCCAGGTCGACCCCCGTGACGTCGCGGTCGCGGTCGCCGAGGTCGAGGCCCGTTCCCCAGCCGCAGCCCGCTTCGAGGACGTGGATCCGCTGCAGGGGCTTCTCTAGGGCGTACTGGCGGGCGCGTTCTGAGAAGAGATCGCCGCCGTTGACCGGCGACGTACGCAGATCGGTCACAATCTCGCAGCGTAATCGCTTGGCTGCGCTCCGTCCGCTATTTGCCTTTTCTTGGCGCCGGCCGTGTCGCCGTCCGTGCCGGTCAGGGCACGGACGGCGAGCCGCGCCCCGGTGGACGGGCGCCTTCGGCGGCGCCTGACCGAGCGCCGCCCGGGCCGCGTACGCTGGTACGCGGTACCGGGGTCCGGAAGGATTCCGGCTTTTCGGGCTGCCCTGCCTCGGGGCGATCATGCGGGCGGATATCGCGAATGACGCTTTCTGGACTTGTTGACCTTGCGTGCACCGACCCCGGTCTGCGGAACGCGCTCGCGCGGCCGCGCACGGACCGGGAGATCGTCGCGCCCGCCGCGCTGTGGCCGATCCTGGCCGCCGCGCTGAGTCGCCGGCTGGGCGAGGACGGCGCGGGCGTCGTGCTCGCGGTGACCGCCACCGGCCGCGAGGCCGAGGACCTGACCGCCGCCCTGTCGAGCCTGCTCGACCCCGGGCGCGTCGCGCACTTCCCGGCGTGGGAGACGCTGCCCCACGAGAAGCTGTCGCCGCGCTCGGACACGGTCGGGCAGCGGCTGGCGGTGCTGCGCCGTCTCGTCCACCCGGGTGCGGGCGGCCCGCCCGGCGGGGACGGCTCGGCGAAGGGCGGCGCGCTGGACGTCGTGGTGACGCCGGTCCGCGCGGTGCTCCAGCCGATCGTGTCCGGGCTCGCCGACCTGGAGCCGGTGCGGCTGGCCTCCGGCGAGGACGCCGACATGGACGACGCCGTCCGGCGCCTGGTGGAGGCCGGGTACCACCGCGTCGACCTGGTGGAGAAGCGCGGCGAGATCGCGGTGCGCGGCGGGATCCTCGACGTGTTCCCGCCCACCGAGGAGCACCCGCTCCGGGTGGAGTTCTGGGGCGACACCGTCGAGGAGATCCGCTACTTCAAGGCCGCCGACCAGCGCTCCCTGGAGGTCGCGCAGGGCGGGCTGTGGGCGCCGCCGTGCCGCGAGCTGCCGCTGACGGAGAAGGTGCGCGAGCGCGCCGAGATGCTCGCGCGGGAGCACCCCGCGCTGGAGGAGATCCTCGGCCGGATCGCCGACGGCGACACCGTCGAGGGCATGGAGGCGTTCTCGCCCGTCCTCGCCGAGAGCATGGAGCTGCTGACCGACCTGCTGCCGGACGGATCGGCGCTGCTGGTCTGCGAGCCGGAGCGGATCCGCACCCGGTCGGTCGAGCTGGTCCGCACGAGCCAGGAGTTCCTGGAGGCGAGCTGGGTCAACGCCGCCGCCGGGGGAGAGGCGCCCATCGACCTCGGCGCCGCGGCGTTCCGCTCGCTGGAGGAGGTCCGCGAGCACAGCACGGAACTGGGGCTGCCGCGGTGGAGCGTGACGGCGCTGAGCCCGCTGGCGGCGGCGGGCGCGGCCGACGGCCCTCCGGACGGCGGAGCCCCGGACGGCGGCGCGGAGGCGCTGAGCCTCGGGGTGCAGCCGGCGGAGGCGTACCGCGGCGACACCTCCCGCGTCGTCGGCGACCTCAAGGGCTGGACGGACGGCGGCTGGCGCGTCGTGCTGGTCACCGCCGGGCACGGGCCCGCCGAGCGCCTCGTCCAGCTCGCCCGGGAGGAGGGCGTCGGCGCGCGGCTCGCCGACCTGGCCGCCGAGCCCGAGCCGTCGGTGGTCACGGTCACGACCGGGCTGCTCGACAACGGGTTCACCTGGGAGTCGGTCAAGCTCGCGGTGCTGACCGAGACCGACCTGTCGGGGCAGAAGTCGTCCACGCGCGACGCGCGGCGCATGCCGTCGCGGCGCCGCGGCGGCATCGACCCGCTCCAGCTCAGGACGGGCGACTACGTCGTGCACGAGCAGCACGGCGTCGGGCGCTACGTGGAGATGGTCAGCCGGACGGTGCAGGGCGCCACCCGCGAGTACCTGATCCTGGAGTACGCCAAGAGCGACCGGCTGTTCGTCCCGACCGACCAGCTGGAGGAGCTCACCCGCTACGTCGGCGGCGAGGCGCCCAGCCTGCACCGGCTCGGCGGCGCCGACTGGCAGAAGGCCAAGTCCCGCGCCCGCAAGGCGGTCAAGCAGATCGCCGGGGAGCTGATCCGGCTCTACTCGGCGCGGATGGCGAGCCCCGGCCACGGGTTCGCGCCCGACACCCCGTGGCAGCGGGAGCTGGAGGACGCCTTCCCCTACAACGAGACGCCCGACCAGCTCGCCGCCATCGACGAGGTGAAGGGCGACATGGAGCGGCCCGTCCCGATGGACCGGCTGATCTGCGGCGACGTCGGCTACGGCAAGACCGAGATCGCCGTGCGGGCGGCGTTCAAGGCCGTCCAGGACGGGCGGCAGGTCGCGGTGCTCGTGCCGACGACGCTGCTGGTGCAGCAGCACCTGTCGACGTTCGCCGAGCGGTTCGCGGCGTTCCCCGTCGTGGTGAAGCCGATCAGCCGGTTCCAGTCCGACAAGGAGATCGGGGAGACGCTGAGCGGGCTGTCGGAGGGCTCGGTGGACGTCGTGGTCGGCACCCACCGGATCCTGTCGTCGCAGACCCGGTTCAAGAACCTCGGCCTGGTGGTCATCGACGAGGAGCAGCGGTTCGGCGTCGAGCACAAGGAGGAGCTGAAGCGGCTGCGGACGCAGGTGGACGTCCTCGCCATGTCGGCGACGCCGATCCCTCGGACGCTGGAGATGGGCCTCACCGGCATCCGGGAGATGTCGACGATCCTCACCCCGCCGGAGGAGCGCCACCCCGTCCTGACGTTCGTCGGCCCGTACGAGGAGAAGCAGATCGCCGCGGCGATCCGGCGCGAGCTGCTGCGCGAGGGCCAGGTGTTCTTCGTGCACAACCGGGTCCGCTCCATCAACAAGGTGGCGGCGAACCTGGCGCGGCTCGTCCCGGAGGCGCGGATCGCGGTCGCGCACGGCCAGATGAACGAGCACGAGCTCGAGAAGGTCATGGTCGACTTCTGGGAGAAGAACTACGACGTCCTGGTCGCGACCACGATCGTGGAGTCCGGGCTGGACGTGCCGAACGCCAACACCCTCATCGTCGACCGCGCCGACATGTACGGGCTGTCGCAGCTGCACCAGCTGCGCGGGCGCGTCGGGCGCGGCCGGGAGCGGGCCTACTCCTACTTCCTCTACCAGCCGGAGCAGCCGCTCACCGAGACCGCGCACGAGCGGCTCGCGACGCTGGCGCAGCACACCGAGGTCGGCGCCGGCATGTACGTCGCGATGAAGGACCTGGAGATCCGCGGCGCGGGCAACATCCTCGGCGCCGAGCAGTCCGGGCACGTCGCGGGCGTCGGGTTCGACCTGTACGTCCGGATGGTCGGCGAGGCGGTGCGGGAGCTGAAGGAGGGCGGCGGCGAGCCCGAGGCCGTCGAGACCAAGGTCGAGCTGCCCGTCGACGCGCACCTGCCGCACGAGTACGTGCCGGGCGAGCGGCTCCGCCTGGACGCCTACCGGCGGATCGCCGCGATCACCTCCGAGGACGAGATCGGCGCCGTGCACGAGGAGCTGAAGGACCGGTTCGGCCCGCTGCCCGTCCCGGTGCTGAACCTGCTGGAGGTCGCCCGGTTCCGGGCCAGGGCCCGCAGGGCGGGGCTGAGCGACGTCACCCTCCAGGGCACCTTCGTCAAGTTCACGCCCGTGCACCTGCCCGACTCCAGGCAGGTCAGGCTGCAGCGGCTGTACCCGAAGAGCATCCTGAAGCCGGCGACCGACACGCTGCTCGTGCCCGCGCCGAAGACCGCGCAGCTCGGCGGCCGCCCGCTGCGCGACCAGGAGCTGCTGAAGTGGGCGACCGACCTGGTGGACGCGCTGTTCCTGGAGTCCCCGGCGCGGCGCTAGGCTGGCGCCGCCCCGATCTAGCGACGAGACGAGGAATCCGTGCCTGGTAAGTCCGTGAAGGCGGCGGTGGCGGTCGTGCTGGCGGCCGGCGCGCTGGCCGGCTGCGGCGGCTCCCCGAAGGTCGGCACCGCCGCACTCGTCGGCGACGACCGCATCACCGTCACCACCCTCACCCAGACCGTCCGTGACTGGCGCTCGCAGTTCCGCTCGGACCCGGCGGCCAACGAGCTGCGCGCCAACCCCGCCAATCCGGCGCCGCAAGTCGCCGGCGACTCCGAGTCCGACCTGCAGGGCGCGCTGACCCTGCTGATCAACTTCAGGGTCGCCGACAGGGTGGCGCGGCGGGCGGGGGTCGAGGTCACCGGTGGGCAGGTCGACGGGGCGCTCCAGGCCCTGGACCGCCAGGGCGGGTCCCAGTCGATCACGCTGGCGAGCGGGCTGCCCCGCGCGCACGCCCGCGACCTGGCGCGGCTGGTGGCGACGCAGCTGGCGGTCATGCAGCGCTACGGCGCCGACCTGAACAACCGGCTGAACCCGGCGACCGAGCAGGCCGGACGGCAGTGGAACGAGCTGTTCCAGCGCACCGCCGCCGGCATGCACATCAAGGTCAACCCGCGCTACGGGCACTACGACCCCGCCAAGTTCGAGGTCGCCCCGATCGTCTACCGGCTGTCCAGCCCCGATTCGGGTATCTGAGTCGCATGAGCCTGACCGTGCTGGCGACCACGCACCGGGTCGCGCCGGGCCTGCTGACCTGGCGGGCCTGGGACGCGCTCCGGTCGGCGGACGCCGTCCGCCTCCGCGACGGGCATCCGCTGCTGCCCGCGCTCCTCGACGCCGGCGTCGTCCCGGATCTCGTGGAGGAGCCCGACCCGGCCGTCCTGGTGGCCGACGCCCGGCGCGCGGACGTCCTGTGGGCGGCCGCGCCCGAGGGCGACGAGGCGCTGATGCGCGGGATCGGGGCCCTGGTCGTCGACGACCCGCTGGACGTCGAGGTGCTGCACGGCTCCTACGACCTGCCCGGCGCGCGGCTGCTCGACCTGGTGTCGGTGATGGACACGCTGCGCCGCGAGTGCCCGTGGGACCGCAAGCAGACGCACACCACCCTCGTCCCGTACCTGCTGGAGGAGGCGTACGAGGTCCTCGACACCGTCCAGGAGGGCGACTACGGCGCGCTCCGCGAGGAACTGGGCGACGTGCTGATGCAGGTGGCGTTCCACTCGGTGGTGGCCGCCGAGCGCGACGACGGGACCGAATTCACGATCGACGACGTGGCGGGCGCGATCGTCGACAAGCTCGTCCGGCGGCACCCGCACGTGTTCGGGGACGTCACCGTCTCCGGCGCCGACGAGGTCAACGCCAACTGGGAGCAGATCAAGGCGGCCGAGCGGGCGGAGAAGAGCGGCGCGGACGCCTCGGCGCTCGACGGGGTGCCGATGGGCCAGCCCGCGCTGTCGCTGGCCGCGCAGTTGCAGCGCCGCGCCGCGCGCATGGGCGCCCCGTCCGGCCTCGCCGAGGGGCTGGCGGAGGAGGCCGGGGCAGGGCTGGGCGGACGGCTGTTCGCGCTGGTCCGCGAGGCTTGTGAGCAGGGAGTGGACGCGGAGTCGGAGTTGCGGGCCGTTTCCCGGGTATTCCGCGAGCGTGTCCGAGCGTGGGAGCGGCGCGAGCCCTGAATCGGGGGATAACGGGCGGAACCTCGCCGATGGGGTGGTCCGCTCGGGGAGGCGCGTCTACTCTGAGCGCGTGCCGACCGAGGCCGGAAGTGACGCTGGGGATCCCGGGCGGGGAGCCCCCGCCGCGCGGCGCCGCCGCCTGCTCACCCCGTCGACGACCCGCGCCGAGAAGGCCCGCGCGCTGCGCGGCCTCGGCGCCTTCGGCGGCCTGGCCGGCCTGCTCGTCGCGCTCATGCTGCTGCCGACCGCGTGCACGGCGGGCGTCGGCGCCCGCGACGCCGCCGGGTGGTTCGAGGCCGAGCCGGACGGGCTGAGCACCTCGGGCGTCCCGCAGCGCTCGAAGATCCTCGCCGCGGACGGCTCCACTCTCGCCACGTTCTTCTACCAGAACCGGGTCGACGTCCCGTTCAAGAAGATCGCTCCGGTGCTGCGCCAGGCGGTGCTGGCGATCGAGGACAGCCGCTTCTACGAGCACGGCGCCATCGACGCGCAGGGCACCCTGCGGGCGCTCGCCAGCAACCTCAGCAGCGGCCAGGTGACGCAGGGCGGCTCCGGCATCACCCAGCAGTACGTGAAGAACCTGCTGCTCACCCAGGCCGACACCGACGCCGAGCGCCAGGAGGCCCGGGAGGTCTCGGCCGCCCGCAAGATCCGTGAGCTGAAGTACGCGGTCGCGCTGGAGAAGAGGTTCAGCAAGGACGAGATCCTGCGCCGCTACCTCAACATCGCCTACTACGGCGACGGCGCCTACGGCGTCGAGGCGGCGTCCCGGCACTACTTCTCCAAGCACGCCTCCGAGCTGACGCTGCCGGAGGCGGCGCTGCTCGCGGGCGTCGTCCGCTACCCCTACGCCTACGACCCGATCCGCCACCCCGGCGCGGCCCGGCAGCGGCGCGACACCGTCCTGACCCGGATGGCCGAGCTCGGCTGGCTCGATCCGGCCAGGGCGGCCGAGGCCAAGCGGGCGCCCGTCAGGCTGGACGTCGCCAACGTGCACAGCGGCTGCGTCACCAGCGACGCCCCGTTCTTCTGCGACTACGTCCAGCGCGAGATCCTCACCGACCCGGTGTTCGGCGAGACGGCCGAGGACCGGGAGAAGCTGCTCAAGCGCGGCGGGCTGACGATCCGCACCACCCTGGACCGGCGGGCGCAGAGGGCCGCGCAGCGCGCCGTCGACCGGCACGTCCCGCCGAAGAACTCCGCGCACAAGGCCGCCGCCGAGGCGATGGTGCAGCCGGGCACCGGCGAGATCAAGGCGATGGCCGTGGACCGCGAGCTCGGCCCCGACCGGGACCGCGGCAGGACGTGGATCAACTTCGCCGCCGACGCCAGCCACGGCTCCAGCATCGGCATGCAGGCCGGGTCCACGTTCAAGGCGTTCACGCTGGCCGCGGCGCTGGACGAGGGCATGCCGTTCGGGACCCGGATGATGGCGCCGCGCGCGTACACGCCCGTCGGCTACCGCAACTGCGACGGCGACCGCGTCGGCGACGCGTCCGCCTCCCTGCGCAACTCCGCCGACGGCGAGGGCGGCAAGCAGTTCAGCCTCGTCACCGGGACGCACCACTCGGTCAACACGTTCTTCCTCGCCCTGGAGAAGAAGGTCGGCCTCTGCGACACCGTGAAGATGGCCGAACGGCTCGGGATGAAGCAGGCGAACGGCAAGCCGCTGGAGCAGTACCCCTCGTTCACGCTCGGCTTCAACCCCGTCTCCCCGCTGCGGCTCGCGGCGGCCTACGCGGCGTTCGGCGCCCGCGGCCGCTACTGCGAGCCGATCGCGATCCGGGAGATCCGCGGCGCGTCCGGCAAGAAGCTCAAGGTGCCGGGGCGCCACTGCGAGAAGGCGATGGACGAGGGCGTCGCGGACGCCGTCAACTACGTCCTGCGCGGCGTCCTGACCAAGGGCACCGCGCGCGGCATGGGCCTCGGCCGCGACGCCGCGGGCAAGACGGGGACCGTCGACAACTTCTCCGCCGCCTGGTTCGCCGGGTACACCCCGGACCTGGCGGCGGCCGTGTGGGTCGGCGACCCGCGGGGCGGCTACAAGCACCCCATGGAGAACCTGTGCATGGACGGCCGGTGCTACGGGTCGGTGTTCGGGGCGACGATCCCGGCGCCGATCTGGCGGCAGAGCATGCTCGGGGCGCTGTCGCGCACCGGTCCGTCCTCGTTCCACCGGCCTCCGTCGCGCTACTTCAGCAGGGGCTCCGGTGAGGACCGGGCCAGGGTGCCCGACGTGCGCGGCATGAAGCCGGGCGAGGCCGTCGCGAGGCTCCGCGCCGCCGGCTTCAAGGCCCGGATCGGCGCGCCGGTGGAGTCCCGCCGGTTCCCGAAGGGGACCGTCGCCGGGCTGTCGCCCGCGTCGGCCGAGCCCGGCGACACCATCACCCTGTACGTCAGCAAGGGCGCCGGGCGCGGCCCCGGCGGGCAGCGCAGGGGAGGCGGCCCGCCCGTCACACCGACCCCCGAACCCGGCGGACCGGCGCGGCAGGCCCCCGCGTGACCTGCGCCGACGTGTGATCGTCCGACCGGCGGGTAGATCGGTACGGGAAGATCGACAGCGGGACGCGGGCGTCCCGCGCTGATCCGTTTCGGGGGACCATCGTCATGCGAGCCATCGCCGTGTCCGAGTACGGCGCCACGCCGGCGCTCATGAACCTGCCGCGCCCGGAGCCGGGGCCCGGCGAGATCCTGGTCCGGGTGATCGCCGCGGGGCTGAACCCGCTGGACTGGAAGATCGCCGAGGGCATGCTCAAGGACTCCGTCGACGTGCCGTTCCCGCTGATCCTCGGCCGGGACGGCGCGGGCGTCGTGGAGGAGGCCGGCGAGGGCGTCACCCGGCTGCGGCACGGCGAGCAGGTCTACGGGGCCTTCGGCATGGTGGAGCGCGGGCTCGGCAGCTACGCCGAGTACGTCCTCGTCCGCGAGGACGGCCCGGTCGCGCGGATGCCGCAAGGGATGATCTACACGCAGGCGGCGGCGGTGCCGACCGCGAGCGCGACCGCGCTCGCCATGGTCGACCAGGCGCGGATCGACACCGGCCAGACCGTCCTGGTGGTGGGCGCGACCGGCGGCGTCGGGCAGGGCGCGGTGCAACTCGCCTCCCGCGCGGGGGCCAAGGTCATCGCGACCGCCCGCGACGACATGGCGGGGACGATGCGGCGCCTCGGCGCGGACGAGACCGTCGACCACTCCGCGGGCGACCTCAACCGGCAGGTGCTCGCCGTCCACTCCGACGGGATCGACGCGATCCTCGACATGGCCGGCGACAACCGGTCGGCCGAGCACCTCGTGCAGCTGCTGCGGCCCGGCGGCACCTACATCTCCACCACCTGGTCGGTGAACCCCGACTCGATGGAGGCCAAGGGGCTGCGCGGCGTCAACCTGCAGGGGCAGCCGTCCGCCGAGCTGCTGGAACGCCTCAGCGACCTGATCGACTCGGGCGCGCTGCGCGTCCGGGTCGAGCGGGAGGTCCCGCTGGAGCAGGCGGCCGACGCCCTGGCCGACAACCGTATGGGCGGCGCGCGCGGGAAGACCGTCCTGCGGGTCTGACACCGCCGCCGGGGTGAGGACGGCGGCCGCGCGGGCATGCAGAGCCGGAGGAGGAGGCACATGAACCAGAGTGAGACCGAAGACGACCGGCGCGCCCGGCTCCGCGACATCGAGGACTCGTTGCGGAGGCTGCGCGCGGACCTTCCGTCGCCGTCCGGCGACCCCACGGACATGGTGGACTCCGGCCAGTACCTCGCCCAGCGCGAGGAGCTGCAGGGGCAGATCGACCTGCTGGAGGCCGAACGCGAGCGGCTGCGCGGCGATCTCGGGATGACCTGAGCGCCCGGGGGCGGCCGGGAACAAACCCCGTCCGCCCCCGGTTCCGCAGGCATGACCACCTACGAGGAGTTCGAGCGCGCGACGTCGTTCTTCGACGCCCGGGACTACGCGGGCGCGGCGCGCATGCTGGCCCCGATCGCCGCCGGCGAGCCGGGCAACCGCGCCGCGGTCGAGCTGCTCGGCCGCGCCTACTTCCACAGCGCCCAGCTCGGCCGCGCCGAGGAGACGTTCCGCCGGCTGGTCGAGCTGGACCCGGGCAACGGCTGGGCCTACGAGGCGCTGGCCCGCACCCTGGAGCGGCGGAGCCGTCCGGACGAGGCCCGCGCCTTCCGCAGGCTGGCCGGCGCCATGGGCATCGCGCCCACCGAGGAGATCGAGGTCTCGGTGACCGCCGCCGACCTGGCCTGACCACCGGTTCACCGGAGGTGGCCGTCCCCGAGGGGGCGGCTACCCCGGGGAGTCGTCGCGGGGGAGGCGCAGGACGAAGCGGGCGCCGGGGACGCCGTCGATGCGATCGGTGAGGATCAGCGAGCCGCGGTGCGCCTCGGCGATGTCGCGGGAGATCGCCAGACCGAGACCGGTGCCGCCGGCGTCGCGGTGCCGGCCCTCCGCCAGCCGCGCGAACCGCTCGAACACCCGCTCGCGGTCCTCGGGCACGACGCCCGTGCCGTCGTCGATCACCTCCACCACCGCGGTGGAGGGCGGCTCCGGGCGCAGGATCACCGTCACCTCGGAGGCGGCGTGCCGGTCGGCGTTGTCGATGAGGTTGGTCAGCAGCCGCGACAGCTCGCTGCGCCCGCCCCGCACCGTCACCGGCCCCTCCGCCAGCACCGTCACCTGCGCGCGGCGCGGGCGGCGCAGCACCTCCTGGTCGATGATCTCGGTCAGGTCCACCCGTTCGCGCGGGAAGGTGCTGTCGGCGTCGAGCCGTGCGAGCGCCAGCAGATCGTCCACCACCGCCGACAGCCGCTCGGTGTTGACGAGGAGGGCGCGCAGCGCGGCCGGGACGTCGGCGTCCTCCGGCGCCGACAGCGCCAGCTCCAGCTCCATGCGCAGCGCGGTGAGCGGGCTGCGCAGCTCGTGCGACACGTCGGAGACGAACGCGCGCTGCCGCGCGACCGCCTCCTCCAGGCGGTCCAGGGTGGCGTTCACGCTCTCGGCGAGCCGCCCCACCTCGTCGCGCCGGTACGGCTCCGGGACGCGGCGCTCCAGGTCCGTGGCGGTGATCTCGTCCAGGTCCCGGCGGATCCGGTCGACCGGACGCAGCGCACGGCTCACCGACAGCCACGTTCCGTAGCCGGCGAGAAAGGTGAGGAACGGGACGCCGAGCAGGACCAGCGAGCCGAGCGCCGGACGCGGCAGCAGCCCTTGGGCCGGGGCCAGCGAGATGATGTACAGCGCGTCCGGCCCCACCCCCACCCGGCGCTCGAAGATCACGAAGCAGTGGGCCCCCGGTGCGTCGATGCCGCAGACCCGGCCGATCCGGCGCTCATCGAAGGGGTCGGGCGGCGGGAACCGGACCCTGGCGCGGCCCTGCATCCGCGGCGTGGCCGCGACCACCTCGCCCCGCTGGTTCACCACCTGCTGGAGGCTGTCGGTGGTGGGGGAGATGTCCAGGGTCAACTGCCCGGTCTCGATCGCTGTCGCCGTCCGCCGGTTGTCGCGTGCCATCACCCGTAGGAGGTCGACGTAGGCGGTCTGCCTGATCTGGATGAGCAGCACCACGCTCAGCGCCGACGACAGCACGAAGGCGATCAGCGAGGCCGCCACCGTCACCCGGAACCGGATCTCCGGGTGACGCAGCACGGCTCGCCAGATCCAGCCGCTCGGGCTCGTCGGCCGGCGGAGCCGGACGCGTATGACGACCTCCCCGGTGTGCTGCGCGGCATGCCAGTACCGGGATTACATACCTGACCAGGGCGGACTCCACCCGGGCCGGTGGGTAAAAGTTTCTAGGCCGACCCTTCGTCCAGGCCCCAGCGGCGTCGGATGGCTCCGTCGACCAGGCCGAAGAGCCGGTCGATCACGATGCCCAGGATCAAGATCATCAGCATGTAGGAGATCATGTCGGCGGTGTTGTTCAGCTCCCTGGCCTGCGACAGCAGCACGCCGAGCGAGGTCGTGTCGCCGATGATGACCAGCAGTTCGCCCGCCATCAGGCTGCGCCACGCGAACGCCCAGCCCTGCTTCAGCCCCGCGACGAACGACGGGAGCGACGCCGGCATGATCAGGTGCCGGTACAGCGCGAGGCCGCGCAGCCCCATCACCTTCCCGGCGCGCAGCAGGATCGGCGGCGTGTAGTCGACGCCCGCGATCAGCCCGTTGGCGATCGACGGGGCCGCGCCGAGGATCACCACGAACAGGATCGCGCTCTCGCTGAGCCGGAACAGCAGGATGGCGAGCGGGAACCAGGCGATCGACGGCATGGTCTGCAGCCCGGTGATCAGCGATCCGAACGCCCGGCGCAGCACCCGGAACCGCGCCACGAGCGCGCCGACCACCACGCCGACGGCCACCGCGAAGGCGAATCCGACGACGGCCCGCCGCATCGTCAGCGCGACGGCGTCCCAGAACCGCGCCGAGGTGAGCTGGTCCCAGAACACCGGGAGCGTGTCGCCGGGGCCGGGGAGCACCCACGGCTCCTTCCAGCCGCTCCACACGACCAGCTGCCACGCCGCGAGCGCGATGAGGACGGCCGCCAGCATCGGCCACACCGCCGACCACGCCCGCCGCAGGAGCCGGACGCGCGTCGTGCCGCCGAGCTCCAGCGCGTCCAGCCCGGCGATCTCGCGTTCGAGCCGCGCCTCCCCCTTCACCGTGTCATGCGCCATGCCGGACGACCTCCTCGCGCAGCCGGTCGGTGATGGTCCCGGCCAGGGAGGCGACCTCGGGCGAGTCGATCCGCCGCGGCCGCTCCATCGGGACGGGGAACTCCTGCACGACCCGGCCCGGCCGGCTGCTGAGCAGCACCACCCGGTCGCCGAGCCGCACCGCCTCCCTGACGTTGTGGGTGACGAACAGCACCGTCAGGGCGCGCTCCCGCCAGATCCGCTCGATCTCGTCGTGCAGCAGGTCGCGGGTCATCGCGTCGAGCGCGCCGAACGGCTCGTCCATCAGCAGGACGGTCCCCTGCCCGTCGCCCGCGTCGTCCTCGGTGAGGGCCAGGGCGCGGGCGAGCGCGACCCGCTGCCGCATGCCGCCCGACAGCTGGTGCGGGCGCCGGCCCGCGAACCCGCCGAGGTGCACCGAGTCGAGCAGCCGGGCCGCCCGGCTCCGCCGCTCGCCCCGGGGGATGCCGCGCGCCTTCAGGGCGAGTTCGAGGTTGCCGGTCACGGTCAGCCACGGGAACAGCGCGGGCTCCTGGAACATCAGCGCGACCCGCGCGCCGTCCTTGGTGATCGTCCCGGCGCTCGGGCGTTCGAGGTCGGCGACCAGGTTGAGCAGCGTGCTCTTGCCGCAGCCGGACGCGCCGACCAGGCACGTGAACTCGCCCGGCGCCACGTCCAGGGAGACCCTGTCGAGCGCGAGGAGCGCCGATCCGCCCGTCCCGAACGCCTTGGAGACCTCGCTGAGCCGGACCGCCGTGTCCGCGGTCATCGGTCGCTGACCTGTGCCTTCCCGCCCGCCTTGAGCACGTCGTTGAGCGGGGCCAGGTTGTAGATCCCGGCCAGGTCGGTCTTGTCCAGCAGGCCGATCTCCTCGGCGTGCGCCGCGCCGGCGACCAGCGAGGACGCGACCGGGTCGGTGGTGAAGTCGATCTCCTTGAAGGCCGCGGCGAGCACGTCCTGCTTGAGCGGCTTGCCGCTGAGCTTGGCGAGGGCGTCGTTGGTGACCTTCTCGGCGTCCGCCTTGTTCCGAGTGATGTAGTCGGTCGCCTCCACGACGCCCTGGAGCAGCTTCTTGACCTGCTCGGGGTGCTTCTTCTCGTACTCCTGGCTGACGAGCAGGTTGGTGATGACGAACTTGCCGCCGGGCCACAGCGACTTCTCGTCCAGCAGCCGCTCGCCCTTGTTCTCCAGGATCAGCCGCGAGGCGTACGGCTCGGGCACCCAGGCGCCGTCGATGTCGCCCTGCGCGAACGTCTGCAGCGTCTGGGCGTTCTCCTGCGGGACGACCTTGACGTCCCCGCTGCCGTCCTTGTTCGCGGCGAGGCCCTTCTTCTTCAGCCAGTACCGCAGCGCCACGTCCTGCGTGTTGCCGAGCTGCGGGGTCGCGATCTTCTTGCCGCGCAGGTCCTGGACGCCCTTGATCCCGGGCTTGACGACCAGCGAGACGCCGCCCGAGGCAGCGCCGGAGATGATGTGGACCGCCTTGCCGTGCGACTTGGACCAGGCGTTGATGGACGGGTTGGGCCCGACGAACGTCGCGTCGATCGCCCCGGAGAACAGCGCCTCGACGGCGGCCGGGCCGGCGTTGAACGTCGCGGTCTTCGGCGCGGTGCCGAGGTGCTTGGCGAAGATGCCCTTCTCGACGCCGACGAGGGCGGTCGCGTGGGTGATGTTCGGGAAGTAGCCGAGCCGCAGCGGGGCCGCGTCCCCGCCGGAGCCCCCATCGTCGCCGCCGCAGGCGCCGAGCGTGCCCGCTGCGACCGATGCGGTCAGTGCCACGGCGGCGATGCGCCCGCGGAGTCCACGATGCATTGTCATCTTTCCCTATCAATCAAGTCTGTTTGACCTGCATAGTAGATAAGGCGGGTGTTCTCCGCGTCAAGTCGCGTTCCTGGCACGATGCGGTCGCCGCGGTGGGGTGGTTTCGCCGCCGCCGTCCTCTATGTACTCCGCGCGCCGGGCAACGGCGAGGCGGTTGGGCGTCGGCGGGGCCGCGCGGATAGGCTCGGTGACCGCACCGACCATCCGCACCATCAGGGGGTTCCCCGTGTCGTCGATCGAGGCTGTAATCGCCCGGGAGATCCTTGACTCCCGCGGCAACCCGACCGTCGAGGTCGAGGTGCTGCTCGCCGATGGGACCGAGGCGCACGCGGCGGTCCCGAGCGGCGCCTCCACCGGCCAGTTCGAGGCGGTCGAGCTGCGCGACGGGGGCGAGCGCTACGGCGGCAAGGGCGTCCGCAAGGCCGTCAAGGCCGTCAACGAGACCATCGACGAGAAGCTCGTCGGCTACCCCGCCTCCGACCAGCGCCTGATCGACCAGCTGCTGATCGACCTCGACGGCACCCCCGCCAAGTCCGCGCTCGGCGCCAACGCCATCCTCGGCGTCAGCCTCGCCGTCGCCAAGGCCGCCGCCGACTCCGCCGGCCTGCCGCTGTTCCGGTACGTGGGCGGCCCGAACGCGCACCTGCTGCCCGTCCCGATGATGAACATCCTGAACGGCGGCGCGCACGCCGACACCAACGTCGACGTCCAGGAGTTCATGATCGCGCCGATCGGCGCGGCCACCTTCGCCGAGGCGGTCCGCTGGGGCGCCGAGACCTACCACGCGCTGAAGTCGGTGCTGAAGTCCAAGGGCCTGAACACCGGCCTCGGCGACGAGGGCGGCTTCGCCCCCGACCTGCCGAGCAACCGGGACGCCCTCGACCTCATCCTGGAGGCGATCCGCAAGGCCGGCTTCACCCCCGGCCGCGACATCGCCCTCGCGCTCGACGTCGCCGCCACCGAGTTCCACGCCGACGGCCAGTACGCGTTCGAGGGCACCAAGCGGTCCGCCGACGACATGGCCGCCTACTACGCCGAGCTGCTCGGCGACTACCCGCTCGTCTCCATCGAGGACCCCCTCGACGAGGAGGACTGGACCGGCTGGGAGGGCCTCACCGCCGCCGTCGGCGACCGCGTCCAGCTCGTCGGCGACGACCTGTTCGTCACCAACCCCGAGCGGCTCGGCCGCGGCATCAAGTCCGGCGCCGCCAACGCCCTGCTGGTCAAGGTCAACCAGATCGGCACCCTCAGCGAGACCCTCGACGCCGTCTCGCTCGCGCAGACCAGCGGCTACCGCTGCATGATGAGCCACCGGTCCGGCGAGACCGAGGACACCACGATCGCCGACCTCGCCGTCGCGACCAACTGCGGCCAGATCAAGACCGGCGCCCCCGCCCGCAGCGACCGGGTCGCCAAGTACAACCAGCTGCTGCGCATCGAGGAGCTGCTGGACGACGCCGCGCGCTACGCCGGCGCCGCCGCGTTCCCGCGCTTCGACGCGCAGGGCTGAGCCGCGTGACCCGGCGGGGCGGCGTCCCGTCCCGCCGGGCGACCGGGTTCCGGCAGCCGAGCCACAGGCAGGGGACACGATGGCGCAGGGCGACGACCACGAGACCGACCGCGGCGAGCACGGGGCGCGGGGCGGCCGGAGCCGCCGCTCGAACCCGGCGCTGACGAGCCGCGCCGCCATCCTCGCGGTCGTGATGTGCGCGATCGCGCTGAGCCTCGCCTACCCTGTCCGGGAGTACATCGCCCAGCGCAAGGAGATCGCCGACCTGCGCCGGCAGGAGGCGGTGTCCCGCCGCCACGTCGAGATCCTCGCCCAACGCAAGCAACAGCTGGGCGACAAGTCGTACATTGAGCGTGAGGCGACGCGGCGGCTCCATTACTGTCGCCCTGACGTGAAGTGTTACATCGTCCTGGACGGCGGTGAAGGGGACGGGCAGCAGTCCCGCAGGGGCGGAACGGAGAGCAGGCCGCCCTGGTACGAGACGCTGTGGCGGTCGGTGGAGGCCGCCGACAGGCCCCGCTGACGTTCCTTGAGGCGCCGAGGAGAACGGATCCCCGGATCCGCGGGTGGATACATGATCGATGCACGTGACACGGCCGCGGTCGCGGCCCAGCTCGGGCGCGAGCCGCGCGGCGTCCGCCGCGTGGCGGGGCGCTGCCCCTGCGGGCTGCCCGCCGTGATCGAGACGGCGCCGCGGCTCCCGGACGGGACGCCCTTCCCCACGCTGTTCTACCTGACGTGCCCGAAGGCGGCCTCGGCCATCGGAACCCTGGAGGGGAGCGGCGTCATGCGCGACATGCAGGCCAGGCTCGCCGACGACCCGTCCCTGGCGGCGAAGTACGCCGCCGCCCACGACGACTACCTGCGCCGCCGCGACGAGGCCGCCCGCGAGGACGGCGTCGAACCGCTTCCCGAGGGCATGCAGAGCGCCGGCGGGATGCCGGAGCGCGTCAAGTGCCTGCACGCCCTCGTCGCGCACGAGATGGCCGTGCCGGGCGTCAACCCGTTCGGCCGCGAGGCCCTGGACGCGCTGCCCGACTGGTGGCGCTCGGGGCCCTGCGTGCAGATCGAATCCGTGGAACCTGTCGAATCGGAACCTGAACCCGGGGAGGCGCGGTGACGCGCGTCGCGGCCATCGACTGCGGGACCAACTCGGTCCGCCTGCTGATCGCCGACATCACGGCCGGAGGCGGCGACGGCGAGGGCGGCGGCACCCTGACCGACGTCGAACGGCGGATGGAGATCGTCCGGCTCGGGGAGGGCGTCGACCAGACCGGGCGGCTCTCGCCCGCCGCGCTGGAGCGCACCTTCACCGCGATGCGCGGGTACGCCGAGCTGATCGAGCGGCACGGCGACGGGCACGGGCCGGTCAAGACCCGCGTGGTCGCGACCAGCGCGACCCGCGACGCCGCCAACCGGGCCGACTTCGTCAGCGGCGTCGTCGACATCTTCGGCGTCGTCCCCGAGGTGATCAGCGGGGACGAGGAGGCCGGGCTGTCGTTCACCGGCGCCACCCGCGAGCTGGCGAAACTCCGCCCCGCCCGCCCCTACCTGGTCGTCGACATCGGCGGCGGGTCCACCGAGATCGTGCTCGGCAGCTCGTCGGCGGACGCGGCCCGCTCCATCGACATCGGCTGCGTGCGGATGACCGAGCGGCACCTGAGGGACGACCCGCCCTCGCCCGAGCAGATCTCCAACGCCGCCGCCGACATCGACACCGCGCTCGCCACCGTCCGGGAGGCCGTCCCGGTGGACGAGGCCCGCACCCTCGTGGGGCTCGCCGGGTCCGTCACCACGGTCGCCGGCATCGCGCTCGACCTGCCGCGCTACGAGCCCGACCGCATCCACCTGGCGCGGATCACCGCCGGCCAGGTGCACGAGGTGACGCGGCGGCTGCTGCACGCCACCCGCGCCGAGCGCGCCGAGTTCGGCGTCATGCACCCCGGCCGCGTCGACGTGATCGGCGCGGGCGCGCTCATCCTCGACCGGATCATGCGCGAGTACGGGTTCGGGGCCGTCGTCGTCAGCGAGCACGACATCCTCGACGGCATCGCCTGGTCTCTGTGCTAATTCAGTCTCGGCCCACTTCGCTCGCCTGGCGGCTCGCTACGTGACCTGGCCTGGGCGAACGCGGCATCGCATCGCGATCTGCCCGGTTTCGCTCGCCTCCGGCTTCGCTCCACCGGGCAGGTCACGCGTTCGCGTGCGTGGCCGAGGCCACTTCCGCCCTAGTGCTTGAGTCGCGCCAGTAGTGCGGGGATCAGCACGGCGTTCGGGTTCTGCTGCGGGACGTAGAGGATCGGCGCGGTGCTGCCGGCCTGCTGGATCCAGACCCGGCCCCGGTCGACGGTCGCCGCGGAGATCGACGACCAGCTCAGCGACACCCGGTTGCCGCGCACACCGCCCGGATGGACGGTGAGTCCCTGCGCCACGTCGACCGACTCGCCCGCGCGGACGCGGCCGGCCAGCTCCTCGACGAGCCGCGGCTCCGCGTACTCCTGGCAGAGCTGGATCAGCCCGCCCCAGACGCGCTCCGGCTCGCCGTCCGGCCCCGGCGGGCGGCCCGGCAGCGCGCCCGCCTCGATCACCACCTCCACCCGGGGACCGCCGTGGAACGGGTACCGCCCCGCCTGGAAGATCCACTGGGCCCCGGCGGCGTGGCCGTGGCCGGCCGGCCGCTCCGCCGCCCAGTACGCCACCCACTCCACGCGCGGCCAGGTGAGCGAGGCGTTCCCGTAGGCGACGCCCTGGTCGTCGGCGTGCAGGTGCAGGCCGCGCACGTTCACGTCGAGAGAGGGGACGGACGGAGCGCGGTCCCAGGTCGGCACGTGCGGAGCCGCGTGGTGCGTCCCGCCGGGCCCGGTGTCCTGCCGCTGCTCCCGGCGCGGGAGCCGGGGCGGACGGTCGGGCTCGGGGTTCAGCCGCTCGGTCCAGTTCGCCCCGTCCCACCAGCGCAGGCTGCCCGTGCCGTAGGGGTCGGGGTACCAGCCCGGTTGCGACACTCCTGCCTCCCGCTTCGCCCAACGCGCGTGCCGAGACACCCGCCTCCCCGACCGGCGAACGCATCGTACCGACCGGACCCGCCTCCCACCGGCCATGGGCGGAACCCGGCCACCGGCCGTGGCGTGGGACGATCGGTGGTATGCCGCCCGCCAACCCTCCGTTCGTGCCGCCCGGGTCAGGGTGGCCTGAAGATCCCGCCGGCCCCGCGACCCCCGTCGCCCGCGACGCCGGCGACGTCGCCGAGCTGGCCGCCGGGGCGCCGGATCTGCACGAGCTGTGCGCCCGCCAGTCGGTGTGCCGCGCCTGTGACCGGCTCGTGGAGTGGCGGGAGAAGGTCGCCGTCCAGCGTCGCCGGGCGTTCGCCGACGAGCGGTACTGGGGCCGCCCCGTCGCCGGATGGGGCGACGATCGGCCGCGCATCCTGATCGTCGGGCTGGCCCCGGCCGCGCACGGCGGCAACCGCACCGGCCGGATCTTCACCGGCGACCGCTCGGGCGACTGGCTGTTCGCGTCCCTGCACCGGGTCGGGCTGGCGGCCCGGCCGACCAGCGTTCACGCGGGCGACGGGCAGCGGCTGATCGGCGCGCGGATGGCGGCTACCGTCCGCTGCGCCCCGCCCGACAACAAGCCGACGCCCCTGGAGCGGACGACCTGCCTGCCGTGGCTCGCGCGCGAGGTCGAGCAGGTCGCCCCGAGCGTCCGGTGCGTGGTGTGCCTCGGCGGGTTCGCCTGGCAGGGGGTGTGGCCCGCGCTGAAGCAGGCCGGGTACGCGGTGCCGCGCCCCCGGCCCAAGTTCGGCCACGGCGCCGAGGTCGAGCTGGCGCCACCGCCGTCGGCGGCCCGGCGCGACCCCGTCCTGCTGCTGGGCTGCTACCACCCGAGCCAGCAGAACACCTTCACCGGCCGGGTCACCGAGGACATGCTGGACGCGGTCTTCGTCCGCGCCCGCGACCACCACTAGGCCGGAGGAGCCGTCGCGAGAGGCGTCAGCCGGATCTCGCCGTGCTGGCAGACCGGCCCGTACTTCCACTTCGCGCTCACGGCCTCGGTCTGGTTCGGCGGGATCACCTTCAGGGTGTCCGCCACGGGCTCGCAGGTCGTCCCCGTCTCGTCGTCGGCGGGGACGACCGCCCAGTGCAGCCGCGCGTAGGCGCGGCCGCCGTTGGGGATCACGATCGTGCGCGCCGTCCCCTCGCGGAAGACCTTGGTGGGGATCCGCCCGGCCGTGCCGGAGAGCTGGAGTCCCGCCCAGCCGCCGGTCCGGCAGTGCTTCCCGGAATTGTTGGTCAGCGTGAGCGTCACGTAGCGGTTGCCCGCGCCCGCGTCGAGACCGCTGAGTGACGCGGCGAGCATGCCCGTGGTGCAGTGTGGCTCCTGCGCGCTTCCCCCGCTTCCGATACTGACGGTCGGGTCCTCCCGCCACCGGTCGTCGGACCGGACGGGCTGGAGCTCGTTGCACCGGACTGCGCCGTCGGACCGTCCCCTTCGGACGACGTGCGCCCGGCGTTGGAGCTGCCCCCACCGCACCCCACGAGAGCGGTGACGGCCGCGACGGCGAATGTCCCCCAGATGACTCGTGGCATCGCATCCCCCAATGAGAGCTGTCCCCACCAGGAGCCTGACCGCGAGGCAGGGCCTTGGCCAAGCGGCCGTGGCGCGGCGGACCGGCCCCTGCACCGATCCGCCGCCCGCGACCGCTTGGCGCCCCCGTCGGGCCCTGACCTCGCAGTCTCCCTTTCTGGTGGTACATCGGATGAGATGTCGGACGCGGCGAGGAAGTTCGCACCTCCCCCCAAGACGTGAGCCCGCGACAGAAGCGGGTATCGCTCCGGATATGCCAATCCAGCGCACGAAACAGATCGTGATCGTCGGCGGCGGATACGTCGGCATGTACACGGCCCTGCGCCTGCAGAAGAGGCTGCGCGGCGAACTCCGCCGCGGCGAGGTCGCCGTCACCGTCATCGACCCGCAGTCCTACATGACCTACCAGCCGTTCCTGCCCGAGGCGGCCGCGGGGAACCTCGAGCCCCGCCACGTCGTCGCGCCGCTGCGCAAGGTCCTGAACCGCTGCCGCGTCGTCAACGGGTTCGTGACGCGGATCGACAACGCCTCCAGACGGGTCACCATCCGGCCCGCCGGCGCCCACACCGCCGGCGTCCCGGAACGGGACGTGGAATACGACCTGCTCGTGGTCAGCCTCGGCTCCATCTCGCGGACCCTGCCCATCCCGGGCCTCGCCGAATGCGGGATCGGCTTCAAGACCGTCGAAGAGGCGATCTTCCTGCGCAACCACGTCCTGCACCAGCTCGACATCGCCGCGTCCAACCCGGACAACGAGACCGTCCGCAGACGCGCCCTCACCTTCGTCTTCGTCGGCGCCGGATTCGCGGGCGTCGAAGCCATGGCCGAACTGGAGGACATGGCCCGCGACGCCTGCCGCTGGTACCCGACCATCGACGAGAAGGAGATGCGCTGGATGATGGTCGAGGCCACCGACCGCATCCTCCCCGAGGTCGGCCCCGAGATGGGCCGCTGGACCGCCGAGGCCCTGCGCCGCCGCGGCATCGAGATCAAGATGAAGACGCTGCTGAAATCCGCCGAGAAACGCCGCATCGTGCTGAGCGACGGCGAGGAGTTCGAAGCCGGCACCCTCGTCTGGACGGCCGGCGTGAAACCCCACCCCGTCGTCAAGGACAGCGACCTGCCCCTCGACGACAAGAGCCGCATCAGGACCACCGCCGAACTCACCGTCGAAGGACTCGACGGCGTCTACGCCGCCGGCGACAACGCCGCCGTCCCCGACCTCACCGACACCGGAGACTTCACCGCCCCCAACGCCCAGCACGCCGTCCGCCAGGCCAAGCGCCTCGCCGACAACATCGTGGCGGACCTGCGCGGCAAACCCCGCAAGCCGTACGTGCACGCCTACGTCGGCTCGGTCGCCGGCCTCGGCCTGCACAAGGGCGTCGCCAACGTCTACGGGCTCAAGCTCCGCGGCCTCCCCGCCTGGTTCATGCACCGCACCTACCACCTGTCGCGCATGCCGACCGTCAACCGCAAGTTCCGCATCACCATGGACTGGACCCTCGCCGCGTTCTTCCGTCGCGAGATCGTCTCGCTGGGAGAACTCGAATGGCCCCGCCAGGAGTTCGAGCTCGCCGCCGGCCGCAAGCACGACATCTGACAACCGTCCTTGACCGGCCGGACCGTTCCACTGGCCGAACCCGGCCGCAGGAGCTCCACTCCCAAGGCCCCTGAGGACGGCGATGACAACCACTGACTCGATATGATGACGCCGCCCCTGTAGCCCAACGGCAGAGGCAGGCTCCCTAAAAGAGCCAGTGTGTCGGTTCGAGTCCGACCAGGGGCACGTGCAGCCAACCCTGCTCGCCGATCTTCGATCGGCTTCGCCGGGGCTCGCAGTGTCTGCCCAGGGGGGCGACCCCCTGGAACCCCCGATGCTCGGGCTTCGCCCTCGTGTGGGCTCGGCTTCGCCTTCGCTCGTGTGGGCTCGGCTTCGCCTTCGCTGTCGCGGGGGCTGATGTGGGTGCGTTTCCCCGCTGGGGCTCGGCTTCGCCTTTGCCGGCGGGGGAGGTCTGTGCGCTGCGGGGGGCTCGGCTACGCCTTTGCTGCTGGGGTTAGGTGGGGCGTGGCTGGTGTGGTGGGTTTCGGGCTGATCAAGTGGGGGGAACGCGGTTTAGAGTGGGGGTCACGTCGGCCGAAGTGGAGACCTGATGGAGAGCAGAAACCCCGCGTTCCGGGGGAACGCCTTCGACCAGCGGGCCGGGGGGTACGGCGCGCAGCCCTACGGAGGGGCCGCGTACGCCGCGCCCGGATACGCGCCGGCCGCCACCCGGCCGATGACCATGGACGACGTCGTCGTCCGCGGGTTCCTCACGCTCGTGACCTTGATGATCACGGCGGCGCTCGCGTGGGCGCTCGTGCCCACCTCGCTCGCCGCGCCCGTGCTGGTCGTGGCGCTCATCGCCGAGATCGGCATCTGGGCGTTCATCGCGTTCGGCCGCAAGGCGAACGCGGCGACCGTGCTGGCGTTCGCCGCGGTCTACGGCGTCGTCGTCGGCCTCATCAGCCACTCCTACAACGACATCTACCACGGCGTGGTCTTCCAGGCGGTGGTCGGGACGGCGCTGGCCTTCGGCGCCACTCTCGCCGTCTACGCGCTGCGCATCGTGCGGGTCACGCCCAAGTTCGCCCGGTTCGTGATGGCCGCCGGGCTGGCGCTGATCGGGTTGATGATCGTCAATCTGGTGGTGCACCTGTTCGGCGGCGACCACGGGATCGGGATCCGCGACCCCGGCAGCCCGCTCGCCTACGTCTTCAGCGTCGCCGCGATCCTCGTCGGCTGCTTCTTCCTGCTGCTCGACTTCGACGCCGTGGAGACCGGGGTCCGGACCGGCGCGCCCGAGAAGTTCGCCTGGTACTGCGCGTTCGGGCTGGTCCTGAGCCTGGTGTGGATCTACCTGGAGATCCTGCGGCTGCTCAGCTACTTCTCCGGGCGCGACTAGCGCCCTCGCGATGATCAGCCCCGCGCCGGGACGGCGTGGGGCTGATCTGTGCGGGATCTCTGCGCCAAGGTCGTGGCGCGCAGCGGCACGACGGCGGGGGCATCCTCTGGCGGGATCCCGCAACGTTCGTTATGAAGTTCGACGGGCGCGCCCTCCCGGAGGAGGCGCGTGCTCAGTAGTGGCGGGCGCGGCGTGTGCGCTCGTGCTCGCGGACCAGGGCCGCGGCGTAGCCGTGGGAGAGGTTGTGCTCCTCGGCCAGCCAGGTGCTGCGTTCCTCGCAGCGCGTGAACGAGGGCCCGTTCTCGATCGTGGTGAACCACTCGGGGATGTCACGTCCGGTGACTTGCGGAATGCGGGCTATCAGCTTGCTGTGCGTTTCCGGCGAGTGGTTCAGTGACAATTGGCACCTCCAGGTCGCGGGGCTCTTCCTGCCGACTCTGCAACACCTCTCCGCATGTGACAACCCCCTAACGGGGACCTATCTATTGCGTTACGTAGATCATCCGTAACGGGGATGATCCCCGGAAACGCGCAGGTGGCCCGCGTGGAGCCGCCCGAGGGCGGTTCCGCGCGGGCCACCGTGCGCAGGTCTGGGTTCCGTTTCCCCAGGTAAGGCCGGTCTTACCTCTAGGAGAGGCGCTCCAGGACCATGGCCATGCCCTGGCCGCCGCCCACGCACATGGTCTCCAGACCGAACTGCTTGTCGTGGAACCGGAGGCCGTTGAGGAGCGTGGAGGTGATCCGCGCGCCCGTCATGCCGAAGGGGTGGCCGACCGCGATCGCGCCGCCGTTGACGTTCAGCTTGTCGTGGTCGATGCCGAGCTCCTCGGCGGACGGCAGCACCTGCGCCGCGAACGCCTCGTTGATCTCGACCAGGTCGATGTCGTCGATCGTCATTCCGGCCTTGGCGAGGGCCCTGCGGGACGCCTCCACCGGGCCGAGGCCCATGATCTCGGGGGACAGGCCGGTGACGCCGGTCGACACGACGCGGGCCAGCGGGGTGATGCCGAGCTCGGCGGCCTTGGTGTCGCTCATGACCACGACCGCGGCGGCGCCGTCGTTCAGCGGGCAGCAGTTGCCGGCGGTGACCGTCCCGTCCGGGCGGAACACCGGCTGGAGCTGCGACACCTTCTCGTAGGTGGTGCCGGGACGGGGGCCGTCGTCCTTGGCCACGACGGAGCCGTCCGGCAGCGTCACCGGGGTGATGTCCTTCTCCCAGAACCCGTTGGCGAGGGCCTTCTCGGCGAGGTTCTGCGACCGGACGCCGAACTCGTCCTGCGCCTGCCGGGACACGCCGCGCAGGGCCGCCACGTTCTCGGCGGTCTGGCCCATCGCGATGTAGATGTCGGGCAGCGCGCCGTCCTCGCGCGGGTCGTGCCACACGGCGGCGCCGCCCTCGCCGGCCTTGGCGGTGCGGCCCTGGGCGTCGGCGAACAGCGGGTTCTGCGTGTCGGGCAGGCCGTCGCTGCTGCCCTTGGAGAACCGGCTGACGGTCTCGACGCCCGCCGAGACGATGACGTCGGCCTCCCCGGCGCGGATCGCGTGCAGCGCCATCCGCGTCGTCTGGAGCGAGGACGAGCAGTACCGGGTGATGGTGGCGCCGGGCACGTTGTCCCAGCCCAGCAGGACCGACACCACGCGCGCCATGTTGTAGCCCTGCTCGCCGCCGGGCAGGCCGCAGCCGAGCAGCAGGTCGTCGATCTGGCCCGGGTCCAGCTGCGGGACCTTCGCCATCGCGGCCGTGATCATCTGGGCGGTGAGGTCGTCGGGCCGGATGTCCTTGAGCGACCCCTTGAAGGCGCGCCCGATCGGCGAGCGCGCGGTTGCGACGATGACTGCCTCGGGCATGTGCGGGTCTCCTTCTCAGCGGCCAACGGTGTTACTCACCGGTCACCAGCAATCTAGCCGCTGGGCCCCCGCGGCGTACACGCCGCCCCCTGGAGCTGATGGACGGCACGTCCAATAAGTGCGGGCTTACCGTGCTCACCTGGGCGGGGTCCCGGTGGCCTGGTGACCGCCGCCCCATGTGCCCGGGACGTCCGGCACCCGAGGGTGGGACCGGCGCCACCGGTCAGGCCACCGCGGGCGCAGGCCCGGCCGGTGCTCCGGACGGCCGGGGTCCGCCACCGGTGACCGGGCGGGCCCCGGCTCCGAGTGGCGCCAGGGCAGGCGCAGCGGGGGACGCCGCAGCGTGGCCCAGCGGCCCCGGGGGCCGCGGTCGCGCCCGGCGACCGACGCGCCGCTGACCTCCGTGCCGGCCCGCTCGGCGGCCTCGGCCGCGGCGAGGTAGACGGGGAGGACGTCCGCCGTCAGGTGCGCGGACAGGTCGTGGCCCAGGTCGAGCGCGGACGCCATCGACGGCAGCACGGCGGCCGCCGCGGCGGCGTAGCCGCGGGCGGACGGGTGGTAGCGGTCCTCGCTGAACATCGCCAGGGGGTCGGCGGCGAACTCGTGGCCGAGCAGGTCGCCGAGCGACACCGAGCGGCCGCCGCGCTCGACGACGGCGATCGTCTGGGCGGCGGCGAGCTGCCGGCTCGCCCGCCGCGCGAACCAGCGCAGCGGCGGCATCAGCGACTTGACGGAGCCGAGGTCGGGGCAGGTGCCGACGACGACCTCGCCGCCGGCGCCGCGCAGCCGCTCCACTGCGCGGGCGAGGTGGCGGACCGACTCGGCGGCCGGGACCCGCCCCGTCACGTCGTTGGCGCCGATCATGATGACGGCGACGTCGGGACGGGTCTGCAGGGCCCGGTCGACCTGCCCGCCGAGCGCCTGCGAGCGGGAACCGGAGCGGGCCACGTTCGTCAGCCGGACGGGACGTCCCGCGATCGCCGACAGCCCGGTCGCCAGCAGCGCGGCGGGCGTCTCGTCCGGGGTGTGCACGCCGAGCCCGGCGGCGGTGGAGTCGCCCAGCATGACGAGCGAGAGCGGTTCGCCGTCGCGCGTCCCGCCGTACAGCCCGTCGGCGATCGGCGGGTCGCCGTTCGGGCGTGCGAGGATGGTCCTGCGGGCGAGCCTGGCCTGCATCAGCAGCAGGCCGAACGTGATGCCGCCGAGCGCGGTGATGCCTCCTCCGCCGTAGGCGGCGGCGGCCGCGATGCGGCGGGCGGTGAATGCTCTCCACATGCTGCGCTGACCCTCCGTGAATAAGTTCCTACCCGCGCGCAAGGGTCGCGATACCTGCGGTGGCCGATCTCGGCTACCGTCGGGAACGGGAAACCTTCCGGTCCCTGCGCCGGTTCGCGCGCGTGACCGGCGGCGGAACAGGGACGCAACCTCAGGATCAACACACTGAACGACAAGGATGTCGCGGTGCACGTACACGACTCGCTCGTCGAACTGATGGGCAACACCCCGCTCGTTCGGCTGCGCAAGGTGACCGCCGGCGTGGGCGGCGGCCGGGCGCCGCAGGTGCTCGCCAAGGTGGAGTACTTCAACCCCGGCGGGTCGGTGAAGGACCGCATCGCGGTCCGCATGATCGACGCCGCCGAGAAGTCCGGCGCGCTGCGCCCGGGCGGGACGATCGTCGAGCCGACGTCCGGCAACACCGGGGTCGGGCTCGCCATCGTCGCCCAGGAGCGCGGCTACCGCTGTGTCTTCGTCTGCCCCGACAAGGTCGGCAAGGACAAGATCGACGTGCTGCGCGCCTACGGCGCCGAGGTCGTCGTCTGCCCGACGGCGGTGAACCCCGAGCACCCCGACTCCTACTACTCGGTCTCGGACCGCCTCGTGACCGAGATCCCCGACGCGTGGAAGCCGAACCAGTACACCAACCCGCAGAACCCGCAGTCGCACTACGAGACGACCGGGCCGGAGCTGTGGGAGCAGACCGAGGGCCGCATCACGCACTTCGTCACGGGCATCGGCACCGGCGGCACGATCAGCGGCGTCGGCCGTTACCTCAAGGAGGTCTCCGGCGGACGGGTCCGGATCGTCGGCGCCGACCCGGAGGGCTCGGTCTACTCCGGCGGCAGCGGCCGCCCCTACCTCACCGAGGGCGTCGGCGAGGACATCTGGCCCGAGACCTACGACCGCGACATCTGCGACGAGGTCATCGCGGTGTCCGACAAGGACTCCTTCACCATGACCCGCCGCCTCGCCCGCGAGGAGGCGCTGCTCGTCGGCGGGTCCTGCGGGATGGCCGTCGTCGCCGCGCTGCGCGTGGCCGAGCGCGCCGATCCGGACGCGGTGATCGTGGTGCTGCTGCCCGACGGCGGCCGCGGCTACCTCGGCAAGATCTTCAACGACAGCTGGATGGCGGACTACGGCTTCCTCACCCCCTCCACCGAGGAGGCGCGGGTCGGCGAGGTGCTCACCCGCAAGGGCGGCACGCTGCCCGAGTTCGTGCACGTCCACCCGCACGAGACCGTGCAGACCGCGATCGCCATCATGCGCGAGTACGAGGTGTCGCAGCTGCCGGTGATGAAGGAGGAGCCGCCGGTCATGGCGGCCGAGGTGGTCGGCTCGGTCGGGGAGACCGACCTGCTCGACATCATGGTGAAGGGCCAGGCCAAGATGACCGAGCCGGTCGAGGCGCACATGGCGGCGCCGCTGCCGACGCTCGGCTCCGGCGAGCCGGTCAGCAAGGCCGTCGGCGTCCTGGAGAAGTCCGGCGCCGCCGTCGTCCTCGTGGACGGCAAGCCCAAGGGCCTCATCACCCGTCAGGACCTGCTGGCCTTCCTGTCCGACGCCACGGGCTGACCCGCGGCGAGCGCGCGAACGGACGAGCGCCTGGAGATCGGTGATCT
>NZ_JBEZJI010000071.1:0-257 GCF_040649435.1 Actinomadura sp. NPDC048955
GCGTCGCTGCGGTCGCCTGCGTCGGCGGGCATGCGCGTTGCGCTCGCTGCGCTCGCTCCACGCGCCCGCCCGCACCCCGGCTGAGCTACAAGCCCAAGAAGGTGTGAGTCGTTCACGTCCAACGCTCTTGGAGGTGCCACGGCTGTGACGCTCTTGGAGTGGACCTGAATCGGGGGCCTGAGCCGGGGCGCGGGTCGGGCGGCTGGAAGGCGCTCTGGCGCCTGGAGGTCGCCCGACCCGCCGAGCCGGGCGACCGC
>NZ_JBEZJI010000071.1:357-45635 GCF_040649435.1 Actinomadura sp. NPDC048955
AGCGACACGACGCGAACCCGCACGGGCACAAGAAGCCTCAGCCGTGGCGTGAGGATCGCCCGGCTCGTGACGGGGGTTCCAGGGGGTCGCCCCCCAGGGAAGACACAGCGACCGCAGCGACACGACGCGAACCCGCACGGGCACAAGAAGCCTCAGCCGTGGCGTGAGGATCGCCCGGCTCGTGACGGGGGTTCCAGGGGGTCGCCCCCCTGGGCTAGCTCGCGCCAGCGGTTGGTGATGGGGAGGCGGCGGTCGCGGCCGAAGTTCTTGGGCGTGATCTTGGGGCCGGGCGGGTACTGGCGGCGCTTGTACTCGGCGATGTCGACGAGGCGGATGGCGCGTTCGACCAGGGCGGGGTCGTGGCCGGCCTCGACGAGGGCGTCGCGGCCCATGTCGCGCTCGACGTAGTCGGTGAGGATCGGGTCCAGGAGGGCGTAGTCGGGGAGGCTGTCGCGGTCGCGCTGGCCGGGGCGCAGCTCGGCGGACGGTTCCTTGACGATGATGGCCTCGGGGATGGGCTCCTGCGTGAAGGGGTGCAGGAGCGGCGCGTCCTTGCCGGCCTGGGCGTTGCGCCAGCGGGCGAGGTCCCAGACGGTGAGCTTGAAGACGTCCTTGATGGGGCCGAAGCCGCCCGCGGAGTCGCCGTAGAGGGTGGAGTAGCCGGTCGCGAGCTCGCTCTTGTTGCCGCCGGTGAGGACGAGGTGGCCGTCCTCGTTGGACAGGGCCATCCACACGTTGGCGCGGATGCGGGCCTGGAGGTTCTCGGCGGCGAGGCCGTGCAGGTCGAGCTGCTTCTCGAACGCCTCGACCATGTCGGCGATGGGGACGATGCGCGAGTTGACGCCCTGCCGCTTGACGAGTTCCTCGGCGTCCACGACGGAGCCTTCAGAGGAGTAGCGGCTCGGGAGCAGGACGGCGTGCACGTTCTCCGGGCCGATGGCGTCGGAGGCGATGGTGGCGACGAGTGCCGAGTCGATGCCGCCGGACAGACCGAGCACGACGGAGCGGAAGCCGTTCTTGCGGACGTAGTCGCGGGTGCCGAGGACGAGCGCCGCGTACACCTCGGCGAGGTCCTCCAGGGGCGGCGCGACCGTCCGCGGCTCGGCGGGGTAGGCGGGCAGCGGGTCGGTGGACAGGACGTGCCGGTCGATGGTGATCGTGGTGCCGTCCTGGGCGTCGACGCGGACGGGGCCCTCCGCGGCGGCCGGGCCGGCGGCCGGCAGGTCCAGGTCGGTGACGAGGAGGTGCTCCACGAACTGGGGGGCGCGGGACAGCGGCGAGCCGTCCGGGCCGACGATGACCGAGTCGCCGTCGAAGACGAGTTCGTCCTGGCCGCCGACCATGTTGACGTAGGCGAGCGCGCAGCCGGCCTCGCGGGCGCGGCTCGCGCACAGTTCGAGCCGGGCGTCGTCCTTGTTGCGCTCGTAGGGGGAGGCGTTGATCACCAGGAGCAGCCCCGCGCCGGAGGCGCTCGTGACGCTGACCGGGCCGCCGTCCTGCCAGAGGTCCTCGCAGATGGCGGTGGCGACGTCCACGCCGTGCAGCCGGACGACCGGCAGCCGGTCGCCGCGCGCGAAGATCCGGTACTCGTCGAACACGCCGTAGTTGGGCAGGTGGTGCTTGGCGGAGCGGACGAGCACCTCGCCGCCGTGCAGCCACGCGGCGGCGTTCAGCGGCAGGCCGCCGGGCCGGCCGGAGCGGGCCCCGCCGGCCGGCGGGCGGTCGAGGTGGCCGGTGACCACGGGCAGGTCACCGAGCCCCTCGTCGGCGAGCCGGCGGGCGAGCCGCTGGAGGGCCTCGCGGGAGGCGTCCACGAAGGACGCGCGCAGCGCGAGGTCCTCCACGGGGTAGCCGGTCAGCATCATCTCCGGGAATGCGACGAGGTGCGCGCCCGCCTCGGCGGCGCGGCGCGTCCACGTCACGATCTGGTCGGCGTTGCCGTCGAGGTCGCCGACGGTCGAGTTCACCTGCGCGAGCGCGAGCCTGAGTTGTGCCACGGTCCAAGGGTAGAACGCCGGACCCGGTTTCGTCACTTTGACGAGAAGTCGGCGGCGAGCGCGGCGGCGCGGCGGCGCCGGATCGCGGGGCCGAGCGCGAGCTGCGCCGCGGCGGCGGCCAGGGTGAGACCCCCGCAGGTCAGCCACAGTGCGGGCGCTCCTCCGGCGCCGAGCAGCTGGGTGCCGCCGAGCGGCGCCAGCAGGAAGCCGCCCGACCACGCCATCCCGTAGAGGCCGCCGTAGCGGCCGCGCAGGCCGGCGGGCGCGAGGTCGGCGACGACGGCCTGCAGGACGGACGCGGCGATGATCTCCCCGAGCGTCCACACGAGGATCGTCGCCGTGTAGGCGGCCAGCGAGGAGGCGAGTGAGGTGAGCCCGTAGCCGACGCCGACGAGCGCGAAGCCCGCCACCAGCACCAGGCTGTGGTCGCGCCGCGCCAGCCACGCGTTCACCAGCGGCTGGACGATGATGATCAGCGCGCCGTTCGCGGCGATCGCCAGGCCGTAGGACCGCGGGCCGAGCCCGTCCTGCTTCATGGCGAGCGGCATGGTCGTCATGCCCTGCATGAGCACGAACGTGTAGATGAGGGTGACCAGCACGTAGCCGACCATGACCCGGTCGCGCAGCACGCGGCCGAACCCGCCCGTCCGCTCGGCGCGGGCGTCGCGGGTGCGCGTCTCCGGGATGGCCCGCCACACGAGCAGGCCGAACGCCGCGCAGGTGAGGGCGTCGATCCAGAACAGCCACAGGAAGCCCTGCTGCGCGAGCGTCCCGCCGAGCACCATGGCGACGGCCCAGCCGAGGTTGATCGCCCAGAACAGCAGCCCGAACGCGCGCGGGCGCTCGGCCGGGGAGATGATGTCGGCCACCATCGCCTGCGCGGCGGGCCGGTACATGTCCAGGAGCAGGCCGAGCACCAGCGCGGCCGCGAGGATCGCGGGGAGCCCCTGGGCGTAGCCGAGCGCGAGCATGGCCGCGCCGGTGCCGACGGTCGCCAGCGTCAGGGTCGCGCGGCGGCCGAGGCGGTCGGCGAGCAGGCCGCCCGCGAGTTGCCCGGCCAGCGAGCCCGCGCCCAGCACGGCCATCGTCACGCCGGCCTGGGCCAGCGACAGCCCGCGCATGGACGTCAGGTAGAGGCCGAGGAACGGCTCGACCATGGTCCCGAGGCGGTTGAGCAGGGTGCCCGCCCACAGCACCCAGAAGGGCCGGGGGAAACCGCCGACCCGGGGCCGGAGGAACGCCGCGAACCTGCCGGGAGAGGGACCGACAGGAGTCTCTTCCAGTGTCGTCACTTTCACGATGGTGGGGGCGGCGCGTGCTCCGAGACATTCATTTAGCCTGGGCTAAATGATCGAGTTCGTGCTCGCGCCGGACGACGTGGCGCGGGTCCGGTTCGCGTTCTCGCCGCTGTGGGAGATGGTGCGCAGCCTGCGGGTGCTCGCCGACCCGTCCGGCCACGCGCTCCACCTGCCGTGGGTGCGCACGGTCCGCCCGCGGCTGCGCGGCCTCGGCTTCGAGACGCTGCTGGACGTCGTCCTGCCCGCCGGGTACATCCCGGACTTCCTCACCCCGCCGCCGCGCACGCCCCTGCCCGACCTCGGCGCGGAGCTCGCGACCGTCCGCGCCACCCCGCCCGAGGTCGTGGCCGCCGAGCTCACCTGGACCGCGCCCGGAAACCCGCCCCGGCCCGCCCGCCGCGCCATGGCCGCCGACCCCGAAGGCACCCTCGCGACGCTCGCCGACCTCCTCGAACGGTACTGGGAGGTGGCCGTGGAGCCGTTCTGGCCGCGCGTCCGCGACCTTCTGGAGGGGGAGGTCCTGCGCCGCAGCGCCGCGCTCGCCGCCGAGGGCGCCGCGGGCGTGTTCGGTGACCTGCACGAGGCGGTCTCATGGCGCGCCGGGACGCTCTCCGTCGACCGCCACTGGGACTTCCGCGGCGAGCTCGCCGGGCGCGGGATCCTGCTCGTCCCGAGCGCGTTCGTGTGGCCGCAGGTGTCGGTGATGGTGCCGCCCTACCAGCCGATGGTCAGCTACCCGCCGCGTGGCGCGGCGACGCTCTGGGAGACGGGGCGGCCGGACGAGCCGCGCGCCGGCGCTCTGGCCGCGCTGATGGGACGCCGCCGCGCCGAGCTGCTGACGGCGCTCGCCACTCCCGCGTCCACCACCGATCTGGCCCGGCGGCTGGGTGTGACCGCGGGGGCCGTCAGCCAGCATCTGGGCGTCCTGCGCGCCTGTGGCCTCGTCACCGGGCACCGCATGGGGCGCCGCGTCCTGTACGTCCGCACGCCGGCCGGGGACGCCCTGGCCGGCGCTCAGCGCAGCGACGCGAGCGCGTCCAGGCGCGGCGGCGCGGGGGAGGCGCCCGGCCCGTAGCGGCCGGACTCGGCGAGCCAGTCCATGTGCGCGCGCGGCGTGTCCAGCAGGACCTTGACGACCTGCGCGGCGGCGGCGCGCTGCGCGACCGTCAGGTCCAGCCGGTCGAGCATCTCCGGCAGCCTGCGCGCCGCCGTCCACGCCTCCTCCAGCCGGTCGGCGATCCGGTCGGCGACCAGGTGGGCCGCCCGCGCCTCGTCCACCCCGTGCGCCCTGGCGAGGACGGCGGGCAGGTCGTGCACGTCGCCGCGCGCGGCCTCCAGGTCGTGCGAGGCGAGGTCGTTGGCCCAGGCCAGCGCGTCGGCGACGCCGTCGGCGAGTGTCTTCCAGCGGGGCGTGCGCAGTAGCCGCGCCGGCAGTTCGACGCCGAGCACGGCCTCGATCAGGTCGAACAGGAACGGCCCGGACGCCCGGCGGCGCAGCGCCGGGTACTCCTGCTCGGTCGGGACGTGGCTGATCCGCCGGTTGACGGCCTCCTCGGCGCAGCCGTCGCGGTGCGCCTCCAGGTGCAGCATGAACCGGCGGCGCCAGTCGCGGCTCATGTCCTTGGACGTGGCCTGCCACAGCTCCACGAGCGCCGCCTCCAGCGGGCGGGCGCCGGGCCGGGCGTGGCCGCGCCGCATCGCGCGCAGCAGGTCGTCGTACAGCGCGTGCACGGCGCTGCCGCTGTCGGCGAGCGGCGCGTGGTCCAGCGTGTCGTCCAGCGCGAGCGTCCAGGTCAGCCAGCGGGCGAACAGGTCGACGGCGGCCAGGTCGGCGGACGGCAGGACGCGGGCGGCGAGCCGCTCGCAGCGCGCCCGGCCGAGCGGGGAGGTGTCCGGATCCCCGAGCACCAGCCCGCGGCCGCGTGCCCAGGCCTCCACCTGCGCGCACAGCTGCCACGACTCCGGGTGCATGGCCGACGGTGTGGCCAGCGCGGTCACCCGGTCGGTCATCGAGAGAAGAAGTGAGATGTCCACGACGCGATCCACGCTAACGATCACCTTGCCGGACGACCATGATCGCCACGTCAATTTCCGGGAAACGGATATCCGGGGACGGTCATGGGCGAGTCAGCCGCCCGGCACTGCCCCCCGCCCGGGGGACGTGCGATAGTGCGGTGATCGGAAGCCAGCACGATCAGGAGGAAACGTGTCGAGACGGACGACGCTCCGGGCCTTCGGCGCGGGGCTCGCGGCCCTGGCGCTGACGGCGTCGGCGTGCGGTGGCGACGAGGGCGCGACGGTGCAGGGCGTGAAGCTCATCGAGAAGGGCGCGCTCACCTCGTGCACGCACCTGCCCTACCCGCCCTTCCAGTCGGAGGACAAGAAGTCGGGCAAGGTCGTGGGCTTCGACGTCGAGCTCATCGACCTCGTCGCCAAGCGGCTCGGCGTCACCCAGAAGATCGTCGACACCCCGTTCGAGACGATGAAGACGGGGTCGGCGCTGAACGCCGGCAAGTGCGACATCCAGATGGGCGGCATGACGATCAAGCCCGACCGGGTGAAGTTCATGGACGTCTCGGCCCCCTACTTCGACGCCACGCAGTCGCTGATGGCGAAGAAGGGCAGCGGGATCACCTCGCTCGACGACGTCAAGGGCAAGAAGCTCAAGCTCGGTTCGCAGGCGAGCACGACCGGCGAGGACTTCGTCAAGGGCAAGGGCTTCGACCCGCGCTCGTTCGACAACTCCAACGCCGAGCTGAACGGGCTGCGCACCGGCCAGGTGGACGTGATCGTGCAGGACGACCCGGTCGTCAAGGGCTGGCTGAAGGACCCGGCGAACGCCGGCTTCGAGATCGCCGCGAACCTGAACACCGGCGAGCAGTACGGGTTCTGGATGCGCAAGGGGCACAACCCCGAACTGGTGAAGATGACGAACCAGGTGATCGCGCAGGCGAGGACGGACGGCTCCTACAAGCGGATCTATGAGAAGTGGATCGGTCCAATGCCGGCCGCCGCCGGCGGCGGGTCGTGACGGCCGAGGGTGCGGCGGCGCCGGGCGGGCTGACCCGCCGGCGCCGCCGGCAGCTCTCCCTCGGCGGCCAGTACGGGATCTTCGTCGTCGTCGTGGTGCTGGTGCTGGCGCTCGCCGACTGGGGCACCCTGCGGCTCAACTTCGCCAACTGGGACGTCGCCAAGAGCCTGTTCCCCGACATCATCACGGTCGGGCTGCGCAACACCGCCGTCTACACCGCGGTCGGGTTCGGGATCGGCCTCGGCGGCGGGCTGCTCGTCGCGCTGATGCGGCTGTCGTCGGTGCCCCCGTACCGGTGGTTCGCCACCTCCTACATCGAGATCTTCCGCGGCCTGCCGCTGCTGCTGATCTTCATCTTCGTGGGCGTCGGCGTGCCGCTGGCCTTCCCGGGCACCAACATCCCCGGCGGCGCCGCCGGGCAGGCGGGACTGGCCCTCGGCCTCGCCGCCACGGCCTACATGGCCGAGACGATCCGGGCCGGGATCGAGGCCGTCCCGAAGGGGCAGCTGGAGGCGGCGCGGTCGCTCGGCATGTCGCACACCCGCGCGATGCGCTCGATCGTCATCCCGCAGGCGTTCCGCATCATCATCCCGCCGCTGACCAACGAGCTGGTGCTGCTGTGCAAGGACTCCTCGCTGGTGCTGTTCCTCGGCATCACGCTCCAGCAGCGGGAGCTCACCAAGTTCGGCCGCGACCTCGCGGGCGAGCAGGGCAACACCACCCCGATCATCGTGGCGGGGATCTGCTATCTGCTCATCACGATCCCGCTGAGCCTGCTGGCCCGGCGGCTGGAGGCGCGGCAGCGCAGGGGGCGGCGATGACGAGCCTCGTCAAGGACGCCGATGGCCGGGCGGCCATCGAGATCAGCGGCCTGTACAAGTCGTTCGGCACGAACGAGGTGCTGCGCGGCGTCGACTTCCATGTGGCGGCGGGCGAGGTCGTCTGCGTGATCGGCCCGTCCGGTTCGGGCAAGTCGACGCTGCTGCGCTGCGTCAACCTGCTGGAGGAGCCGTCCGCCGGGACGGTCCGGGTCGCCGGCGCCGACGTCACCGGCCCCGAGGTCGACATCGACGCCGTCCGCCGCAGGATCGGCATGGTCTTCCAGGCGTTCAACCTCTTCCCGCACCTCACCGCGCTCGGCAACGTCATGATCGCTCAGCGGAAGGTGCTGAGACGGGGCCGGGCGGAGGCCGAGCGCGTCGCCCGGGAGAACCTGGAGCGGGTCGGGCTGGCCGACAAGGTCGAGGCCTACCCGGCGCAGCTGTCGGGCGGCCAGCAGCAGCGCGTGGCCATCGCCCGCGCGCTCGCCATGGGCCCGGAGGTGATGCTGTTCGACGAGCCGACGTCCGCGCTGGACCCCGAGCTGGTCGGGGACGTCCTCGGCGTCATGCGCGGCCTCGCCGAGGCCGGGATGACGATGCTCGTCGTCACCCACGAGATGAGCTTCGCCCGGGAGGTGGCCGACCGGGTGGTGTTCATGGACGGCGGCGTGGTCGTGGAGGAGGGCCCGCCCGCCCAGGTGATCGGCGAGCCCGCGCACGAGCGGACCCGGGCCTTCCTTTCGCGCGTCCTCGACCCGGCGGCGGCGCGGATCGAGGACGGTTCGCGGTCGGATATGTTCCGATCACCGGCCCCGGACGCGTAACGTCGCGGTAACAGCGTCCGGGCATACTGCAGATACAGCCGGACCGGCTCCAGACGGCCGGCATGCCGGGCCCGCGTCGTCGACAACGCAGTCTCGCCGACAGGGCAGTACCGAGGGAGAGGGCATTGGACCGTCAGCAGGAGTTCGTGCTCCGCACGCTGGAGGAGCGCGACATCCGCTTCATCCGGCTGTGGTTCACCGACGTGCTCGGTTTCCTGAAGTCGGTGGCCGTCGCCCCCGCCGAACTGGAAGGCGCCTTCGGCGAGGGCATCGGCTTCGACGGCTCGGCCATCGAGGGCTTCGCCCGGGTCTACGAGGCCGACATGATCGCCAAACCGGACCCGTCCACCTTCCAGGTGCTGCCCTGGCGGTCGGAGTCCCCCGGCGTCGGCCGCATGTTCTGCGACATCCTCATGCCGGACGGGACGCCGAGCTTCGCCGACCCCCGCTACGTCCTCAAGCGCGCCCTGGCGCGGGCCGCCGACCTCGGGTTCACCTTCTACACCCACCCCGAGATCGAGTTCTTCCTCTTCAACGACAAGCCGGAGGACGGCCGCGAGCCCGAGCCGGCGGACGCGGGCGGCTACTTCGACCACACCCCGCACAGCGCCGCGCACGACTTCCGGCGCAACGCCATCACGATGCTGGAGGCGATGGGCATCTCGGTGGAGTACAGCCACCACGAGGGCGCCCCCGGCCAGCAGGAGATCGACCTGCGGTACGCCGACGCGCTCACCACCGCCGACAACATCATGACGTTCCGGCTGGTCATGAAGGAGGTCGCGCTGGAGCAGGGCGTGCACGCGTCCTTCATGCCGAAGCCGTTCACCGAGCACCCCGGCTCGGGCATGCACACCCACATGTCGCTGTTCGAGGGCGACCGCAACGCCTTCTACGAGCCGGGCGCGGAGTACAAGCTGTCCAAGGCGGGGCGGGCGTTCATCGCCGGGCTGCTGCGGCACTCCGCCGAGATCACCGCAGTGTGCAACCAGTGGGTCAACTCCTACAAGCGGCTGTGGGGGAACGTCGGCTCCGCGGCGGGGCTGGGCGGAGAGGCCCCGTCCTACATCTGCTGGGGGCACAACAACCGGTCGGCGCTGATCCGCGTCCCGATGTACAAGCCGCACAAGGGCCACTCGACCCGCATCGAGTTCCGGTCGCTGGACACGGCCGCGAACCCCTACCTGGCGTTCGCGGCGATCCTCGGCGCCGGGCTCAAGGGGATCGAGGAGGGCTACGAGCTGCCGCCGGGCGCCGAGGACGACGTCTGGGCCCTCACCGTGGCCGAGCGGCGCGCGCTCGGCATCGAGCCGCTGCCGCAGAACCTGGACGAGGCCATCCACGCGATGGAGCGCAGCGAGCTGATGGCCGACGTCCTCGGCGAGCACGTCTTCGACTTCTTCCTGCGCAACAAGCGCCAGGAGTGGGAGGACTACCGCCGCCAGGTGACCGAATTCGAACGGAAGCGCCTCCTGGCCGTCCTCTGAGGCCCGCACCGGAATACGGTTGGTCCTGTGACCGAGTCCTGGACTTCCGACCGCCGTCCCTCGCTCGCCGGACGCCTGGCGCGGCTCGGGTTCACCCACGCGGCGCGGGCGGAGCGCCTGATCGCGGAGGCCGAGCGGGAGGGCGCCGCACCCGGTGACGCCCTGCTCGACGCCCTCGGCGCCACCGCCGACCCCGACCTCGCGCTGGACGGCCTGCTGCGCCTGCTCCCCGCCGCCGGCGGCGAGCTGCGCGGGGTGCTGGCCGCCGAGCCGGGCACGCGGGAGCGGCTGACCGCGGTCCTCGGGGTGAGCGCGGCGCTCGGCGACCACCTGGCGCGGCATCCCGACCACTGGCGGGTGCTGCGCGACGGCGTCGCGGGCCCGGTCGGAAGCCCCCGCACCGACCTGCTGGCCGCCGTGGGCGCCGACCCGGCGGCGAGCGAGCCGGTGGCGCGCGGCGAGGACGCGCTCGTCGCGCTCCGCGTCGCCTACCGCCGCCGCGTCCTGGCGCTGGCGGGCCGCGACCTGATCGGCGTGGCCGACGTCGCCGAGGTCGCCGCCGAGCTGGCCGACCTCGCCGCCGCCGCGCTGGAGGCCGGCCTCGCGATCGCCCGCGCCGAGGTGCCCGGGCACGAGACGTGCCGGCTCGCCGTGATCGGCATGGGCAAGTGCGGGGGCCGCGAGCTCAACTACGTCAGCGACGTCGACGTGATCTTCGTGGCGGAGGCGCGGGGCGCCGGTGAGAACGGCGAAGGCGCGGACGAGGACGCCGCGCTGCGCACCGCGACCCGGCTGGCGTCGGCGATGATGCGGGCCTGCTCCGCCACGACCGAGGAGGGCGCGCTCTGGGAGGTGGACGCGGCGCTGCGCCCCGAGGGCAAGTCCGGGCCGCTCGTGCGGACGCTCGCCAGCCACCGCGCCTACTACGAGCGGTGGGCCAAGACGTGGGAGTTCCAGGCGCTGCTGAAGGCCCGTCCCGTCGCGGGCGACGCCGACCTCGGCGCCCGCTACCTCGACACGATCACCCCGATCGTGTGGAAGGCGGCCGAGGGCGAGAGCTTCGTCGAGGACGTCCAGGACATGCGGCGCCGCGTCGAGGCCGACCTGAACCAGCGCACCGCCGACTCCGAGCGGCAGCTCAAGCTCGGGCCGGGCGGGCTGCGCGACGTCGAGTTCGCGGTGCAGCTGCTCCAGCTCGTCCACGGCCGCGCCGACGAGACGCTCCGCAGCCGGGCCACGCTGGACGCGCTGGCCGACCTGTCCCGGGGCGGCTACGTCGCGCGCGACGACGCGGCGGCGCTGGCGTCGGCCTACCGGTTCCTGCGCCGCGTGGAGCACCTCGTCCAGCTGCACCGGCTGCGCCGCACCCACCTCGTCCCCGACGACGAGGCCGGCCTGCGCCGCCTCGGCCGCGCCCTCGGCCTGCGCACCGACCCGGTGGGGGAGTTCACCGCGCTGTGGCGGCGGCACGCCCGGGAGGTCCGCCGCATCCACGAGAAGCTGTTCTACCGGCCGCTGCTGCGGGCCGTCGCGCGGCTGCCCGGCGAGGAGGCCCGGCTCACCCCGCAGGCGGCCCGGATCCGGCTGGAGGCGCTCGGGTACGCCGACCCGGCCGGCGCGCTGCGGCACATCGAGGCGCTCACCTCGGGCGTGTCGCGGCGGGCCGCGATCCAGCGGACGCTGCTGCCGGTCATGCTCGGCTGGTTCGCCGACGCGCCCGACCCCGACGCGGGCCTGCTCGGGTTCCGGCAGGTCAGCGACGCCCTCGGGACCACGCCGTGGTACCTGCGGCTGCTGCGCGACGAGGTGACCGTCGCCGAGCGGATGGCGTGGGTGCTCGGCTCCAGCCGGTACGCCACCGACCTGCTGCTGCGCGCCCCCGAGGCGGTCGCCCTGCTGGGCAGCGACACCGGCCTCGCGCCGCGCCCGCACGAGGCGCTGCGCGCGGAGGCGCTCGCCGCCGCCCGCCGCCACCGGGAGGGGGCCGGCGGCCGCCCCGCCGAGGAGGCCGCCGGGGTGGTGCGGGCGCTGCGGCGCCGCGAGCTGTTCCGCGTGGCCGTCGCCGACCTGCTCGGCCTCGTGGACGTCCGGGAGGTGGGGGAGGCCCTCACCGGCATCTCCGCCGTCACCCTCGAGGCCGCCCTCCAGATCGCCGTCAACAAGATCGAGATGGAGTCGCGCGGGCCGCTGCCGACCCGGATGGCGGTCGTCGCGATGGGCCGGTTCGGCGGGCACGAGCTCGGCTACGGCAGCGACGCCGACGTCATGTTCGTCCACGACCCGCTGCCCGGCGCCGACGAGCGCGCCGCCGGGCGCGCCGCGCACGCCGTCGCCGAGGAGCTGCGCCGCCTCCTCGCCCTGCCCGCCCCCGACCCGCCGCTGGTGATCGACCCGAACCTGCGCCCGGAGGGGCGGCAGGGGCCGCTCGTGCGCACGCTCGCGTCCTACGCCGCCTACTACGCGCGCTGGTCGGAGCCCTGGGAGGCGCAGGCGCTGCTGCGCGCCGACCCGATGATCGGCGACCCGGGGCTGTGCGAGCGGTTCCGCGCGCTGATCGACCCCGTCCGCTGGCCGGAGGACGGCATCGACGAGGACGCCGTCCGGCAGATCCGGCGGCTGAAGGCGCGGATGGAGTCCGAGCGGCTCCCGCGCGGCGTCGAGCGGCGCCTGCACACCAAGCTCGGGCCGGGCGGGCTCGCCGACGTGGAGTGGGTCGCGCAGCTGCTCCAGCTCCGGTACGCCCACGAGGTCCCGGCGCTGCGCACCACTCGCACGCTGGACGCGCTGGACGCGGCGGTCGGGGCGCGCCTCCTGGACGCCGAGGACGCGGAGATCCTGGCCGAGGCGTGGTGCATGGCCACCCGGATCCGGGGCTCGCTCATGCTGGTGCGGGGCCGCGCGTCCGACCTGCTGCCGACCGACCACCACCGGGAGCGCAGCTCGGTCGCCCGCGTCCTCGACTATCCCGGGACGGGCGACCTCCTGGAGGACTACCGCCGGCACGCGCGCCGCGCCCGCGCCGTCGTGGACCGCGTGTTCTACGGAGCCGAGTGAGCCCCGGAACGGTCCGTCCGCCGCCCGGCCCGCTGGTGGAGCCGGTGCATCACGCGGGCCCTGGCCAGCAGGAGCGGTGCGGGGCAGCGCGTGTAGAGGATCCACGAGACCCACAGCGCGCCGCCGATGAGCGCCATGCCCGCCACCGCGTCCAGCACGTAGTGGTTGGCGGTCGACAGGATCACGATCACGGTGGTCGCGGGGTAGAGCGCGCCGAGGAGCTTGGCCCAGTTCTGCGACGCCAGCCTGACCAGCACCAGCCCGCACCACAGCGACCATCCGGCGTGCATGGACGGCATGGCCGCGTACTGGTTGGTCAGGCTCCCGGACGCGTCGCTGGCGTACAGGCCGAGCGAGTGCAGCGCGGTCACCGGGTCGACGAAGCCCTCGCTGTGCAGGAACCTCGGCGGCGCCAGCGGGTACAGCCAGAAGCCGATCAGCGCCACCCCGGTCGCGATCATGATGGACGTGCGGAGCCACCGGTAGTGCTGCGGCCGGTAGCGGTACAGCCAGACGACGATGGCGAGCGTCACGATGAAGTGCATCGTGGCGTAGAAGACGTTCGCGGTCCGCGCCAGCCAGGGCACGGTCAGCAGCGTCTGGTTGAGGTGCAGCTCGAAGTCCAGCCCCAGGAAGCGCTCGGCGCGCAGGATCTCGTCGGCGTGCGCGAACGCGGGCCCGGTGCCGTCCTGAACCAGGACGATCCGCGTCAGCGTATAGCCGGTGTAGAACAGGACGACCAGCAGGAGCTCGCGCCATACCGGGGGCGCGGTGATGATCCGGCGCCGCATTCCGGTGGCGCCGGCCTCGCTTCTGCGGGCCGCTGGGGGGGCGGATTGAGCCATGCTACCTATCTTTGCCGCCGGGGCCTCGTATGAGATCACCGCGACGAATGGTCTTCATCTCAGACCTGAGTAGTACGACCCTGATGCGGTATCCGGACTTTCGGGGGAGGGCCTCAGGGACGCTCGGGGGATCCCCGCGCCGCCCGCTCCTCCGATCGAGCCCATCGAGTTGATCAGGAGTCAGCATAGAGGGCCATGGGTAGGTCCCGATCGCTTCAGGCGATGCGATCGGAGGGACGAATGGCCAGGTATCGGGGGACATCAGGCGTGGTGCCGGCGGGCGCGACGACCCTGGCCGCCTTAACACTCCTCTCACTCGCGGGAGTGACGGGTTCCGCGCGCACGTCGCCCGGCGGGCTCCGCGCGGCGACCGGAACCCCACCGGCGGCTGCCGGTACCGCGTCCGTGGCGGGCGATACCCCGTCCGCGGCGATCGACACCCCGCCCGGGACGGCCCCGCGGCTGACGTGGGGGCGCTGCACCGGACTGCCGTCCCCGCCGCCCAAGAGCAAGCCGCCTCGCGGGCTGCGCTGCGCTGCGCTCCCGGTGCCGCTCGACCACGCCCGGCCGTCCGGCGAGAAGATCGAACTCGCCCTGATCAAGGTGCCGGCGACCGACCCGCGTCGGCGCATCGGCTCGCTGGTGTTCAACTTCGGCGGCCCCGGCGGGGAGGGCGTCGACACGCTCGCGCAGTCCGCCGGCCAGTACGCCGACCTGCGCGCCCGCTACGACCTGATCGGCTTCGACCCCCGCGGCGTCGGCCGGAGCAGCCCGGTGGCCTGCGTGGACGACCGCCGCATGGACGCGATCGCCGCCATGGACGACAGCCCCGACACCGCCGCCGAGGAGCGGGCATACGCGGCCGGCCGCGCCGACTACGTGCGCCAGTGCGAGGCCCGGTCGGGGCGGCTGCTGCCGCACGTCGGCACCGCCGACGCGGCCCGCGACCTTGACATGGTCCGCGCCGCCGTCGGCGACGAGCGGCTGCACTACTTCGGCATCTCCTACGGCACCTGGCTCGGCGGCAACTACGCGCACCAGTTCCCCGCCAGGGTGGGACGTGCCGTCCTGGACGGGGCCGTCGACACCAGGCTCGGCCGTGCCGACCTCGCCCTCCAGCAGGCGGCCGCGTTCCAGCGCGCCCTCGGCGGCTTCGGCGCCGCCTGCGCGCGCCTCGGGAAGAAGGGGTGCCCCCTCGGAACCGACGGCCCGTCGGTCGTGGCGTCCGTCGGCCGGTTCCTGGACGGTCTCGACCGTGCTGCGCTCCGCACCTCGTCCGGGCGCAGGCTCACCCAGAGCCTCGGCACGACCGGCGTCGCCGGCGCGCTGTACTCCCGGGACGCCTGGCCGTACCTCGCGCAGGGCCTCGTCGACGCTGTGAAGCGCCGCGACGGGTCGCTGCTGCTGATGCTCGCCGACGTTCAGAACGGGCGGCGCCAGGACGGCACCTACAGCAACCTCTCCGCCGCCAACACCGCCATCACCTGCGCCGACGGCGCCGACCGGCCCACCGTGAGCGACGTGCGGCGGCTGCTGCCGCGGTTCCGCGAGGCCTCACCGATCTTCGGGACGTCGCTGGCGTGGGGCCTGCTGCAGTGCACGGGCTGGCCGGTGCAGGGCGACCCCGCCGGGCGCGAGGTGTCCGCCCCGTCCGCCGCGCCGATCCTCGTCGTCGGCAACACCGGCGACCCGGCCACCCCGTACGCGTGGGCGTCCGCGCTGACGGAGGCGCTCGGCGGCCGGGCCACCCTCCTCACGCTCAGGGGAGAGGGCCACGGCTCCTACGACACCGGCGACCCCTGCGTCCGCGAGGCCGTGCACGCCTACCTCCTGCGCGGCACGGTGCCCGCCGCGGGCGCGACCTGCGGCTAGCGGTCGCCGAGCCCACCGGGCCGCGCCGATCCTGTCAACATCTGCCCCTTGAACCGGCCGCTGGTTCGGACTGGTCTAGACCGCGAGGTCTATCGAGGAGGCTGGATGAACGGCGGCCGAACCATCACGTCCATCGTCGCGATCGCGGCCCTCGGGCTCGCCCTGGCCCCGCCCGCCCGCGCCCGGGCGCAGGCGCCGCCGGGCCGCGGCTGCGACCCCGGCGCGATCCTCGCGCGGATGACGGACGCCGAGAAGGTCGGCCAGCTGGTCATGGCGGTCACCGAGGACGGCCCGGACGGGATGCCGTCCGAGCGGACCCGCCGCGCCGTCCAGGAACTGAAGATCGGCTCGGTCATCACCTCCGAGCCGCGCACACCGGGCCTCGCCGCCCGCTACGCCAACCGGCTCCAGCGCTGGGCGCAGGACACCCCGTCCGGCCTGCCGCTGCTCGTCTCCGGCGACTTCGAGTTCGGGACGACCCACAACGTCCGCGAAGGCACCACGCCGCTGCCGAACGCGATGGGGCTCGGCGCCGCCCGCGACCCGGCGCGGGCCCGCGCGGCGGCGGCCGTCACGGCCGCCGAGGCCCGCGCGATGGGGTTCCACTGGAACTACGCGCCCGTCGCCGACGTCAACACCAACCCCGCCAACCCGATCATCGGCGTCCGGTCCTTCGGGGAGCGCGCCGACCTGGTCGGCGGGCTCGTCGAGACGCAGGTCCGCGCCTACCGGCGGGCCGGGATGATCGCGACGCCCAAGCACTTCCCGGGGCACGGCGACACCGAGACCGACAGCCACCTCGGCCTGCCGTCGGTGACCTACGACCGCGCCACGCTCGACCGCGTCCACCTGCCCCCGTTCCGCCGGGCGATCGCGGCCGGCGCCGACGCGATCATGACGGCGCACGTGGTGGTGAAGGCCGTCGACCCCGACCTGCCCGCCACGCTGTCGCCCAAGGTGCTGACCGGCCTGCTGCGGCGGGACCTGGGATTCGACGGCGTCATCGTCACCGACGCCATGGACATGGACGCGATCGACGCGAACTGGGGCACCCGCGAGGCCACCGTGATGGCGGTCCGCGCGGGCGCCGACGTGATCATGTCGACCGGCGACCACGCGGCCCACGCGCAGGCCGTGGACGCCCTGGCCGGCGCCCTGCGCGACGGGACGCTGACCCGGGAGCGGGTCGACGCGTCCGTCCGGCGCGTCCTCGCGCTGAAATGCCGGTACCGGGCCTTCGACCATCGCTACGTCAGCCCCGCGGCCGCCGAGCGGATCTCCGGAAACCCCGCCTTCCTGCGGCAGGCCCTGTCGGCGGGCATCGCCGCCACGACACTGGTGCGCAACGAGGGCCGGGTGCTCCCGTTCGACCCCGGCTCGGACGCGCGGACCCTGGTCGCGGGCGTCGTGCAGACCGGGGAGTTCGCGACCGAGGTGGCCGCGCTCGCGCGCGGCCCGGTGACAACCTGGCAGGCCGCGACCGCCGACCCCACCGACGCCGAGATCGCCGAGGCCGTCCGCCGCGCCCGCTCCGCCGACCGCGTCCTCGTCGCCACCTTCTCGTCCGGGACGCTCCCCGCGGGGCAGGCGCGGCTCGTCCGGGCCCTCCAGGCGACGGGCAGGCCGGTCGCGGCCGTGGCGACCGGCCTGCCGTACGACATCGCCTCGTACCCGTCCGTCCGCGCCTACCTGGCGACCTACGGGACGACCGCGCGGACCCAGCGCGTCGACCTGACCATGCACAGGGCCGCCGCCCGCGTCGTCTTCGGCGCGCAGCCCGGCGGGCGCCTGCCGGTCACGATCAAGGGCCTGTACCCCTACGGGCACGGCCTGCGCTACTGACGGGCGGACCGGGTGCGCCGCCCCCGGCGCACCCGGGCCCGCTACACCACCTGATCGACCTTCATCGGCTCCCGCAGCGCGTTGCCGACGGTGCAGTACTTCTCGTGGACGCGCGCGGCCACGGCCTTCAGGACGTCCTCGGCCTCGTCGTCCCCTTCGGGCAGCTCGACGTCGTAGGTGACCGTGATCGTTCCGAGCGTGCTGGTGGCGACCTTGTCGGCCTGGACGGTCGCGGCGAGCCGCGCCATCCGGTGCCCCCGCTTGGCCGTCAGCGGCTCGACGGTGACCAGCTCGCAGCCGCCGAGCGCCGCCAGCAGCAGCTCGACCGGAGTGAAGACGCCCTCGGTCTCGCCGTCCCCGATCGCGACCGCCGCGCCCCGGCCGTTGACGGCCCGGAAGCCGTCCTCGGTGCGCTCCACCCTGACCTCCGCCATGACATCCCTTTCGATCGGCCGGTCTCCGCCCCCGGTGAACGCGGACGCCCCCGGCGTTCTTCCCTACGTCCCGAGTCTCTCCTGCTCCTGCGCCACGATCTGCCGGGCGAGGTCGCGCTCGGAGATGTCGACCGCGTCGGGAGTCTGCTCCGCCAGGTCGCTGCGCCGCGCGTACTCGTCGAAGAGCATGGTCTTGACGTGCAGGATCTCCAGCATCCGCTCGTCGACGCTGCGGGGCGTCAGCAGCCGGTGCACCTGGACGGTCCGCACCTGCCCCATCCGGTGCGCCCGCGCGACCGCCTGCGTCTCCATGGTCGGCTTCACCTGCGGCTCGCAGAGGATCACCACCGACGCCGCCTGCAGGTTGAGCCCGACCCCGCCGGCCTGGATCTGCGCGAGCAGCACGGCGTGCCCCGGCTCGGCGGTGAACGCGTCCACGATCTCCTGCCGCCGCGCCGGGGGCGTCTCGCCGGAGATCGGCCCGCGGGCCCGCGGCCCGAGCGCCTCCCCGACGGCGGCCAGCACGTCGCGGAAATAGGAGAACACCACGACCTTCAGATCGTTCTCGGCGGCCTCGACCACCAGCTCCTTCAGCCGGTCGAGTTTGGCCGACCGCTTCGGGACGGCGTAGGCGGCCCGGCGCATCGCCATGAAGTTCCCCGCCGCCACGGCCTTGCGGTACGCGGCCGCGTCGGCCCGGCTGAACTCCTCCAGTTCGTCCACGTGCACGACCTCGGGCAGCTCGACGAGGACGTCCCGCTGGTTGCGCCGCAGGTACACCGGCGCGACGGCCGACCGGAACGCCCGCGCCCCCATCGCCGCGTCGTGCGGGCGGACCCGTCCGGCCACGTCGGGCCGCAGGTGGGCCACGAGACTCCGGAACTCCTCGACCCGGTTCTCCATCGGCGTCCCGGTGAGGAACAGCACGTGCTCCGTCCTGCGGCACCACCGCGCGACGGCCTGGGCGCGGCGCGTCTCGTGGTTCTTGGCGTAGTGGGCCTCGTCCACCACGAACATGCCGATCTCGACGTCCTCCGGGACGTTCAGGGAGTGCAGCGTGGCGAGCGTCGTCACGGCGATGCCGCCGTCGCCCGCCCACTTGCGCAGCGCCGCCGCGCGCCCGGACCCGTGCAGCGGGTGCGCGGCGATCGCGCTGCGGGTCTCGATCTCCCGGACCCAGTTGATCAGGACGCTCGCCGGGCACGCCACCAGGAAGTGCGTCGCGCCCCGCGCCCGCAGATGGGCCATCGCCGCGATCGCCTGGACCGTCTTCCCGAGCCCCATCTCGTCGCCCAGGATCACCCGCTTCTGGACGAGCGCGAACCGCGCCCCGAACGCCTGGTACCCGCGCAGCGACACCCGGCGGAACCCGTCGTCGAGCGGCTGGGCCTTGACCCGCGCCGCGAGGTCGCCCGGCAGGAACCCCTCGGCGGCCTCCCGCTCCGGGTCCGCCGCGGCGAGCTCGGCCAGGAGGGTCTGGTAGTCGGCCGCCCGCAGCTCGAAGTCGATCCACGCCTCGTCCGCCGGCACGTGCGGCCGCAGCAGGTCCACCGACGCCTGGGAGATCAGCAGCCGGGTGCCGCGCGCCTCCTCGCCGGCGAGCGCCTCGGCCAGCTCGCCGACCGCCTCCCGCGCCCGCTCGCGCCGCGCCGGCGGCGTGAGGAGCCTGCGCCACCACGACCCGGCGGGCCGCGCGTCCCGCACCAGCGGGGCGACGCGCTCGTCCACCTCGTCGGCGGCCGCGCGGGCCCGCGGCAGCTCCGGACCCGCGTTCACCAGCCGGTGCAGCGCGACGACGGCGGGCGTCATCGCCTCGTCCCGCCGGTCGACGTCGATCCGCACCGTCGTCGAGGCCTCCGCCGCCTCCGCCAGGCTCCCGGCGGCCGCGTGGAGCTGCTGCGCCGTCTGGGGCCCGATCCCGGGCAGCAGCTGGAGCCTGTACGGGGTCGAGTCCAGCACGTCCACGACGCTGGTGAACCCGGCCTCCTCCAGCGGCCCGAGCCGCAGCCGCCCGTCCGTGACGTCCTTCAGCCGGGCCAGCGGGATCGACTTCAGCTGCTCCCGCGCCGCCTCCGCCCGCAGCGGCGCCAGCGCCGCGTGCACGTCGGCCAGTGCCCGCCGATGGTCGGCGACCAGGTCCCGCGCGGCCTCCAGCAGCGAGTACCCGCCCCTCAGGACATCCTTGGCCTCATGTGCCATTCCCGCTCCCCACCCGCGCGCTCGGCCCACATGATGCCACCCGCGCCCGGATGCCCCGGTCGCCTCATCCCGGCGCCCGCCCGTCACGATCCGACCTATCAAGCCCTCCACGGTAGGCCGCCCCACCGACAACGCCGGGCGATGACGGCGGGCTTCAGGGCGCGTAGGGGTCGACGAGAGTCATGGGAGTGCGCGCGATCTCCAGGGCGTCCTCGGGGAAACGCGGGCCTTCCGTGTAGTAGCGGGCCCGGGTGCGCCCGACGGGTGCCAGCACCTCGGCGGCGACGAGATCACGGAGGTCGCGCTGGGCCTGCTGAAGGCTGAGTGCCTCAGAGCGCTCGTACCGCAGGCGGCGCACCCGTCCGGTCATGGCGACATCATGCAGGGCGGTGACGATGCGCTCGTCGCGGCCAGTACTGTCCGCGAACGATGTCAAAGCCTGCCAGATCCTCCCCGCGCGCTGGATGCGGCCTTGCACCGTCTGCGCCTGCTGGTGGTACGCGGTGAGATTGAACCGGATCCAGGCGGAGACGTCCTGGTCGGGGACGTAGTGCGAGCCGCGGTCAGCCAACTGGCGGTAGTAGTCCCAGGTGTTGCCCGGCCGTCCGAGCCAGGCTTCGATGGACGAGAACTCAGGGGCGAGGACACCCTCCCGGGCGATCAGCAGGGTCTGCAAGGAACGTGACATCCGGCCGTTCCCGTCGGCCCAGGGATGGATGGAGACCAGGTGGAGGTGCGCCATCGCCGCCCTGATCAGCGGGTGGGCGTCGCAGGTGTTGAGCCAGTCGACCAGTTCCTCCATGAGCGAGGGGACCTGGTCTGCGTCAGGGCCCGTATACGCGGCGATGCTCGGGTCCCGGGGATCGGTGACGTAGACGGGGCCCCTGCGCCACTGCCCGGCGGGCTTGCGGGGGCTGTGGCGATGACCTTGGAGCATCCAGTGCAGGGCGTTGAGCAAGCCCTTGCCGTAGGTGAAGTCCTCCACGTCGTGAAGGGTCTGGATGTACGTCATCATCCGCTGGTAGGCGAGGGTCTCCTCACGGTTCTCCTCTGAGACCTCGACGTCCCGCTCGCCTTCCATGAGGTCTTCGACGTCCACCGTGGCCACTTTGAAGCCTTCGATGGAGTTGGACGCCGCGACGGCGTCGGCCGTGAGGAACTTCCGCAGACCCTGCGTCCACCTGGAGGGCGAGCCGTGCACCTGATGCCGCAGGAGCCCGCGCATCTGGTCGATCTCGTCGAGTACGCGGGCGTCCTCTGAAGTCAGGCCCGGCGTCGGATAAAGCATAGTACGACGATACTCTGACACAGTCACCACGTCAAAGACTTGTGTGATGTCACTCAGAATCACTAGGCGTCGAGGACCACGAGGGCGGCCTTGCCGCGTTACGAGCAGAGTTCCCCGGCTGGACGATCGAGTACGGCGACATGCCGTCCCTCCCTTACCGCGCGGTCCGGGAGGGCGGCGGCGACAAGGCACTCGTCCTCGTCGCCGGTACCTGCCACGGGCTCTGGGGGCTGTTGTCCAAGCAGGACGAGGCCGACTGCGAGCGCGCCCTTCTCGCGCTGGGCAAGGGGCTCCTCGGCCTGGAGCTCCACCCGCAGCTCGCGGCGCTCGCCCGGCGCATGGGCGTGCGCGGCTACAAGGTCGACATCGGCGCCCATGAGGTCACCGTGGCGACCGCGGACGGCGGCACGCCCCGCGCCGTGCGGATCACGTGTGAGCCCCGGCCGAAGGACGACGACCGCGACTGGTTCTGGACGCACTGGGGCGACCCGCTCGCCCAGGCCGACGACATCACCGGCGCGGAGGTCGCGCTCGTCGGGCTGCTGGCCCGCGCATGAGCCGGGCCCCGCGCCCGGCCAGGTCAGGAGGGACTTTTGTCCTCGTCGGCAAGGCGGACGATGTGCGGGATGCCGACCGGGTTGCTGATCCAGTGGGCGTCCATGCCGGCGGGGAACGGCTCCAGCTCGTCCTGGACGGGGACACCGTGCGCGGCCAGGTGCCTGGCCGCGGCGTCCACGTCATCGGTGAACAGCTCGAGCCACAGGTCGGCCCGCGCGTAGTTGTCGACGCGGTCGAACCACAGCGTCACCGGGCCGAGCTGCACCTTGGCGCACTGGTCCACGACGCCTCCGCTGCTCTCGTCGGTGACCTCCATGCCCAGGACGTCGCGGTAGAAGGCGACGGTGCGATCGAACTGCGCCTTGGGCAGCTTCATGGCGATGTTGTGGCCGCCGCGGAATGTCGGGCTCATGCTTCGTTCTCCCCGTTGTGGTCGAGATGGTCGCGTAGTGCGCTCAGGTGGCCGTCCCAGTCGCGCGCCAGCGCGGCGAGGAACGACTGGGCCACGGCCACCGGTCCGGTCTGCAGCCGGTAGCGGATCCGTCGCCGCTCCCCGGGCTCCCCCCGGACCAGTCCGGCATCGGACAGCAGGTCGAGGTGCTTGGCGATCGCCTGGCGCGAGATGGGGAGCCGGGCGGCCAGGTCGGTCGCGGTCGCCGGGCCGCGCGCGGCGAGCTCGGCGAGGATGCCGCGCCGGGTCGGGTCGGCCAGCGCGGCGAAGACCGCCTGGGCGACGGGTTCGGCCTGGTCAGAGTGCGGCATCGAGGTACCCGGCCAGCTCGGCCAGCTCCGTCCGCCACCCGTTGGCGTTGCCCTCGTAGGCGCCGGCCAGTTCGTCCGGCAGCTGGGCGAAGCCGCTCTCCACGACCGTCACCCGGGTGCCCGTGCCGGTCGGCTCCAGCGTGAACTCCACGTAGGTGCGCCGCGGATCGTCCGCCGGCAGCCCCTCGATCGCCCACGTGTAGGCGAACCGGCGGGGCGGCTCGACGACCTGGATCCAGAGGGTGAACTCGCCCTGGCCGTCCCACCGCACCCGGGCCTCGCCACCGGGGCGCAGGTCGTCGATCTCCGCATGGGAGCCGAACCAGCCGCCGAGCCCTTCGGCGGTGGTCAACGCAGCCCAAACCCGCGCGGGCGGGTGGGCGAGTTCGAGCGTCCGCTCGATGCGATCCGGAACGGGCACGGCACCCCCTATGGCAACTGATCGGTTGCCATAAAAGCTATCACAACCGACAGGTTGCGATAACTTCCCGCCATGGGACCGCAGGGGGCTGAGGTCTGGGGGCCATCACCGGTGCGGAGGTCGGGCTCGCCGGGCTGCTGACGGTCCGGCCATGAGGAGGCGGTGACGCCGACGGCCGCCCGGGGCCACAGCGAGCCGGCCTGGGCGGCCGTGGAGACGGTTCTCGTCGCTCGCGCAGAACTGACGCAGAACCAAGAGCGGGCCCGCTGACGAATCGCCACGTCAGCGGGCCCGTCCGGGCTATATGTCGTAGTAGAGCTCGAACTCGTGGGGGTGGGGGCGCAGGCGGATGGGGTCGATCTCGAACTCGTTCTTCATCGTGATGTAGGTCTCGATGAGGTCCGGGGTGAAGACGCCGCCTTCCAGCAGGTAGTCGTGGTCGGCCTCCAGGGCGGCGAGGACCTCGGGGAGGCTGCCGGGCACCTGCGGGATGGCGCGGGCCTCCTCGGGCGGCAGTTCGTAGAGGTCCTTGTCGACCGGCTCCGCGGGCTCGATCTTGTTCTTGATGCCGTCCAGGCCGGCCATCAGCATGGCGGAGAAGGCCAGGTAGGGGTTGCAGGCCGGGTCCGGGACGCGGAACTCGATGCGCTTGGCCTTCGGGTTCGAGCCGGTGATCGGGACGCGGATGCAGGCCGAGCGGTTGCGCTGGGAGTAGACCAGGTTCACCGGGGCCTCGTAACCGGGGACGAGGCGGTGGTAGCTGTTCACCGTGGGGTTGCTGAAGGCCAGCAGGGACGCGGCGTGCTTGAGCAGGCCCCCGATGTAGTAGCGGGCGTTGTCGGACAGGCCCGCGTAGCCGACCTCGTCGTAGAACAGCGGCGAGCCGTCCTTCCAGAGGGACTGGTGGCAGTGCATGCCCGACCCGTTGTCACCGAAGATCGGCTTCGGCATGAACGTGACGGTCTTGCCCGCGGCGCGCGCCACGTTCTTCACGATGTACTTGTAGAGCATCAGGTTGTCGGCCGTCTTCAGCAGCGTGTCGAAGCGGAAGTCGATCTCGGCCTGGCCGGCGGTGCCGACCTCGTGGTGCTGCATCTCGACGTGGATGCCCGACTCGAGGAGCTGGGCCACCATCTCCGAGCGCAGGTCGGTGAAGTGGTCCATCGGCGGGACGGGGAAGTAGCCGCCCTTGTAGGGGGGCTTGGCGCCGAGGTTGCCGCCGGGCTCCTCGCGGCCGGTGTTCCAGGCGCCCTCGACGGAGTCGAGGTAGTAGTAGCCGGCGTTCTGCTTGGTCTCGAAGCGGACGTCGTCGAAGATGTAGAACTCGGCCTCGGGGCCGAAGTAGCAGGTGTCGGCGATGCCGGTGCCGCGCAGGTAGTCCTGGGCCTTGCGGGCGATGTTGCGCGGGTCGCGGCTGTAGGGCTCGCCGGTCAGCGGGTCGTGCACGAAGAAGTTCAGGATCAGCGTCTTGTGCTGCCGGAAGGGGTCCAGGACGGCGGTGGCCGGGTCCGGCAGCAGGAGCATGTCGGACTCGTGGATCTCCTGGAAGCCGCGGACCGAGGACCCGTCGAACATCAGCCCGTCGGTGAAGACGTTCTCGCCGAAGCTCTCGACGGGGAACGTGAAGTGCTGCATCTTGCCAGGCAGGTCCACGAACCGGCAGTCGACGAATCTCACACCTTCGTTCCTGATGTAGCTCAGGACCTCTTCGGCGCTGCTGAACATCCAGCCTCCTCAGGGCGGTTCTCGGCTTCCCGACGTTATGTCCACGCCGTTTCCCGACCATGTCTCATGTGTTTCCAGTGTGTTACGGGTCACTTCGGGCCTCCCCCTGGGAGCCGCGTCCGAACCTCCGGAGGGACGGGATAGCGTAGGGGCCATGAGCGGTGGTAAGGCGGCCGGGCCGCGGTGGACGCAGACGTGGCTCGGCGGGGCGCGCTCGGCCGGGGCCGACCTCGGCGAGCCCGGGGAGCGGATCGGCCTGCCCGAGAGCGGCAGCGGCTCCGTCGCCCCCTACGGCCGCCGGCTCCTCGCCCTGTTCATCGACTGGGGCCTGTCGATGCTGGTGGCGAGCCTGCTCGCGCGCTCGTTCGGGTGGGAGCCCGCCGAGCGCAGCACGTGGACGCTGCTGATCTTCGGCCTCCAGGCGTGGGTGCTCACCGCGTTCCTCGGCACGACGATCGGCAAGCGGCTGTGCGGCATCAGGGTCGCCCGGCTGGACGGCCGCCCCGTCGGCCTCGGCTGGAGCCTCGCCCGGACGCTGCTGCTGCTCCTGGTCATTCCCGCCCTGATCTGGGACCGCGACCACCGGGGCATGCACGACCGGGCCGGCAACACGGTCGTCGTCTCCGTTTAGCTGGACGGGAAAGCCGGCCGGAAACGAGAAAGCGCCCCCGTAGGGGCGCTTTTTCCTTGGGACGTCAGCGCAGTTTGGGCTTGGGGCCCTTCGGCATCTTCGCGCCCCTGGGCATTGGGCCCTTCGGCATCTGCATCGAGCGGGGGAGCGCCTGGAGCCGGTCGTTCAGCTCGGCGACCTGCCCCTTGGTGAGGTTGCGGGGCAGCTTCATCAGGTGCCGCTGCAGCTTGTCGACCGGGATCTGGCCCTCGTCGTCGCCGACCTGCACGTCATAGATCGGCACCTGCTGGGCGGCGCGGGAGATGCGCTTCTTCTCCGCGCCGAGCAGCGGGCCGACGCGGCTGCGCGGGCCCTCCGAGACCAGCACCACGCCGGCGCGGCCCACGGCGCGGTGCACCATGTCGAGGTTGCGGTTGCCGCTGACCGCCTCGGTCACCGACCAGTTCCCGCGCATGTTCTTCAGGATCGCGGCGGCGGCGCCGGGCTGCCCGGCGATCACCTTGTACTGCGCGCGCTGCGCCAGCTGCCCGAAGACGATCATGCCGACGGCGAACGCGGCGAGGATGCCCAGCGGGATGAAGAACCACAGCTGGCCGATGAGCAGCCCGATGAGGATGACGACGACCAGCGTCCCGATCGCGGAGGCGAACACGATCGGCAGGGCCTTCGGGTCGGCCTGCCGGAGCACCTGAGCGACCATGCGGATCTGCTTGAGGCGCCCTGGACTCTCCTGGGCCCCGTCCGTGGGCTTTTTCGACATGAAACCAAGGATAGTCCGGCCGGGCCGCCGTCCCGACAGCCCGGTCGTCAGCCGCGCGCGGAGACGGCCTGCTTGTAGAGGCGCCCGGCGCGGTAGCTGGAGCGCACCAGCGGCCCGGACATCACGCCCGCGAAGCCGATCTCCTCGGCCTCGGCCGACAGCTCCACGAACTCCTCCGGCTTGACCCAGCGCTCCACCGGGTGGTGGCGGGGGCTCGGCCGCAGGTACTGGGTGATCGTGATGAGCTCGCAGCCGGCCTCGTGCAGGTCGCGCAGCGCCTGGGAGACCTCCTCGCGCGTCTCGCCCATGCCGAGGATCAGGTTCGACTTGGTGACCAGGCCGTCCTCGCGCGCCCGGGTGATGACCTCCAGGGACCGCTCGTAGCGGAACCCGGGCCGGATCCGCTTGAAGATCCGCGGGACGGTCTCCACGTTGTGCGCGAGCACCTCCGGCCGGGACGAGAACACCTCGGCGAGCTGCTCGGGGACGGCGTTGAAGTCGGGGATCAGCAGCTCGACGCCGCAGCCCGGGACCGCCGCGTGGATCCGCCGGACGGTCTCGGCGTACAGCCAGGCGCCGCCGTCCTCCAGGTCGTCGCGGGCGACGCCGGTGATGGTCGCGTACTTCAGCCCCATCGTGGCGACGGACTCGGCGACGCGGCGCGGCTCGTCGCGGTCCAGCGCGGCGGGCTTCCCGGTGTCGATCTGGCAGAAGTCGCAGCGCCGGGTGCACTGGTCGCCGCCGATGAGGAACGTGGCCTCGCGGTCCTCCCAGCATTCGAAGATGTTGGGACAGCCGGCCTCCTGGCACACCGTGTGCAGGCCCTCGGACTTCACCAGCCCGGTGAGCTCGCGGTACTGCGGGCCCATCTTCATCCGGGTCTTGATCCACTCGGGCTTGCGCTCGATCGGGGTCTGGCTGTTGCGCGCCTCGACGCGCAGGAGCTTGCGTCCCTCAGGTGTCACCGTCGTCACGGGTCCCAGGGTACGTCGCGATCAGCGGTACCGGCACACCGGCGGTCCGGCGGCGCGAGCAGCATCGAAGCCGTATCGGACCGATCTCGAACGTATGACGGTACTCCGCCGGTGCAGCCGATTCGCGTGTTTCGGCCATCTCCGGCAATGGATCTCTCTAGGGTGACTCCCTGTCGTCACGCAACAGCGTCAGCAGGAGGACCACCGTGGGTCTGGCAATGTCGTACCTCAGGGTGCCGCCCGTGCTGGAGGGAGAGCCCGACCCCGGCCGGATAGCGCGCCACGTCTTCGGCGACGCCAACTGGCGGCGGCGCGGCGCGGGCGCGCTGTTCGAGATCGGCCGGGCGTGGCAGGCGATGCACTACCTCGTCACCGGCGACCCGTGGGAGGGCCGCCAGCCCGAGGCCGACGTCGTGTGCGGCGGGCGGCTGCTCACCGAGGACGGCGCCGACGAGCTCGGCATGGACGTCATCTACCTCGCCCCCGAGCGGGTCAAGCCCGCCGCCGACCATCTGGCCGCGACGCCGTTCGCCGCGATAGCCGGACGCTACGACCCGCCCGCGATGGTCCGGGCCGGCGTCCAGGACGCCGGGCGGCTGGACGACGCCGCCCGCGAGAGGGTGTTCCAGCCCGCCTACGCGGGGCTGGCCGAGTTCTTCCGGCTCGCCGCGACCGACGGCCAGGCCGTCTACAAGGTGATGGCCTGACCGAGGACCCCGAGCTGCGCCGTGGTGCGGTGGAGCGTCTCCGCCGCGCCCAGCGCCGCCGCCAGGCGCCGCTCGACGAGCGGGACGATCTCGGCGACCGTCACCTCACGGCCCAGCTCACGGGTGAGGTTGGTCGACCCGACGTCGCGGATCCCGCAGGCGACGATCTTGTCGAACCAGCCCATGTCGTTGTCGCAGTTGAGCATGAAGCCGTGCATCGTGACGCCGCGCGCCACCCGGATCCCGATCGAGCCGATCTTGCGGTCCGGGGTCCCGCGGACCCACAGCCCGCTGCGCCCCTCCACCGTCTGCGTCTCCAGCCCGAGGTCGGCGCAGACGTCCATCATCATCTGCTCCAGCAGCCGCACGTAGCCGACGACGTCCACCGGGTCGGGCAGCCGGACGATCGGGTAGCCGGTCAGCTGCCCCGGGCCGTGCCAGGTGATCTTCCCGCCGCGGTCGACGTCCACGACCGGGGCGCCGGGGTCGCCGAACGGGCGGTCGAGCGCCTCCGTCCGCTTGCCCGCCGTGTAGACCGGCTGGTGCTCCAGCAGGAGGACGGTGTCGGGGATCGCGTCGTCCACCCGTAGCGCGTGGGTGCGCTTCTGCAGCTCCCATCCGTCCTCGTAGGGGACGGCAGCCGTGCCGAACCCCGCGTGCACCACCACCAGCTCGCGTACGTCCACATCGCTCACACGGGCCAGCTTATGCCGTGATCGCCCGGACCGCTCCTCAGAACGCGGCGAGCAGCCGGGGCTCCAGCCGGTACTCCTTGGCCGTCCCCGGTCCGTCCGGCTCGATCCGGTAGGCGCCCGCCTCCCGCCGGTAGGAGACCGCCTGCACGAACTCGGTGCCGACGTAGTGCAGGCCCACCGCCTCGTCGGCCGCGTAGCCGCCCGGCAGGGTCCCCTCGCCGACGAGCTGCTGGAGCAGCGGGCGCCGCTGCGGGTCGCTGTCGTAGTGGACGCCGCACGAGTACGGCAGGAGACCGAGGCCGTCGGTCAGCGGCCGCAGCTGCGGCCCGAACGAGTCGGTGTTGCCGCCGGAGTGCCAGCACAGCGCGCCCGCGCTCTGCCCGGACAGCACGACGCCCTCCTGCCACGCCTCGCGCATGATCTCGTCGAGGCCGTGCAGCCGCCACAGCGCCAGCAGGTTCGCGACGCTGCCGCCGGACACGTACAGCAGGTCCTGGCCGAGCAGGTGCGCCCGGACGTCGGCGACGTTCGGCATCGGGAACAGCGCGAGATGGCTGACCTCGGCGTCCATCGAGGAGAACGCGGCGTAGGAGCGCGCGATGTACTCGGCGCCGTCGCCGACCGCCGTCGTCAGGAAGCACACCCGGGGGCGGTCCTGGCCCGTCAGATCGAACGCGTAGCGCAGCAGCGGGCTCGGGGCGAGCCCCTCCCGGCCGTCCGGCACGAAGGTGCCTCCGCCGATCGCGAGGATGTGCGGCTGTCCGTCGGTGCTCATGCATCCCCCTCGTAGGCCATCTGTCTCATTGTCACCGTATGACTACCGAACGGGATCGGGTGGGACTTTGACGATTCTTGGGACTCAGAGGACGGCGGCGATGGCCGAGTCGACGTCCTCGTGCGCGAACCGGAACCCCGCGTCCAGTAGCCGCCTGGGCAGGACCCGCTGGCTGACCAGCGGCCCCTCGTCGGCGAAGCCGCCGAGCGCGGCGCGCAGCGCGAACTTCGGGACCGACAGCCGCGCCGGGCGGTGCAGGGCGCGGCCGACCGCCTTGGTGTAGGCGTCGTTGGTCACCGGGTTCGGGGCGGTCAGGTTGACCGGCCCGGCGATCTCGGTCTCGACGAGGAACCGCAGTGCCGCGATCTCGTCGGGGAGGGAGATCCAGCTCGTCCACTGCCGGCCGTCGCCGAGGTCGCCGCCGACGCCGAACCTGAACAGCGGGAGGGTGCGCCCGAGGACGCCGCCCTCGCGGGCCAGCACGACGCCCGTCCGCGGGTGCACGACCCGGACCCCGGCCTCGCGCGCGGGCGCGGCCGCGGCCTCCCAATCGCGGACGACGTCGGCGAGGAAGCCCTCCCCGGCGGGGGAGTCCTCGTCGACCTCCCGGTCGCCGGTGTCGCCGTAGTAGCCGATCGCCGACCCGCAGACCAGCACGCGGGGCCGGGGCGAGGCCGCCGCGATCGCCTCGGCGAGCGTGCGGGTGCCGACCAGGCGGCTGTCGCGGATCTTCTGCTTGTACGCCTTGGTCCACGGCCGGTCGCCGACCCCGGCGCCCGCCAGGTGCACGACGGCGTCGGCGCCCTCCAGCGACTGCTTGTCGACGCAGCCGTCGGCCGGCGACCAGCGCGCCTCGTCGGGCCGGGACGGCTCCCTGCGCACCAGCCGGACGACGTCGTGGCCGTCCCGCCGGAGCGACTCCACCAGCGCCGAGCCGATGAGGCCCGACGAGCCCGTGACGGTGATCCTCATATCCCCAGCGTAGAGGGACGGGGCCGCCGGACGCCGGGTCTCCCCGGCGGGTCCCGCGTTTCCCCGGACGCGCGGGACCCCGCCGCCCGTGCGGGCGCGGCGGGGTCCCGCGGACGTGCGGGAGGGGTCAGAGGCCGAGCTCGGCCTCGAAGTTGCCCTCCTCCAGGCGGTGCTTGACCGTGGCGAGGAAGCGGGCCGCGTCCGCGCCGTCGATCAGGCGGTGGTCGTAGGTCAGCGCCAGGTAGACCATCGACCGGACCGCGATGACCTCGCCCAGCTCCGGGTCGTCGATGACGGCCGGGCGCTTGACGACGGCGCCGGTGCCGAGCATGCCGACCTGCGGCTGGTTGAGGATCGGCGTGTCGAACAGGGCGCCGCGGCTGCCGGTGTTGGTCAGCGTGAACGTGCCGCCGGCCAGCTCGTCCGGGCTCACCTTGTTGGTGCGGGTGCGCTCGGCGATGTCGGCGATCCGCTGCGCGAGGCCGCCGAGGTTGAGCTGCCCCGCGTTGTGCACGACCGGGACCATCAGGCCGCGCTCGGGCACGTCCACCGCGATGGAGAGGTTCTCGACCTCGTGGTAGGTGACCTCGTTGGTCTCGCCGTTGATGACCGCGTTCAGCTTCGGGTGGGCCTTGAGGGCCTCGACCGTCGCCATCGCGAAGAACGGCATGAACGACAGCTTGACGCCCTCGCGGGCCTGGAAGTCGGCCTTGGCCTGCTCCCGCAGCCGCGCGATCTTGGTGATGTCCACCTCGACCACGGTGGTGAGCTGCGCGGACACCTGCAGCGACTCGACCATGCGGCGGGCGATCGTCTGCCGCATGCGCGACATCTTCTCGGTCCGGCCGCGCAGCGCCATCTGCTCGGCGGGGGCGCCGGCGGGCGCCGGGGCGGCGTGCCGTCCGGCGGGGGCCTGGGCCGGGGCCGGTGCGGGCGCGGGCGGGGCGGCGGGCGCGGCCTGCTGCTGGGCGGCCTGCTGCTGGGCGGCGCGGGCCGCCTCCAGGACGTCCTGCTTGCGGATGCGGCCGCCGACGCCGGTGCCCTTGACCGTGCCGAGGTCGACGCTGTGCTCGGCGGCCAGCTTGCGGACCAGCGGCGTGACGTACGGGCCCTCGCCCGGCTCCGAAGGCTGCTGGGCGGGCTGGGCCGCCGGGGCCGGCGCGGGCTGCTGCTGGGCCTGCGGCTGCGCCGCCGGCGCCGGGGACGGCGGGGCGGCGGGCTGCTGCTGCGCGGGCGGCGGCCACGCGGCGGGCGGCGGTGCCTGCTGCGCCTGGGGCTGCGCCTGCTGCGGGGCCTCCTGCTGGGGCTCCGCCTTCGGCTGCGGCTCGGGCTCCTGCTCCTCGGCGGCCGGGGCGCCGCCGGACGGAGCCTCGCCCTCATCGCCGATGACGGCCAGCTCGGCGCCGACCTCGACGGTCTCGTCCTCGGCGACGGTGATGCTGGTGAGGATGCCCGAGGCGGGGGAGGGGATCTCGGTGTCGACCTTGTCGGTCGACACCTCCAGGAGCGGCTCGTCGGTCTCGACGCGCTCGCCCTCCTTCTTGAGCCAGCGGGTGACGGTGCCCTCGGTGACGCTCTCGCCGAGCTGGGGCATGGTGACGGAGACCGGCATGTCTCAGCGCACTCCTTCGGAATACTTGTGCGGCTTCTCAGCCGTGCACGTGCAATGGTTTGCCGGCGAGGGCGAGGTGCGCCTCGCCGACCGCCTCGGACTGGGTCGGGTGGGGGTGGATCAGCTGGGCGACCTCGCCGGGCAGGGCCTCCCAGTTGTAGATGAGCTGCCCCTCCGCGATGAGCTCGCCGACGCGTGCGCCGACCATGTGGAGGCCGAGGACGGGGCCGTCCACGGCCGCGATCACCTTGACCTCGCCCTGCGTCCCCAGGATCTTGCTCTTGGGGTTGCCGGCCAGGTCGTAGGTGACCTCCTTGATCTCGTACCCGCGCTCACGGGCCACGGCGGACGTGATGCCGACCGAGGCCACCTCGGGGTCGGAGTAGGTGATGCGAGGGACGCCGTCGTAGTCGATCGGCGGCGGGGTCAGCCCGCTCAGCCGCTCGGCGACGAGGATGCCCTCGGCGAAGCCGACGTGGGCCAGCTGGGGGGTGGGGACGAGGTCGCCGACCGCGGAGATCGTGGGGACGCTCGTCCGGCAGTACTCGTCGACCTTGACGAACCCGCGCTCGGTCTCGACGCCGGCCTCGGCCAGGCCGATGCCGTCGGAGACCGGTCCGCGGCCCACCGCCACGAGCAGCAGCTCCGCGTCGATGGTCTTGCCGTCCTCCAGGGTGACCGAGACGCCGCCCTGCGTCGTCTTGGCGCTCTGGAACCGGGTGCCGAGCTCGAACTTGATGCCGCGCTTGCGGAAGGCGCGCTCCAGCCGCTTGGAGCTGGTCTCCTCCTCCAGCGGGAGCAGGTGCGGCAGCGCCTCGACGATCGTGACCTCGGCGCCGAACGAGCGCCACACGCTGGCGAACTCCACGCCGATGACGCCGCCGCCGAGGATGACGACCGAGCCGGGGACGTGCTCCAGCCGCAGCGCGTGGTCGCTGGAGATGACCCGCTCGCCGTCGATGTCCAGGCCGGGCAGCGACTTCGGCGCCGACCCGGTGCCGAGCACGATGTGCCCGCCCTCGATGCGGCGGGTGCCCTCGGCGGTCTCGACCTCGACCGCGGTGGGGCCGGCCAGCCGCCCGGTGCCGTGCACGACCTCGATGCCCCGGGACTTGATCAGCCCGGTGAGGCCCTTGACGGTCGTCGAGACGACCTTGTCCTTGTAGGCGTTCACTCCGGCGACGTCGATGCCCTCGAAGGTGGCCCGCACGCCGAACTTCGCCGCCTCGCGGGACTGGTCCGCCACCTCGGCCGCGTGCAGCAGCGCCTTGGTGGGGATGCAGCCGCGGTTGAGGCACGTTCCGCCGAGCGACTCGTCCCGCTCGATGAGCGCGACCGACATGCCGAGCTCGGCGGCGCGCAGCGCGCACGCATAGCCGCCGCTGCCGGCACCCAGGACGACGATGTCGAAGGGGCCGTTGTTGGCCACTGGACGCTCCCTTTCCCCGGTTGTGGCGCCGCGTGGATCGCGGCGCCCTGGGCGGGGCGGGGCGCACCGGCAGACCGGGCCCCCACCGCCACAAGAAAACCTATTCTGTTCTCCGCCCGCTCACAGCGGGCGGGGCCCCGGTGTCCTCCTAGAGGACGCCCGCGGCGACGTCCTCGGCGATCTGGACCAGGGTGCGCGCGGCGGCGCCGGTGCCGCCCTTCGGCGTGTACCCGTACGGCTCGCCCTTGTGGAAGGCGGGGCCCGCGATGTCGAGGTGCGCCCACTTGACGCCGTCCGGCACGAACTCCTTGAGGAACGTCCCGGCGACCAGCATGCCGCCCCAGCGCTCGCCGCTGATGTTGGCGATGTCGGCGACCGCCGAGTCGAGGCCCTTGCGCAGCTCCGGGGGCAGCGGCATGCCCCAGGAGGGCTCGCCCGCGCGCCCGGCGGCCGCGACCACCTTCTCGCGCACGTCGTCGTCGTTGGCCATGACGCCGGTGGTCCGGGTGCCGAGCGCGACGAGCTGCGCGCCGGTCAGGGTGGCGACGTCCACGATGAGGTCGGGGGAGTCCTCGCCCGCGCGGACGAGGGCGTCGGCCATGACGAGCCGGCCCTCGGCGTCGGTGTTGAGGACCTCCACGGTCTTGCCGCCGTAGATGCGCAGCACGTCGGACGGGCGCTGCGCGGTGCCGCTCGGCATGTTCTCGGCGAGGGCGAGGTAGCCGACGACGTTGACCGCGGGGCGCAGCTCGGCGATGGCGGCGAGCGCGCCGAGCACCGCGGCCGCGCCGCCCATGTCGGACTTCATCCAGTCCATCGCGTCGGTCGGCTTGAGGGACAGGCCGCCGGAGTCGAACGTGATGCCCTTGCCGACGAGGGCGAGCGTCCTGCCGGCCTCCGGGTGGGTGTAGGCGAGCCGGACGAGCCGCGGCGGGTTCACCGACCCCTGCCCGACGCCCGCGATGCCGCCGTACCCGCCCTCGACGAGGGCCTTCTCGTCCAGCACCTCGATGGCGAGGCCGGTCTCGGCGGCGACCCGCTCGGCCTCGCCGGCGAAGTCCTCGGGGGACAGGTGGGAGGGCGGGGTGTTCACCAGGTCGCGGACGAGCGTGACCGACGCGGCGAGGGTGCGGGCGCGCCCGAGGGCGGCCTCCTCGGACGCGGGCGCGATCAGGCGGATCTCCTCGACGGGGCTCTTGTGGCCGTCGCCGGTGCGGAAGGCGTCGAAGGAGTAGGCGCCGAGCAGCGAGCCCAGCGCGACGGCCTCGACGCCCTCGGCGCCGGAGGCGGGGAGCGCGACCGCGATCCGGGCGGTGCCCGCGAGGGAGCGGACGGCGGCCCCGGCGGCGCGGCGCAGGTCCTCGGCGGAGGGGTCCTCGCCGAGCCCGGCGGCCACGATGACCTTGGCGGGGACGGCGCCGAGCGAGGGCAGCCGGGTCACCTCGCCGGCCTTGCCGGTGGCGCCGAGCGCGCCCAGCGCGTCCGCGAGCCTGCCGTCCATGGCGCGGTCGATCGCCTCCGCGCCGTCGGCCGGTGCGGCACCCGCCCCGGCGGGGGCGACGCCGATCACGATCGCGTCGACGTCGAGGCCGGCCAGGTCTGCGCTGTCAAGGCTGATGCTCGTCACGTAGCCCGATGTTAGTCCTCCTGGTGACCGCTTTCGCCCTTTTGGATCAAGCATTGCCCTCCCGGCGGCCGCCGCGCCCTCAGGGCAGCGCCGCGAGGGCGATCAGCGCGGCCGTCGCGGCGACCTCGACGAGGGCGCCGAACACGTCGCCGGTCACGCCGCCGAGGCGGCGGACGGCGCGGCGGAGCACCGCCAGGGCCGCGGCGGTCCCGGCGGCCACCGCCGCCGCGCCGTGCAGGGCGCCGCCGGGGCCGCCGGCGGCCAGGCCCGCGGCCGCCGCGGCGGCCAGGACGGCGGCCGTGGCGGCGACCGCCGCGCGCGCCGGCACGGTGCCCGCGACCAGCGCGCCGAGGCCGCCGGGCCGCGCGGACGGCACGCCCGCGCGGCAGGCCCAGGCGAGCGCCAGCCGGCCGGTGACCGCGGCGGTGATCGCGGCGAGGGCGGGATGCGGCGCCGACGCCAGGGCGGCCACCTGGACCAGCAGCGTCAGCAGCAGCGTGACGACGCCGAACGGCCCGATGTCGGACCGCTTCATGATCTCCAGGGCCCCGGCGGCGGGGCGCCCGCTCCCGAGGCCGTCGGCGAGGTCGGCGAGACCGTCCAGATGCAGGGCGCGGGTGACCGCGGCCGAGGCGGCCACCGCGAGCGCCGCCGCGAGCAGGCCGGACAGGCCGAGCGGGCCGCCCGCCAGCAGGACCAGCGCGGCGGCCCCGCCCGGGATCAGGCCGGCGGCGGGGGCGAGCAGCATCGCCGAGCGCGCGGTGCCCCGGTCGACCGGGCCGGTGCCCAGCGGGACGACGGTGAGCAGCGTGACCGCCAGCCGCAGGCCGTCGGGCATCGGGACGTTCCTGACGGTCACCGGAGTTCCACGACGCGGCCCGCGACCACCAGCGCCGCCTCCTCCGACTCGGCCGCGAGCCGCTGGTTGACCTGGCCGAGGACGTCGCGGAACGCGCGCCCGGACACGGTGGCCGGCACCAGCGACAGCCCGACCTCGTCGCTCACCGCGACCACCCGCGCCGCCGTGCCCCGCCAGGCGGCGACGAGGCCGTCCACGAGCGGCAGCACCCGCGACGGCTCCTCCCAGGCGTCCGTCTCGGACATCGCGGCCGCGAGCCAGGTGCCGACGCCGTCCACCAGCACCGGGCCGCTGGCCGAAGCGAGCGCGCCGGCGAGCTCGGTCGTCTCGGTGGTGCGCCACCATGCCGGACGGCGCAGCCGGTGCGCGGCGACGCGTTCCGCCCATTCGGGGTCGTCGTCCCGGACGGGGCCCGTCGCGATGTAGAGGACGTCCGAGCACGCGGCCAGGCGCAGCTCGGCCTCGGCCGACTTGCCCGACCTGCTCCCGCCGAGGAGCAGCGTCCGGAACGGGCCCTGCTCGGAGCGCTTCCAGAAGCCCGTGCGCCGCTCCAGCTCGGACGGCGAGGGCAAGCGGTGGTCGAGGTGAACGGCCACGACCTGCGTCAGCGGCGTCACGGAACCGGTGTGGCGCAGGTATCCCAGATGGTCCGGGGACCCGGCCATGTCCAGCAGCACGGCCTCGTACTCGACGCCCGCGGACGGCTCGGGCCTGGCCCCCGGGCCCGCCGCCACCAGCGCGCGCCCTCCGCCGGGCGCGAGGACCTCGTACCCGCCGGGGACGTCCGTGCGCGGCAGGTCCTCCAGCGCGACGCCGTCGATCGCTGCGGCGAACGGCTCGTGCCGCACTCCGGCCGCGCGCAGCCGGCCGCACGACGCGCACCGGCACCCCGGAGCGGGCCAGCCCTGTGCGGCGGCGACGCCGCGAAGCTCGATGTCCATCCCGCCGCGAACTCTACGGTTACCCTCGGCTGGAAGGATCACGACGCCCCTTCTGGAGGAGTTCCGGTGGGCAACCCCCCGAACGCGCCCTGGCCCCCGCAACCGGGCCGGGGCGGGCAGCAGCCGCCCTACGGCCCGCCCCCCGTCCCGCCGGGCGGGCCCGCACCGGGTCCGCCTCCGGGCCCCGGATGGCGGCCGGGGCCGCCGCACGGCATGCCCCCGGCGCCCCCGCCCGGGCGCCGCGGCGGCGGCATGGTGATCGCGCTGGTCGGGGGCGGGCTCGTCCTGGTGCTGGTGGTGGCCGCGGTCGTCGTCCTCCTGGTCCGGGGAGGCGACGACGGGGGAGACGGCGGCGCCCAGCGGCTGACGGTCGGCAAGATCGCCGGCGGTGCGGAGGCCACGCCCCTCGCGGACGGGAGCCTCGCCATGGCCCGGCCGGGCGTCACCGCCCCGGTCGTCGACATCTACGAGGACTTCGCCTGCCCGCCCTGCGGCGCCTTCGACCGCAGGCACGACCCGATGCTCAAGCAGCTGGCCGTCGAGGGCCGCGCCAAGGTCGTCTTCCACCCGATGCTGATCTTCGGTGAGGCCACGCAGCCGGCCCACGACAACTCGCTGCGGGCCGCGGCGGCGCTGCGCTGCGTCACCGACGGCGCCCACTGGCTGTCCTACCAGGACGCCCTCTACGCGCATCAGCCCGCGAACGAGAGCGCCACCGGCTACGTGACCCGGGACCTGCTCTCCTACGCGGAGCCGCTGGGGCTCACGAGCGACGATTTCACGTCGTGCGTGAAGAGCCAGCGCCATGCCGCCAGCGTGAAGACCGTCAGCCGGGGCTACGTTTCGTCCGGGATCCAGGGGACGCCGAGCGTGCGGGTCAACGGGCGGACGCTCACCCAGTCCGACACCGAGAGCCCCGACGCGCTGCGCCGCGCGATAGAGGCCGCCGCCTGACCGGCTAGTCTCACCGCGACGAGGGAGGTCGAGGGCTATGGCGTGGAGCTGGCGGCTGGAGAAGGCCGACGGGCGGACGATCGGCATGTCTGAGGAGACCTTCTCCACCCAGGCGGACGCGGAGAGCTGGCTGGGGGAGAACTGGCGGGGGCTGCGCACCGAGGACGTCGACAAGGTGACCCTGCTGGACGGCGACACCGTCGTGTACGCGATGAGCCTGCACGACCCGGAGTGACCGGCCGGCGAGAGCGGGGGCCGCGAAGCGCCGAGCTCCGCGGCCCCCGGGCGCTCGCCGGGCTCAGGGGCGCCTGCGCGGGCTGACGGTCTTGGCCGGGTCGCGGATGACGGTCCCGCCGAGGATCTCGTCGATCCGCTCCATCACGCCGGCGTCCAGCTTCACCCCGGCCGCCTTCACGTTGTCGGCGACCTGCTCGGGGCGGGACGCGCCCACGATCGCCGCCGAGACGTTCGGGTTCTGCAGCGTCCAGGCGATCGCGAGCTGCGCCATCGACAGGCCGAGGTCGTCCGCGACCGGCCGCAGGTTCTGCACGCGGGTCAGCAGGTCGTCGTCCAGGTAGCGCTTGATCATGTCGGCGCCGCCCTTGTCGTCGGTGGCGCGCGACCCCTCGGGCAGGGGCTGCCCCGGCTTGTACTTGCCGGTCAGGACGCCCTGCGCGATCGGCGACCAGACGATCTGGCCGACGCCCTCGCGCTCGCAGAGCGGGACGACCTCCTCCTCGATGACCCGCCACAGCATCGAGTACTGCGGCTGGCTGGAGACGATCCGGTCGAAGCCCATCTCGTCGGCGATCTTCAGGGCGCGCTCGATCTCCTCGGCCCGCCACTCCGACACCCCGACGTACAGGACCTTGCCCTGCCGGACGAGGTCGTCGAAGGCCCGCAGGGTCTCCTCCAGCGGGGTCTCGTAGTCGAACCGGTGGGCCTGGTAGAGGTCCACGTAGTCGGTCCCGAGGCGGCGCAGGGAGCCGTGGATCGACTCGAAGACGTGCTTGCGGGACAGGCCCCGGTCGTTCACCCCGGGACCCGTCGGCCAGTAGACCTTGGTGAAGATCTCCAGCCCCTCGCGGCGCTGCCCCTTCAGCGCCCGCCCGAGGACCTCCTCGGCGCGCGTGCCGGCGTAGACGTCGGCGGTGTCGAACGTGGTCACGCCCTCGTCGAGGGCCGCCCGCACGCAGGCGCGCGCCGCGTCCTCCTCGACCTGCGAACCGTGGGTGAGCCAGTTGCCGTACGCGATCTCGCTGATCTTCAGACCGCTCCGGCCCAGGTTTCGGAACTCCATGGCCCCGACCCTAGCCCCGCGTCGATCGTGCGACGCGCGGCGGACGCTCCCGCCGGACACCGCGACCGACACGGGCCTCAGGGCACGGCCCTCAGACTCCGGCCCTTCGGGGCACGGTCCTTCTCAGACCTTGTCCTTCTCGCCGAGGCGAACCTGCGGGTTCGGGATCCGCAGCCGGCGGATCTGCATCGCGCGCATCGCGGCGTACATGCCGACGCCCTTGGCGTCCTCGCCGGGGAAGCGCTCGGCGGCCAGCCGCTTGATGCCGCGGCTCAGCAGGAAGCCCTCCGCGAACACCACGACGAGCAGCACCGGCGGCGCGAACAGGACCAGCAGCCGGGCCGCCGGGATCGGCAGCAGGCTGAGCAGCACGATCGCGAACATCGCGTACATCAGGTAGGAGCCGACCGTGCGGCGCGAGTCGACGTAGTCGCGGGCCATCCGGCGCACCGGGCCCCGATCCCGCTTGAGCAGGTGCTTCTCGTCGCCCTTGGCCATGCCCTGGCGGGCCCTGGCACGCTCGGTGGCCTGCCGCTCCCGCACCTTCTTGTAGGCCTCCTTGCGGGTCGCCGGAGCCGTGATCGGCTGCCGGCGGCGCTTCTCGGCCTCGCTCCGCTTGGGCGTGGGACGGCCCTTGCCGCCGGGCTTTACTACCTGAGGAGGATCCGGCGGGGCCTCCGGGGTACGACGCTTGAACACAGGGATCAGCCTACCGGCTGCGAACATCGTGGCTGCCTCGCGCGTTAACGCGTAGGGTGATAAGAACCCCAGCAGTGGTCATTGAGCCCAGTTCACGACTGAGGCGACAGCACGAAGGGACCGGCGCCGCGCGATGAGCGTGATGAAGCGAATGTCGATGATCTTCAAGTCCAAGGCGAACAAGGCCCTGGACCGGATGGAAGACCCTCGGGAGACCCTCGATTACTCCTACCAGCGCCAGCTGGAGATGCTGCAGAAGGTCCGTCGCGGGGTCGCCGACGTCGCCACCTCGCGCAAGCGTCTCGAGCTGCAGATCAACCAGCTCGAACAGCAGCAGAGCAAGCTGACCGACCAGGGCAAGAAGGCGCTGCAGGTGGGCCGCGAGGATCTGGCTCGCGAGGCGCTGACCCGGCGGTCCGGCCTGGAGAGCCAGCTGGGCGACCTCCGTGGGCAGTACCAGCAGTTGCAGGGCGAGGAGGAGAAGCTGACGCTCGCCTCCCAGCGGCTGCAGGCCAAGGTCGACTCCTTCCGCACCCGCAAGGAGACGATCAAGGCGACCTACACGGCCGCCGAGGCGCAGACCAAGATCAACGAGGCGTTCTCCGGCATCTCCGAGGAGATGGGCGACGTCGGCCTGGCGATCCAGCGCGCCGAGGAGAAGACCGACACGATGAAGGCCCGCGCCGGCGCGATCGACGAGCTGCTGGCCTCCGGCGCCCTGGAGGACTTCTCCGGTCCCAAGGACGACATCCAGGCCGAGCTCGACCGGATGGGCTCCGGCCCCGGCGTCGACATGGAGCTGGAGCGCCTCAAGGCCGAACTCGGCCAGGGCCCCGCGCCCAAGGAGCTGAACCAGGGCTCGCCGACCGCCGCGCCGCACCAGCAGCAGGACACCCCCCAGCAGGCCCCGTGGCCGCAGAACCCCGGGGGTGCCCAGTGATCGTCCGCCTGATGGGCGAGGGCCAGCTGGACGTGGCAGAGGAGGACCTGTCCTCGCTCAACGCGCTCGACGCCGAGCTGGAGGCGGCGATCGAGTCGGGCGACGAGACGGCGTTCCGCGCCGCCCTGCACGCCCTGCTGGACAACGTCCGCAAGGTGGGCAAGGCGCTGCCGGCCGACAGCCTGGAGCCGTCCGAGCTGATCCTGCCCCCGGCTGACGCGCACATCGACGAGGTGCGCTCCATGCTGGGGGACGAGGGCCTCATCCCGGACTGACGGCGCGGCCTCGGGCCGTCCCCGGGCGCCGCGCGGGGGCCCGGTGCACGTTATGGACATTCGGGCACAAAACCCGTGGCCTGTGCGTTCGTACAAGTGAAGAGGAGCAAGGACTGGGGGTGGCCGGATGGCCAGGACGCGTTACGCCTCCGACCGGGGGCTGACATCGCGGATGCTCGTGACGATGTTCCTGCTGGGGCTGGTGTACGTCGTCTTCGTGGGGGCTTTTTTCGTCTTCGTGCCGAAGTGGGCCGGCGTCGCGCTGGTCTTCGCGGTGCTGTTCCTCATCGCCCAGTACTTCTTCTCCGACCGGATGACGCTGTTCGCCATGCACGGCCGGGTCGTCTCCCCGCAGGAGGCGCCCGAACTGCACGGCGTCATCGACCGCATCTGCGCGATGTCGGACGCGCCGAAGCCGCGGGTCGCGATCGCCGACACCGACGTGCCGAACGCCTTCGCCACCGGCCGCAACCAGAAGAAGGCCGTCGTCTGCGTGACCACGGGCCTGCTGCGCCGGCTCGACCCGGTCGAACTGGAGGGCGTGCTCGCGCACGAGATGGCGCACGTCGCGCACAAGGACGTCGCGGTCATGACGATCGCCTCGTTCCTCGGCATCCTCGCGGGCCTGATCACCCGGTTCGGGCTCCAGTGGGGTCTGTGGGGCGGGTTCGGGCGCCGCAGCAACGACCAGAACACCGGGCTGATCCTGCTGGCGGTGGTCGCGGCGAGCGCGCTCGCCTACGCGGTCAGCTTCCTGCTCACCCGGGCCCTGTCGCGCTACCGCGAGCTGTCGGCCGACCGCGCCGCCGCGCTGCTGACCGGCCGCCCCTCCGCCCTGGCCAGCGCGCTGACGAAGGTCAGCGGCGAGATCGCGCGGATCCCGACCGAGGACCTGCGGTCCTCGCAGGCGTTCAACGCGTTCTTCTTCACCCCGGCGCTCGGCAGGGGGGTCAGCGTCTCCGCGCTGTTCTCCACCCACCCGTCGCTGGACCGGCGGCTCGCGCAGCTGTCGAAGATCTCCGACCAGCTCAGCAGGGGAGTGTGATCCGTGGGGTTCCTGGACACCCTGCTCGGCCGGTCCAAGCCGGCCAAACCCGACCTCGACCAGATCTTCGGACTGTCGACGGCGGCCGTCACCCTGGAGGCGGCGACGGGCTTCACCCCGACCGGGCTCGGCTCGGTGTGCTTCCGCGCGGCCGAGGGCGGCGCGTTCGCGCGGCTCCAGAGCGACGTCCAGGAACTCCTGGACGCCGACGAGGGGCCCAAGGTCCAGATCAGCACCGACGGCTACGGCTACACGTGGCTGCTCGCCGAGCAGCGGCCGGACCAGCTGCCCGACCTCGTCACCGACCTGCACGCGGTGAACGCGACGCTGGAGGCGGGCGGGTTCGGCCCGCACCTGCTGTGCTCTCTGGCCGGCTTCAGAGGGCCGGACGGCCGCCCCCTCGCGCTCGTCTACCTCTACAAGCGCGGAACGTTCTACCCGTTCGCCCCGCTCCCCGGAGACAAGCGCGACAACGCGCTCGAACTCCAGGTGCGGGGGGCGATCGGCGCGGACCTGCGGTTCGAGCAGGACCTCGGCCGGTGGTTCCCCGTCTGGGGCGCCCCCGGCCTCTGATCCCCTCCTGCGGCGCCTGCCCGCGCCCGGTCAGGGCAGGGCGAGCATCTGGTCGAGGGCCACGCGGGCGTAGTGCGCGGTCTCCTCGTCCACCTCGATGACGTTCTCGACCTTCCCGGCGGCCAGCGTCTCCAGCGACAGCACCAGGTGCGGCAGGTCGATCCGGTTCATCGTCGAGCAGTAGCAGACGGTCTTGTCGAGGAACATGACGTTCTTGTCCGGGTGGGCGTTCGCCAGCCGCCGCACGAGGTTCAGCTCCGTCCCGACGGCCCAGGACGACCCGGGCTCGGCGGCCTCGATCGCCTTGATGATGTACTCGGTCGAGCCGATCCGGTCGGCGGCCGTGACGACCTCGTGCCGGCACTCGGGGTGGACGAGGACGTTCACCCCCGGCACCCGAGCGCGGACGTCGTCCACCGACTCCTTGCTGAACCGGCCGTGCACCGAGCAGTGGCCCCGCCACAGGATCATCTTGGCGTCCCGCAGCTGCCGGTGCGTGAGGCCGCCCTCGCGGCGGTGCGGGCTGTAGACGACGCAGTCGTCCAGCGAGAGGCCCATCTCCAGCACGGCCGTGTTGCGGCCGAGGTGCTGGTCGGGCAGGAACAGGACCTTCTTGCCCTTGCCGTAGGCCCAGTCGAGGGCGCGCCTGGCGTTGGACGAGGTGCAGACCACGCCGCCGTGCCGCCCGACGAAGCCCTTGATGTCGGCCGAGGAGTTCATGTAGGTGACGGGGACGACGTCGTCGGCGATCCCGGCGTCCTCCAGGACGTCCCAGCACTCCTCGACCTGGTCGAAGGTCGCCATGTCGGCCATCGAGCAGCCCGCGCCGAGGTCGGGGAGGATCACCCGCTGGTGGGCGGCGGTGAGGATGTCGGCCGACTCGGCCATGAAGTGGACGCCGCAGAACACGATGTAGGGCGCCTCGGGGCGGGCGGCGGCCTGCTGGGCCAGCTTGAACGAGTCGCCGGTCACGTCCGCGAACCGGATGACCTCGTCGCGCTGGTAGTGGTGGCCGAGCACGAACACGCGGTCGCCGAGCGCCGCCTTGGCGGCGCGGGCACGCTCGACGAGGGCGGGGTCGGACGCCGCCGGCAGTTCGCCGGGGCAGTCCACGCCGCGCTCGCTCGCGGGGTCGGCGCCGCTGCCGAGCAGGAGCAGCGGTAGGTCGCGCACTGGGGTGGTCACGGCGGTCTCCCTTCGCGACGGGACTTATCGTCGCTTTGACGACTAATGATGGCATATCCAACGGGGGATCGGCGGTGTGACGTAGACCGCACCCGTCCGGGGCGTTAAAGACCGCCGATAAGCGGAATGGCCATGTAGCGAGGTACGTTGTCCTACGGGAAGAGGCATAGACGTCTTCGAGGACAAGCGACAGTCCGCCGCTAGCGCGGCGCAGCGAGACCCGGGAGCTGAACACATGACGGTTTCAGGCGAGACCACGCAGGAGACCACGCAGCAGGGCGTCGTCCTCACCGACGCCGCCGCCGAGAAGGCCAAGGGCCTGCTTGAGCAGGAGGGCCGCGATGACCTTGCGCTGCGTGTCGCCGTGCAGCCGGGCGGCTGCTCCGGTCTGATCTACCAGCTCTTCTTCGACGAGCGGGAGATGGACGGGGACCAGATCCAGGACTTCGACGGCCTGTCGGTGCGCGTCGACCGGATGAGCGCGCCCTACCTCACGGGCGCCACCATCGACTTCGTCGACTCGATCGAGAAGCAGGGCTTCACGATCGACAACCCGAACGCGTCGGGTTCCTGCGCCTGCGGCGACTCCTTCAACTGATGCGCGGCGAGCACGCCGGCGCCGGTCGAGCGCAAGGCCCGGAGGGGCGGGCCGGACCCACGGGTCCGGCCCGCCCCTCAAGGCTGCCCGGCGGTATCGCGGCGAAGTGTCGTGCGGCGGCGATCTGTGGTGCGATGGTGAGTAGCCTGACGGGTTCGAACAGCCGGTGAAACAGCCGGACGACCACGACGAGGAGAGCGACGCCGTGCGCATCGCCGTGACCGGTTCCATTGCGACCGACCATCTGATGACCTTCCCCGGAAGGTTCACCGACCAGCTCCTGCCCGACCAGCTCGACCGGGTGTCGCTGTCCTTCCTGGTGGACGAGCTGGAGATCCGCCGCGGCGGCATCGCCGCCAACATCTGCTTCGGCATGGGCAGCCTCGGCAAGGAGTCCATCCTCGTCGGCTCCGTCGGCGACGACTTCGCCGACTACCGCTCCTGGCTCGAACGGCACACGGTCGACACCGCCTCGGTGCACGTGTCCGAGATCCACCACACGGCGCGGTTCCTGTGCACCACCGACCAGGACCAGAACCAGATCGCCACGTTCTACGCCGGCGCGATGAGCGAGGCCCGCTCCATCGAGCTGCGGCCCGTGGCCGACCGCGTCGGCGGCCTCGACCTCGTCGTCGTCAGCCCGAACGACCCGGAGGCGATGCTGCGGCACACCGACGAGTGCCGCGACCGCGGCATCCCGTTCGCCGCCGACCCCTCCCAGCAGCTCGCCCGGATGGACGGCGCCGACGTCCGCCGCCTCATCGACGGCGCCGCCTACCTGTTCAGCAACGAGTACGAGAAGGCCCTGGCCGAGGAGAAGACGGGCTGGTCGGGGGAGGAGATCCTCTCCCGCGTCGGCGTCCGCGTCACCACCCTCGGCGCCAAGGGCGTCGTCATCGACCGCCAGGGCGAGGAGGGCGTGCACGTCCCCTGCGTCCAGGTCGACTCGGTCGTCGACCCGACCGGCGTCGGCGACGCGTTCCGTGCCGGCTTCCTGTCGGCGACCGCCTGGGGGCTGCCGCTCGAACGCGCCGCCCAGGTCGGCAACGCCATCGCCGCGCACGCCCTCGAAGCCGCCGGGCCGCAGGAGTACACGCTCGGCCGCCGCGCGTTCCTCGACCGGTTCGCGGCCGCCTACGGCGACGACGCCGCGGCCGAGATCGAGCCCCACGTCACCTGTCCGACCCCGTAACCAGGGCATACGGAGAAGGCCGCGCCGCTGACGGTGTAGGGCTCGGGCCCCCGGAAGACGACCATGTCGCCGGGGCC
>NZ_JBEZJI010000072.1:0-44285 GCF_040649435.1 Actinomadura sp. NPDC048955
TCTGGTGGCGCCCGCGCCCGCGCGCGGGGCGCCCGGGGCGGCCGGCGGGCGGGGGGGGGCCGGCGCGGCCGCCCGCGGGGGCCCGCCGCCCCAACGAGGAGAGAGGGACGACATGGCACTGGACCGGCAACTGGAGATCCTCGCGGTCTGCGGCGTCGGCATGGGCTCCAGCCTGATGCTCAAGATGACCGCCGAGGACGCGCTGCGCTCGCTCGGCGTGGACGCCCGGGTGGAGAACACCGACGTGTCCACGGCGCGCGGGATGTCGCCCGACGTGGTGATCGGCCAGGGCATGCACACCGGCGAGATCGCCGACCTGGCGCCCGTGGTGATCACCGTCAGCGACTTCCTGGACAAGGAGGGCCTGGAGGCCCAGCTCAGGGAGCGCCTCACCGAGCAGGGCTGGCTCGCGTGACGGCCCCCTCGGAGGGGGCGGCCACCGGGTCCGCCGCGCCGGGTCCGGTGGTCGCCGCGACCGACGGGGCGACCGCCGCCGGCTGGCGGGAGGCCGTCCGGCGAGCGGCCCGCGCGCTGGTCGACGCGGGCGCGGCGGGCGAGGGCTACCCCGAGGCGTGCGTCCGGGTGGTGGAGGAGAACGGCCCGTACATCGTGCTGACCAAGGGGCTCGCCCTCGTCCACGCCCGCCCCGAGGAGGGCGGCCTGGCCGTCGGCGTCGGCGTGACCCGGCTGGCCGCGCCCGTCGAGTTCGGTCATCCTGACAACGACCCGGTCGACCTGCTGCTGGCGTTCTGCACACCCGACCCCGACGCGCACGTCGGCACCCTGTCCGGGCTGGCGCGCGCGCTGTCCGGCGGGCTCGCCGACCGGCTGCGCGCCGCGTCCGGCGAGGACGACCTCGCCCGCATCCTGAAGGAGGCTCTGCCGAATGCCTGACGCGGCGTCCTCGGGGTTCCCCGCCCGGGTGCGGGCCCTGCTCGACGACCTCGACGCGGCCTCGGGCGGGGCGGCCGGCGACGCCGCCGCCCTGCTGCTCGACGCGATCGAGGCCGGCGGGATCGTGCACGTCGCCGGCGCCGGGCATTCCCTGGCGATGGTGTGCGAGACGTTCTACCGGGCCGGCGGGCTCGCCGCCGTCCGCCCGATCTGGGACCCCGCCGTGTTCCCGCTCGACCACGCGCTGCGCAGCACCCGCGCCGAGCGGCGGGACGGGGTGGGGCGCGCCGTGGTCGAGAAGGCGGCCCCCGCCCCGCCCGACGTGGCGGTGGTGTTCTCCACCAGCGGCCGCAACCCCTATCCCGTGGAGGTCGCGCGGGAGTGCGCGGCGCGGGGCGTGCCCGTCGTCGCGGTGACGTCGGCGCGGGCGTCGCGGGGCGCGGCGGCGCGGGCCGACACGACCCTCGCCGACCACGCGGCCATCGTGCTCGACACGTGCGTCCCGCCCGGGGACGTGCTGCATCCGGCGGGCGCGCCGCGCACCGCGGCGGTCTCGACCGTCCTCGCCGCGTACGCGTGGGCGCGGGTGCTCGCCGACCTCGACGACCTCGCGGCGGCGCGCGGCGTGGAGCCGCCGCGCTGGACGAGCGCGAACGTCCCCGGCGGCGACGAGGTGAACGCCGCGCTGCTGGAGCGCTACCGCCACCGCGTCCCCGAGCTGACGGGCGAGGGCTGACGCGGAACCACGGGTCGTCCCGCGGCGTTTCTCATATGGCCGGGCCAAGCCGCTATGACATGATGCGGGGCTAAATTCGGACCGGAACGAGGAGCGAGATGACGACGAGACCGACCGGGGACGACCTGCTTGCCGTGTTCACGCGCGCGGACCTCGGCGGCGACGAGAAGCTCGACCTGATGGAGTTCACGCTCGCGCTGGAGGAGCTGGGACTGTCCTGGACGCGGGCCGAGACGCAGGACAGGTTCGAGAAGGCGGACAGCAACCTCGACGGGTACATCTCCCACGGCGAGTTCCGCGCCGTCCTGGAGTCCCAGGGCTGGGTCGAGGGGCCGCTGCCCGGCGCGCGCGCCTGACGGCGAAGCGAGGAAGACGAGAGAAGGGCCCGCCGGACGACCGGCGGGCCCTTCGGCACGTCCCGGGCCTGTGCGTCCCAGGCCCGGGAGACGTCAGACGCCGCGGCCGCGCAGCTCGCGGTACCTGCGCACGAGCGCGCCGGTGGACGGGTCGGGCGCCTCGGACGGCGGCTCCGGCGAGGTGAGCGCCGGAGCGAGGTCCATCGCCATGACCTTGCCGAGCTCGACGCCCCACTGGTCGAAGGAGTCGATGCCCCAGATCGTCCCCTCGACGAAGACGATGTGCTCGTAGAGCGCGACGAGGGAGCCGAGGGTCTTCGGGGTGAGCTTCGGCGCGAGGAGCGTGCTGCTCGGCCGGTTGCCCGGCATGACCTTGTGCGGGACGACCGCCGCGGGCGTGCCGTCGGCGGCGATCTCCTCGGCGGTCTTGCCGAACGCGAGCGCCGAGGTCTGCGCGAGCATGTTCGCGGTGAGCAGGTCGTGCATCCCCTCGCGGTCCTCGAACGGCTCGGCGAAGCCGATGAAGTCCGCGGGCACGAGCCGGGTGCCCTGGTGCAGCAGCTGGTAGAAGGCGTGCTGGCCGTTCGTGCCGGGCTCGCCCCAGAAGATCGCGCCGGTCTGCGCGATGACCGGCGCGCCGTCGGCCCGCACCGACTTGCCGTTGGACTCCATCGTGAGCTGCTGGAGGTAGGCGGGGAACCGCGACAGCCGCTGGCTGTAGGGCAGGACGGCCCGGGTCTGCGCGCCGAAGAAGTCGGTGTACCAGACGCCGAGCAGCCCCATCAGCACCGGCATGTTCGCCTCGAACGGCGCGTTCCGGAAGTGCTCGTCGACCTCCCGGAACCCGGCGAGCATCTCGCGGAACGCCTCGCCGCCGATCGCGATCATCAGCGACAGGCCGATGGCGCCGTCGAAGGAGTAGCGCCCGCCCACCCAGTCCCAGAAACCGAACATGTTGGCGGTGTCGATGCCGAACTCGGCGACCCGCTCGGCGTTGGTCGACACGGCGACGAAGTGGCGGGCGACGGCGTCGTCGCCGAGCCGCTCGGTCAGCCACCGCCGCGCGACCTTGGCGTTGGTGAGGGTCTCCAGCGTCCCGAACGTCTTGGAGGCGACGACGAACAGCGTCTGCTCGGGGTCGAGCCCGGCGAGCTTGCCGAGGATGTCGGCCGGGTCGATGTTCGACACGAACCGGCAGGACACGCCCGCGTCGGCGAAGTCGTGCAGCGCCTCGTAGGCCATGGCGGGGCCGAGGTCGGAACCGCCGATGCCGATGTTGACGACGGTCGTGATGCGCTTGCCGGTGGACCCCGTCCACTCCCCCGACCGGACGCGGCCGGCGAAGCCGGCCATCTTGTCCAGGACGGCGTGCACATCGGCCGCGACATCCTGCCCGTCCACGGTCAGGGCCTCGCCGGGAGGCAGCCGCAACGCGGTGTGGAGGACGGCGCGGTCCTCGCTCACGTTGATGTGCTCCCCGCCGAACATCGCCTCGATCCTGGCGCGCAGCCCGGCCCGCTCGGCGAGCGCGGCGAGCAGCGTCAGGGTCTCGCCGGTGACGCGGTGCTTGGAGTAGTCCAAGTAGAGGTCGCCCGCGGTCACGGTCATCCGGTCGGCGCGGTCCGGGTCCTCCGCGAACAGCTCGCGCAGGTGCCGCCCGGCGATCGCCGCGTGGTGCTCGGCGAGCGCGGTCCATTCGGGCGACTCGGTGATATCAGCCATTGCCTCTCTCATCTCCTCGTGGGGGCGAGGGCGTACCCCCACGGGCGGGCGCCGAACGTCCCCCGGGCGCCACGCCGCTCCCCACCGGCGATCATAGGTTCGACCGCGCGAGACCGTATCAGGTACTCCGCGGATCCCGTCGCGGACCACGGCGCGCGCGGCCTCGCCCGCGGCACGCTGCACGCGGCGGACGGCGCGCTGGTGGCCTCCGTCGCCCAGGAGGCGCTCCTGCGCCCCGCCTCCCCCTGAGCGCGCCGGAAAACCCCTGGGGCTCTGTCCCTGCCCGCCGCTAAGGTCCCCGTCCATGGGAGCTCGCGCGAACTTCGCCCTGATCGACGAGGACGGCCTGCGGTTGCACTACTCCCACTGGGGCGCCGACAGGGTGTGCTCGGCGCTGGTCGCGGGACCCGAGGCGGCCGCGCGGTTCGTCTCCGCGCAGCACCGCCACGACGACCCCGCCCGCGACTGGCTGGACGACGCCTGGGCGGAGGGCGGCGCGGTCGTCGACAGCACGGCCCGGCGCCTGGTGTTCTTCGGCGGCCAGCTGCTGTTGGAGGTGCCCCTCCGGCGGGCCTTCCTCGCGCTGCTCTCCCTGACCTGGCCGGGCTGGACGGTGCGGTGGGCCTACGACGGCATCGGTGACCTCGCCGCGGCCGCGGGGGTCGACCGCGCGCTCGTCCGCCGTCCGGACGAGGACGAGCGCGTCCTGCCGGCCGAGGCGGAGACCGACCTGGAGTGGCAGGTCCACCTGCTCACCGTCCGCGCGGACGATGGGATCACCGCCTACCCGCTGCCGTGGGAGGTCCACACCGCCTGGCAGGGCCCGGGCCTGCTGGAGCGGCCGCCCTCCGGCGGACGGCCGCGGCTGGAGCTCGGGACGGTTCCCGCGAGCGGCCTGCACGTCGACCTCGCCACCCGGACGGCGGGCGCCTGGCTGGGCGACCACAGCGCGGGCCTCGTCCCGGAGCTGGACGGGCTGTGGCCCGGATGGCGGGTGGAGTTCTGGGAGGACCGGTACGAGGAGCAGATCGCCCGCTGCGGCGGCGCGGTCACCGTGCCGGACGCGGACCCCGCCGCCGCACTCGACGAGTTGGTCGCCGGGATCGACCGCGAGCGCGGGCACGACCCGGTGCCGGGGATGCTCGACGTCGTCCGGCGGCACGCCGAGGACCGGCAGGTCGAGCTGAACCCCTACTTCACCGCGCACCGGCAGGTGGACGCCACCGACGCGGAATGGGAGGCGGTCCTGGACGCCGCCGCGCGGCTGCGCGCCCGCCTCGCGGCGGGGCCCGGGGAGACGGCTCCCGGTGCCGCCGATCACGGCCGGGACTAGGCTCGCCCTCGGCCGCCGGAGGGCGGGCGGATCGCGTTTCGAGGGGAGTCCCGGGTGGGCGAGCGGACGTTCTGGGTGGGCACGTACACCGGCGCGGCGGGCGGCGGCGCCGGGATCTACCGGGTCGTGCGAGGGGCGGACGGCGCGCTGCACGCGGACGGGCTCGCAGCCGAGGCGGTGTGCCCCTCCTACCTGGCCGTCCATCCCACGCGAGACGTCCTGTACGCGGTCCGCGAGGAGGACCGAGGCGGGGTCATGGCCTACGAGGCGGCCGGAGGGCGGCTGAAGGAGATCGGGGCGCGGGAGGCGGGGGCGCTGCCCTGCCATCTGTCCGTCTCACCGGACGGTACGCGCCTCGTCGTCGCCGACTACGGGTCCGGGACGGTCCGGGCCTACCCGCTGGGTCCCGGCGGCGACCTCGCCGGGGATGCGGACGTGGTGGACGGGCACGGCGGCGGGCCGAGGGCCGACCGCCAGGAGGGCCCGCACGCCCACATGGCCGTCCACGCCCCGGACGGGACGGTCCTGACCACCGACCTGGGAGCGGACCTCGTGCGGTCCTTCCGGATCGAGGGCGGCGCCCTGCGGCTCGCCGGGGAGACGGCCCTTCCGGCCGGGTGCGGGCCGCGGCACCTGGTCGTCCATCCGAGCGGGCACGTGCACGTGCTGGCGGAGCTGGCCGCGTCCGTCCTCGTCCTGAGGCCGGCCGAGGGGTACGCGGGCCTGGAGGTCGTGGCCGAGTCGCCGGCGACGGCCGGTCCGGCGGGCGACGCGGCCCAGGGCGCGGCGATCAGGCTCGGCGACGGCGGCCGGTTCGTCTACACCTCCATGCGCGGCACGGACGTGGTGACGGCCCACCGGGTGCTGGACGGCGGCGCGGCGCTGGCGCCGGTCGCGGACGTTCCCTCCGGCGGGCACTGGCCGCGCGACCTGCACGTGGACGGCGAGTGGATGCACGTGGCGAACGAGCGGAGCGACGCGATCGCGACCTTCCGGATCGGGCCGGACGGCGTCCCGGCGCCGGCGGGGCCGCCCCTGGAGATCCCCTCGCCGGTGTGCGTGATCCCCGGCTGACCACCGCTCCGGGCAGCGTTTCCTGCGGGCCACCTCGGGCACGTCCCGGGTGAACGAGCCCGACACTCAGGGAGCATCCGGACATGACGACGATCGCCACGACCAACCCCGCCACGGGTGAGGTCGAGAAGACCTTCGACGCGCTGACCGACGAGGAGGTCGACCGGCGCATCGCGCGGGCGGCGGACACCTTCGCCTCCTACCGCACGGTCCCCCTGGAGCGGCGGGCGGAGTGGATGAACGCCGCGGCGGACGTCCTGGACGGGGAGGCCGGCCAGATCGGCGCCATGCTGACCACCGAGATGGGCAAGACGCTCAAGGCGGCCATGGCGGAGGCGCACAAGTGCGCGAAGGCGTGCCGGTACTACGCCGAGCACGCGGCGGAGTTCCTGGCCGACCGGCGCCCCGCCGACCCGGCGGACGTGAACGCGCGGGACGCCTACGTCCGCTACCAGCCGCTCGGGCCCGTGCTGGCGGTCATGCCGTGGAACTTCCCGCTGTGGCAGGTGATCCGCTTCGCGGCGCCGGGCCTGATGGCGGGGAACGTGGGGCTGCTGAAGCACTCCTCGAACGTCCCGCAGACCGCGCTGTTCCTGGAGGACCTGTTCCGCCGCGCCGGGTTCCCCGAGGGCGCGTTCCAGACGCTGCTGATCGGCTCGGCGAAGGTCGAGCGGGTGCTGCGCGACCCGCGGGTCAAGGCCGCGACGCTCACCGGCAGCGAGCCCGCGGGGCGGTCCGTCGCCGCCATCGCCGGGGACGAGATCAAGCCGACCGTGCTGGAGCTGGGCGGCAGCGACCCGTTCGTGGTGATGCCGTCCGCCGACCTCGAGGCCGCGGCGCGCACGGCGGCGGAGTCCCGGTGCCTCAACAACGGGCAGAGCTGCATCTCGGCGAAGCGGTTCATCGTCGACACCGGCTGCGCCGAGGAGTTCGAGCGGCTGTTCGTCGAGCGGATGCGGGAGAAGAGGGTCGGCGACCCGATGGACGAGGCCACCGACGTCGGCCCGCTCGTCAACGAGCAGGGCCGCGCCGAGACGGAGGAGCTCGTGGCCGACGCGGTCGGCAAGGGCGCGAGCGTGCTGTGCGGCGGCGAGCGCCCGGACGGGCCCGGCTGGTACTACCCGCCGACGGTGGTCTCCGGGGTGACGCCCGAGATGCGGATGTACCACGAGGAGGTCTTCGCGCCGGTCGCGACGCTGCTGCGCGTGCGCGGGGTGTCGGAGGCCGTCGAGGTCGCGAACGCGACGGGCTTCGGGCTCGGCTCCAACGCCTGGACGCGCGACGACGGCGAGCGGGAGCGGTTCGTGCGGGAGCTGGACGCCGGGCAGGTCTTCATCAACGGGATGACGACGTCCTTCCCCGAGCTGCCGTTCGGCGGGGTGAAGCGCTCCGGGTACGGGCGCGAGCTGTCGGCGGACGGCATGCGCGCGTTCTGCAACGCCAAGACCGTCTGGGTGGGCTGACCGCCCGCCCCGCGTCCTCGGTCCGCCGCGCGCGGCGGACCGAGGACGGACTCAGCGGACGGTCTGCGGGACCTTCCACGGGTTGTCGTCGCGGAGCGGCGGCGGGAGCAGGTCCTGCGGCCAGCCCTGGTAGGCGACGGGCCGCAGGAACCGCTCCATCGCGGCCGTGCCGACCGAGGTGGTGGAGGGCGCGGTCGTGGCCGGGTACGGCCCGCCGTGCTGCATCGCGTGCGTCACGGACACGCCGGTCGGCCACTGGTTCCACAGCACGCGGCCGCTGCGGCCGGCGAGCACGGCGGCGAGCGCCGCGAGGTCTCCGGTCTCCTCCGGTTCGGCGTGCAGCGAGGCGGTGAGCTGGCCGGGAAGGGCCGCCACGACGCGGGTGAGGTCGGCGAGGCGCTCGTAGGTGACGACGAGGCCGAGGGGGCCGAAGCACTCCTGCGACGCGGCGTCGATGTCGGCCTTGAACGCCGCCAGGTCCATGGCGAGCAGGCGCGGGGTCAGCGCGTCCCCCTGGTCCGGCCAGAGGAGGCGCCGCACGCCGGGCCTGGCGCCCAGCGTGCCCGCCGCGTCCAGGTACCCGGAGCTGATCCGGTCGTTGAGCATCGGCGCGCCGGCGATCTCGCCGAGCCGCGCCGCGATGCCGTCCAGCAGAACGGCCGGTGCGAACAGCAGGCCGGGGTTCGTGCAGAACTGGCCGGCTCCCAGCGTGAGGGACGCCGCGTACCCCCCGGCGACCTCCTCGGCGCGGGCCGCCGCCGCGCCGGGCGTCACCACGGACGGGTTCACGCTGCCCATCTCGCCGTAGAACGGGATGGGGACGGGCCGCTCCGCCGCGATCCTCGCGAGGGCGAGGCCGCCCCGCTGGGATCCGGTGAACGCGGCGGCGGCCACGCCGGGATGCCGCAGGGCCTCGACTCCGGCGTCCTCGCCCTCGATCAGGGCGAACACGCCGTCCGGGAGCCCGGCGCCCGCGATCACCTCGGCGGTCCGGCGCGACAGCCGGGGGTGGCCGGGGTGCGCCTTGACCACGACGGGGCACCCCGCCGCCCACGCCGACGCGGTGTCGCCGCCGGCGACGCTGAAGGCGAACGGGAAGTTGCTCGCCGCGAACACCAGCACCGGGCCGACGGCCGTCCGGTGGCGGCGCAGGTCCGGGCGCGGGCCGGTCGGCCAGTCCGGGTCGGGCCGGTCGATGCGGGCGTCGTGGAAGGCGCCCTCCAGGACCTGCTCGGCGAACAGCCTCAGCTGGAACGCGGTGCGGGTCAGCTCGCCGTTCAGGCGCGCCTCGCCGAGGCGGCTCTCCTCGTCGGCGAGGGCGACCAGTTCGCCGCGGGCGGCCTCCAGCGCGTCCGCGACCGCCGTCAGGTGGGCGGCGCGTTCGGCCGGCGGCGAGGCGGCCCAGCCTGGCGCGGCGGCGACCGCCGCGGACACGGCCTGGTCCGGTGTCATGGGGTGCTCCCTTCGTCCTCGGTGTTCGGGGCGGTGCGGGCGGACCGCGGCGCCCGGTTCTCCACCGAGTTGCGGTACCCGTACAGCGCGTAGACGACCAGGCCGAGCACCATCCACACCGCGAACCGGACCCAGGTGATCCAGTCGAGGTTGGCGATCAGCCAGATCGAGAAGGCGATGCCGACGAGCGGCACCACCGGCACCCAGGGGGTGCGGAACGAGCGCGGCAGGTCGGGGCGGGTGCGGCGCATCACCATGACGGCGATCGCGACGACGATGAACGCCATCAGGATGCCGATGTTGGTGAGGTCGGCCGCCTCCTTGATGGGCAGCAGGCCCGCGATGACCGCCGAGCCGATCCCGACGAGCCAGATGACGCGGGTCGGCACCTGCCGGCGCGGGTGGTTGCGGGCGAAGTAGGCGGGCAGCAGGCCGTCCCGGCTCATCGAGAACCAGACGCGGGTGACCGCCAGCATGTTCGCGAGCGCGGAGGTGGTGATGCCGACGACGGCGCCGACCGCGACGATCGTGCCGAGGCCGGTCAGGCCGACCGAGGCGAGCGCGCTGGAGAACGGGCTCTTGACGTCGATCTGCCGGTAGTCCTGCATGCCGAGCAGGACGATGCAGACCAGCAGGTAGATGACCGCGGCGATGGCCAGCGAGATGACGATCGCCTTCGGGAGCACCTTCTTGGCCTCGGCGCTCTCCTCCGCGGCCGCGCTCATGGCGTCGTAGCCGTACACGGCGAAGAAGGTGGTGGCGGCCCCGGCGACGGCCCCGCCGATGCCGAACGGCAGGAACGGGCTGAAGTTGCCGGCGGAGACGTGGAACGCTCCCGCGACGATGACCAGCGCGACGATGGCGAGCTTGACCACGACGAGGATCGTCTCGAACCGCGCGGACTCCTTCGTCCCGCGCGACAGCACGAACGCCAGCAGCAGGCACAGCAGCGCCGCGAAGAGGTCGACCTTGTGACCGGCGCCGGTGCCGGGCGCGCCGAGCGCCCAGTCCGGGATGTCCAGGCCGATCTGGTCGAGGATGTAGGACAGGTAGCCGGAGATGGCGATCGCGACGACGGCGACGATCGCGGTGTACTCCAGCAGCAGGTCCCAACCGATCGCCCAACCGATCGCCTCGCCGAGCGCGGCGTAGGAGTAGGTGTAGGCGGAGCCGGCCTTCGGGATGGTGCCGGCGAACTCGGCGTAGCAGAGCGCGGCGGCGGCGCTGGCGATGATGGCGATCAGGAAGGAGATCATCACGCCGGGCCCGGCGTCGTCGTGGGCGACGACGCCGGCGAGCGAGAACACGCCCGCGCCGACGAGCCCGCCGAGGCTGAGCGCGACGAGCTGCCACAGCCCCATGGTGCGGCGGAGGCCGCCGGGGGTCTCCTCCTCCGAGGAGTCGACGGGTTTCAGGCGGAAGACGCCGGCCCGGGTGAACAGCGCGGACCCGGCCGGGCCCCGCGGTGGTCGTGTTTTCGGCATGGCTTGGGACATGGAGGTCCCTCCCGACTGGTGCAGGGGAATACCAAGGTGGGTGTGGAGCGGCGGTCAGGGCCGCCGTGCAGGGCTCGGGAAGAGCCGGCCGGCCCCTCCTAGAGGACGAAGCCCTCGGGGAAGGGGTCGGCGGGGTCGAGCAGGTAGGTGGCGGTGCCGGTGATCCAGGCCCGCCCGGTGAACTCGGGGATCACCGCGGGCAGGCCGCCGGCCTCGGCGGTGCCGACCAGGCGCCCGGTGAAGCGGGTGCCGATGAACGACTCGTTGACGAACTCGGTGTGCAGCGGCAGCTCGCCGCGGGCGTGCAGCTGCGCCATGCGGGCGGACGTGCCGGTGCCGCACGGGGACCGGTCGAACCAGCCCGGATGGATGGCCATCGCGTTGCGAGAGCGCTTGGCGTCCGACCCTGGCGCGAGGAACTGGACGTGCTTGCAGCCTCCGATCAGCGGGTCGGCGGGATGGACGGGGCGGTCGGTCCCGTTGATCGCCTCCATGATCGCGAGCCCGGCCCGGAGGATGTCCTCCTTGCGGGCCCGGTCGAACGGCAGGCCGAGCGGCTCCAGGTCGGTGATGGCGTAGAAGTTGCCGCCGTAGGCCAGGTCGTAGCGGACGTCCCCGAGACCGGGCACCGTCACCACGGCGTCCTGACGGAGCGCGAACGAGGCGACGTTGCGGAGCGTCACGTGCTCGGCGACGCCGTCGCGGACCGCGACGCGGGCCTCGACGAGACCGGCCGGGGTGTCCAGCCGCACGATCGTCTCCGGCTCGGTCACCTCCACCATCCCGGTCTCGACCAGGACGGTCGCCACGCCGATGGTGCCGTGCCCGCACATCGGCAGGAACCCGCTGACCTCGACGTAGACGACGCCCCAGTCGGCGTCCGGGCGGGTGGCCGGCTGGAGCAGGGCGCCGCTCATCGCGGGGTGGCCGCGCGGCTCGTCCACCAGGAAGCGGCGCAGCCCGTCCAGGTGCTCCACGGCGTGGCGGCGCCGCTCGGCCATCGTGGCGCCCGGGATGGGCGCGACGCCGCCGGTGACGACGCGCGTCGGCATCCCCTCGGTGTGGGAGTCGACCGCGCTGATCGACCGGGCCGAGCGCATCAGGCGGCCCGCCGCCGCGCGAGGGCCTCGATCGCGCGGTCCATGTCGGCGGTGACGGCGGCGCGGTGCTCGGGCACGAGGGGGCCGCGCGGCGGGCGGCAGGGGCCGCCGTACCGGCCGACCTGCTCCATGCCGAGCTTGATCGCCTGGACGAACTCGGTGCGCGAGTCCCAGCGGAACGCCGCGACCAGCGGCTCGTACAGGGCGCGGGCCTCCTCCAGCTTCCCGGCCGTGGCCAGCTCGAACAGCAGCGCCGACTCGGCGGGGAAGACGTTGGGGAACCCCGCGAACCAGCCGGTCGCGCCCATGAGCAGCGCCTCCAGGGTGACGTCGTCGGCGCCGGCGACGACCTCCAGGCCCGGGGCCCGCTCCCGGATCTCCAGGACGCGGCGGACGTCGCCGGAGAACTCCTTGACCGCGACGACCCCGTCGATCTGGGCGATCTCGGCGAGCAGGTCCGGGGTGAGGTCGACCTTGGTGTCGATGGGGTTGTTGTAGACCATGACCGGCAGGCCCACGGACGCGACGGCCTCGAAGTGCGCGATGATCTCGCCGCGGTTGGCCCGGTACATCGTCGGCGGCAGGCACAGCACGCCGTCGGCGCCGTCCTCCGCCGCGATCTGCGCCCAGTGCCGGGCCTGGTGGGAGCCGGGGCCGTGCACGCCGACCACGACGACGCCGTCCCGTCCGACCGCCTCGACGGCGGTGCGGGCGACGCGGCGGCGCTCCTCGTCGGTCAGCGAGGAGTACTCGCCGAGGGACCCGTTCGGGCCGACGCCGCGGCAGCCGTTGCCGACGAGCCAGCGGCAGTGCTCGGCGTACCGGTCGTGGTCGACGGCGAGCCCGGCGGGGGCGGCGGCGTCCTCGCGGTAGGGCAGGGCCGTCGCCACGATGACGCCGCCGAGGCTCAGGGGCTTGCTGTCGCTCATCGGGCGCTCTCTTTCTTGTCGGGTGTGTCAACTGGAGGGTTCGCGAGCTCGCCGAGCCGTATGGGCTGGGCGACGGGCCGGCGGTGGGGATCGCCTCCGCCCGCCCGGCCGCGGAGCAGTTCGGCGACCGTGGGGCCGCAGACGCGGGCCTGGCAGGGGCCGAGGCCGGCGCGGGTACCGAGCCTGACGGCGCGCGCGGAGCCGGCGGCCGCGCCGTCCGCGGCGTGCAGGAGGGTCCCGTAGTCGGTCTCCTCGCAGCGGCAGACGATCGTGTCGGGGCGCAGCCAGCCGGGCCACGCCGCGCCGACGGGGTGCGCGGCGGCGAGCCGTCCGGCGAACGCGCGCCCCCGGTCGCGGCGCCGGCGCAGGACGGCGGCCGCGCGGTCGCCGGGGTCCCCTCCCCCGGCGGCCCAGCCGGCGAGCAGCCCCTCGGTGCGGGCGGCGGGCGCCCCGGCGATGCCGGTGATCTCCCCGGCCGCGTAGACGCCGGGGACGCTGGTGCGCTGGTCGTCGTCGACGTCGGTGAAGGCGCCGCCGCGCAGCCGGCAGCCCGCGGCGACGGGCAGTTCGAGTTGCGGGCTGAAGCCGTGGGTGACGCAGAGCGCGTCCACCGGGACGGTGCGCTCGGTGCCGGCCACGACCGACCAGTCGTGGTGGAGCCGCGCCGTGACCGCCTCTTCGACGCGCCCGTCGCCCCGGGCCTCGATCACGGCGCGGCCCGTCCGGTACGGGACGCGGTGCCGGGCCAGGAGCCCCGCGTACCCCGCGAGCTCCCCCGCCTTGCCCGCCTGCGCCGCCAGCTCCCACGGGCGCGCGGCCCAGCCGCGGGCGACGGTGGCGGCGGGGTTGGCCTCCAGCACCTCCAGGACGGTGGCGCCGGCCTCGATCAGCGACGCCGCGACCGGGAGCAGGAACGGTCCAGAGCCGGCGATCAGGACGGGGTCGCCGATCACCAGGCGCTCCCCCTTGGCCAGCGCCTGCGCCGCCCCGGCGGTGTAGACGCCGGGCAGCTGCCAGCCGGGGAACGGCAGGACGCGGTCGTGGGCGCCCGGCGCGAGCACCAGCGCGTCCGGGCGCAGGACGTGCCGTTCCCGTCCGGCGCCGTCGGCCTCACCTCGCAGCACGTGGACGTGCGGCGGCCCCTGTTCGGTGCGGTCGACGGACCAGACGGCGCTCTCGGGCCACCAGGCGCAGCGCGGGTGGCCGAGCACGCGGTCGCGCAGCCGCTCGAAGCCGCGCCACCCGTGGTGCAGGCGGCCGGGGCGGGCGGCGCCGAACGCGGCGGGCGGCATCCGGTGGTACTGGCCGCCGGGGTCCTCGGCCGCGTCGAGAAGCGTGACCCGGGCCCCGGCGCGCAGCGCGCCCGCCGCCGCGCCGAGCCCCGCGGGCCCGGCGCCGACGACCACGACGTGCCGGCTCACCGGGCGTCCCGGGACTGGGTCGCGACGGCGTCGCCGTCGCGGGCGCGGCGGCGGCAGGCGCGCACGTCGCGGACGCCGTTGACGGTGAGGAGGCAGTCGAAGCAGGCGCCGATCCCGCAGAACACGCCGCGCGGGGCGCCGGAGGGGCCCCGCCGCCAGGTGCGCCGGCCGGCCGCCAGCAGCACTCCGGCGAGGGTCTGGCCGGCGACGCCGTCCACGGGCTCGCCGTCCACGGTGATCCGCAGCGGGACGTCGGGGCGGCGCCCCGTGCGGTCGCCGGCGGCGGGAACGAGTCGCGCGCTCATCGGTTCTCTCCTTCGCACTGGGCGGCGGGCCGGTCCGCGCGGAACGGCGCCGCGTCGATCGCGGGGGCGCGGCCGAGCATGAGGTCGCGCAGGACGGCGGCGGTCCCGGCGGACAGGCCGATCCCGGCGCCCTCGTGCCCCGTGGCGTGCCAGAGGCCCTCCAGGTGCGGGTCGGCGCCGATGACGGGCAGGTGGTCGTCGACGTACGGGCGGAACCCGCCGTAGGCGCGCATCACCGGTGCCCCGGCCAGGGACGGGAAGAGCCGCAGCGCCTTGGCCGCGATGACCGACAGCACCTCGGGGCGGATCCGGTCGTCGAACCCGACCCGGCGGCGCGAGGAGCCGAGGAGGATCGTCCCGGCCCGGGTGGACTCGACGACGGCGGACGCCTGCAGCTCGCCGGCGCCGCTGCCGACCGCGCCGACGTAGTCGGCGTCGTAGACCTTGTGGAAGACGGTCGGCGGCATCGGCGCGGTCACCAGGACCTCGCCGCGGCGGGGCCGGACGCCGAGCCGGACGCCGAGCCGCGCGGCGACCTCCCCCGACCAGGGGCCGGCCGCGTTCACGACCGCGTCGGCCTCGATCGTCCCGCCGGAGGTGCGGACGCCGGTGATGCGGCCACCGCGCCGGACCGCGCCGAGGACCTCGCACCCGGTGCGCAGGACCGCGCCGGCGCGCACGGCGGCGGCCAGCAGGGCGACGGCCGCCCCGGCGGGCTGGACCTGCGCGTCCTCGGGGTAGTGGACGGCCTTGGCGAAGTCGCGCGTCAGGTGGGGTTCGGCGGCGAAGAGAGCGGCGGCGTCCAGGTCCTCGGCGGCGACCCCGGCTTCGCGCTGGGCGGTGGCGAACTCCGTCAGCGCCTCGGCGCCCGCCGAAGTCGTGGCGACGACGATGCCGCCCTTGGCGTCCCATTCCACGCCGCCGGCGTTCGGGTCGCCGTCCAGGATCGCGGGCCACAGCTCGCGCGAGAGCCGCGCCAGTTCGAGCTCCGGGCCCGGCCCCTTGTCGGAGACGAGGACGTTGCCCTCGCCGTGGGCGGTGGTCCCGGCGGCGGGCCCGCCGCGGTCGGCGACGGTGACCGCGCAGCCCGCCAGGGCCAGCTCGCGGGCGCAGGCCGCGCCGATGATCCCGGCGCCCAGCACCACGACCCGCGTCATCGACCCTCCCGTTTGCCGTTCGTTAAACCGAACGATTCCGAGAGTAGGCGCGTCCCGCGCGCGCTGTCAACGCGCGGACGGAACCGGATTCAGGGGGTTTCGACCAGATGGGACGGAGTTCCCGGCGAGGCATGGAGCCGCTGGTCAGCGCTGTACTGGAGCAGCAGGACGGACCGGACGGGCCCCTCGACGGCGGTGTAGCTGTGCGGCAGGCGCGCGTCGAAGCCGACGTAGTCGCCCGGCCCGAGCTCGACGTGCCGGTCGTCCACCCGAACGGCGAGCCGCCCGGACTGGACGATCGTGTGCTCCATCCCCACATGGCCGAGCGAGTCCTGCCGGCGGCCGGCCCTGACCTGCTGGTCGTACACCTCGAACATGGCGCCGCCGGACTCGATGCCGCGCAGCGGCCGCAGGTCGACGCCCTCCCCGCTCAGCACCTCCACCTCCGCCGCCCGCACCACCGTGAGCCCGGACGGCTCCTGGCGGTCGAGCAGGTCGGAGATGGGGACCTCCAGCGCGCGCGACAGGCTGAACACGGTCTCGATCGTGGGGTTGCCGGCGCCCGCCTCCAGCTGGGACAGCGTCGCCTTGCCGATCTTCGAGCGGCGGGACAGCTCCGACAGCGACAGGCCGAGCTCCAGCCGCGCCCGGCGCAGGTTGCCGGCCAGCACGTCCCGCACCGATTCCCCTGACGCCCCCACGCTCCCGCCCCTCGTCCGCTCGCTCGCTCACGTTCGCTCTATCGAACGGCCAGTGTACTCGGCGGCTCGGAGGGGTCAGAGCTCCACGCGCGTACCGGCGCCGGCCGCGCGGGCCCGGTCGACGATGACGGACGCCGCCGCCGCGTCCTGCACGCCGAGGCCGACGCTGTTGTAGAAGACGATGTCGGCTCCGGAGCGGCGCCCGGCGGCGAGGCCGGCGACGACCGGGCCCAGGGGCCGGACCCGGCCGGGGTCCAGCTCGCCCGCGCGCACGGCGGCGACGACGGGGCCCGCGTGCTCCAGGGCGGTCGCCACGTCGTCCACCACCACCGAGGCGGCGCGGGCGAGGACCTCGCCGTCCACCTCGGCCCGGTCCGGCGCGAACGATCCGACGCTCACGACCGTGCACCCGGCGTCGAGCCAGGCGCCGAGGACGACCGGCTCGGCACTGGTGGTGGCGGTGACGACGATCTGCGCGCCCCGGACCGCCTCGCGGGCGGACGCCGCCGCCGCGACCGGCAGCTCCAGCTCCCGCGCGAGCCCGGCGGCGACGGTGCAGGTGCCGGGATGGCGGCAGGCCACCGCCACCTCGGCGAGGGACGCACCGCGGCCATCGCGCGCACGTGCGCGCGGCCCTGGACGCCGCAGCCGACGACCGCGAGGCGGGAGGCCTCCCGCGGCGCGAGATGGTCGGCCGCCACCGCGCTCGCCGCCGACGTGCGCAGCGTCGTCACGGCCTCGCCCTCGATGATCGCGACGGGCCGCCCGTCCACCGGGTCCTGGACGGTCACCAGCGCCGCCACGGTCGGCAGGCCGCGCGCGGCGTTGCCCGGGTTGACGCTCCCGAACTTGGCGACGGCGCCGGCGCCGGGCAGGCGGGAGACGTAGCCGAAGGCGACGTCGCCGTCCGGGCCGTCCAGCAGCACCCGCGGCGCGAGCAGCGCCCGCCCGCGGCCGAGCGCGCCGAACGCCTCCCGCTGCGAGGCGATCGCGGCGGGCAGGTCGAACACCGCGCGCACGTCGGCCGCGGACAGCAGCAGGACACCGGCCATGGGGAGATCCTTTCCAGGCCGCCGCCGCGCTGTCGAGTGGCGAAAGGGCAAGCGGTGCTTACCGATCAGTGCATGAGATCGCATGCTTGCCCGTCTCGACGCCCGTGCCGCGGCGTTTCACGCTTTCACCATCCCGGACCACGAGGACCTGCCGGCCACGAGCGACGGAGAGCCGCCGATGACCCCACTGACCCCGCGGGACCGCGGACGCCGGTTCCGGATGCTCACCGCGGCGGGCGCCGGCCTGCTGCTCGTCCCGCTCGCCGCGGCCTGCGGGTCGGGCGGCTCCGGCGGCTCGGGCGCCATCAAGATCGGCGTCCCGGCGCCGCTGAGCGGCGACTCGGCCTCGGCGGGGCAGGACATCCTCGCCGCGGCCAAGGTCGCCGCCGACGAGATCAACAAGGCCGGCGGGGTGGACGGCCGCAAGATCCAGATCGTGGAGGCCGACGACCAGTGCAGCGCCCAGCAGGGCGCGCAGGCCGCGCAGAAGCTGCTCAACAGCGGGGTCGTGGCGGTCGCCGGCGGTTACTGCTCGGGCGCGGCGGTGCCCGCGATCCCGATCTACGGCAGGCGCGGCGTCCCGTTCGTGATGGACGCCTCCACCAACCCCTCCCTCACCGACAGCGGCAAGGGCAAGGTGTTCCGCACCTGCGGGCGCGACGACAACCAGGGCCTCGTCGCCGCCAAGTTCATGACCGGGCCGCTCGGCGCCAAGCGGATCGCGCTGCTGCACGACAACACCACCTACGCCAAGGGCCTCGCGGACGCGGCGGCGAACTCGGCGCGCCAGGCGGGCGGCCAGGTCGTCTACGAGAACGCGCTGCAACCCGGCCAGTCCGACTACGGCCCCGTCCTGACCAAGATCGCCTCGACGCGGCCGGACGTGCTGTACTTCACCGGCTACTTCGCCGAGGCGGGCCTGCTGATGAAGCAGCGCAAGCAGCTCGGGCTGAAATTCACGCTCATGGGCGGGGACGCGACCACCGACTCCACCGTGCTGAAGACGGCCGGCACGGCGGCGGGCGGCTACATCGCGACCACCGCGCCGCTGGCCAAGGACCTGCCCGCCGCCGCGGCGTTCGTCTCCGCGTACAAGGCCGCGAACCACGCCGACCCCGGGCCGTTCTCGGTGTACGAGTACGACGCGGTGAAGGTCGTCGCGAAGGCCATCGACGACGCGGGGTCCACCCGGGGCGCCGCGATCACCGAGGCCCTCCACAAGATCAAGGGCTTCCCGGGCATCACCGGGCCCATCACGTTCGACGCCAAGGGCGACCGGACCGACCCGCTCTACATCACCGTCCAGGTCCAGGGCGGCGCGTTCACCGCCTACAAGAAGCTCGACGAGAGCGGCGCCACCTGGGTGGACGCCAAGACCTTCTGATCAGGGGCCCGATGAGCGAATTCGTCCAGTACCTCGTGAACGGCCTGACGATCGGGGCGTTCCTCGCGCTGATCGCGCTGGGCTACTCGATGATCTACGGGGTCGTCCGGCTGATCAACTTCGCGCACGGCGACGTGTTCATGATCGGCGCGTTCGCCGGGTTCGGGACGCTGACCGCGCTCGGCGCGACCGGCGGGATGGCGCTGCCCGCCATCCTCGCCGCCGTCGTGGTCGGCGCCCTGACCACCGGCGTCGTCGGCACCGGCATCGCCAGGGCCGCCTACGTGCCGCTGCTGTCGTCGCCGCGGCTGGCACTGCTGATCGCCGCGATCGGGGTGTCGCTGGCGCTGGAGGAGGGGGTCAAGGTGCTCACCGACGCCCGGTTCAAGTCCTACCCGCACGCGCTGGACGGCGGCCGGATCCTCAGTGGCACCGTCCACGTCACCTGGGGGCAGCTCGTCCTGGTCGTGCTGTCGGTGGCGCTGATGGCGGCACTGTGGCTGTTCGTCACCCGCACCGTGACGGGGACCGCGATGCGCGCGCTGGCGATGGACCGCGACGCGGCGCGGCTCCAGGGGATCAACGTGGAGCGGCTGATCCTGACGACGTTCTTCATCGGGTCGCTGCTGGCGGGCGCGGCCGGCGTCATGTACGGGCTGTACTACGTGCAGATCAGCTTCGGCATGGGTTTCCTCATCGGCCTGCGCGCGTTCACCGCCGCGGTGCTCGGCGGCATCGGCAACCTGCCGGGGACGATGGCCGCGGGCGTGTGCATCGGCCTCGTCCAGTCGTTCTCCGCCGGGTACGTCTCCTCCCGCTGGACGGACGTCATCATCTTCGGGCTGCTGATCGCGGTGCTGGCGCTGAGACCCACCGGCCTGTTCGGCGAGCGCGTCGTGGAGCGCGCGTGAGGGCGCGGGCGGCGCTGCCCTCGGGCGGTGGGACGGCCGTCCGGTACGGCGGCTGGCCGCTGCTCATCGCGCTGGCGCTGGTCGCCGGGCAGACCCTCGACGACTACGCGCTCACCGTCGCCGGGACGATCCTGGTCTACGCGATCCTCGGACTCGGGATCAACATCGTCGTCGGGTACGCGGGCCTGCTCGACCTCGGGTTCGCGGCGTTCTTCGCGATCGGCGCGTACGCCTCCGGGCTGCTGACGCTGAAGCTGGGGTGGGACTTCTGGGCGACGCTGCCGGTCGCGGTCGCCGCCGCGGCGGTGGCCGGGGTGGTCATCGGGTACCCGACGCTGCGGCTGCGCAGCGACTACCTCGCGATCGTCACGCTCGGCTTCGGGGAGATCATCCGGATCACGGTGGTCAACCTGGAGGTCACCGGAGGCCCGAACGGGCTGACCGGGATCCCCCCGGTGACGGTCGGCGGGCGGGAGATCGTCACGCCGGGGGCCTTCTTCCACCTCGCGCTCGCGTTCTTCGCCGTCGTGCTGGCGGCGACGGCGCTGCTGGCCCGGTCGCGGCTCGCCTTCGCGTGGCGCGCCGTCCGGGCCGACGACACCGCCGCCGAGGCGGTCGGCGTCCCGGCGCGGCGGGTGAAGCTGCTGGCGTACGTGCTCGGCGCGATGACCGGGGCCGTCGCGGGCCCGCTCAACGCCGCGCAGCTCGGCACCGTGGACCCCTCCAGCTTCACGTTCCTGACCTCGCTGATGATCCTGCTCGTGGTGATCATCGGGGGGATGGGCAGCCGGCCCGGCGTCATGGTCGGCGCCGTGGTGATCGTCGGGCTGCCGGAGGTGCTGCGGACCGTTCAGGAGTACCGGGGGCTGTTCTTCGCCCTGGTGCTCATCGCGATCGTGCTCCTGCGGCCGCAGGGCGTGTGGCCGTACCGGCCGCGCCGCCTGCGGCTCCCGGCGCGGCCGGGCCCCGCGCCCGAGCCGCCGGCCGCGCGGGGCACGGTGCTGGAGGTGGACGGCCTGACCCGCCGCTTCGGCGGCGTCACGGCCGTGGACGGGCTCGCCCTGCGCGCCGATGCCGGCCAGGTCGTCAGCGTGATCGGCCCGAACGGCGCCGGCAAGACGACCGCGTTCAACTGCGTCACCGGGATGATCGCGCCGTCGGCCGGGACGGTCGTGCTCGCCGGGCGGGACGTGCGCGGCCTCCCCCCGCACCGGGTCGCCGCCGCCGGCCTCGCGCGCACGTTCCAGAGCATCCGGCTGTTCGAGGAGATGACCGTCGCCGAGAACGTGCTGATCGGCCGGTTCGCCCGCGACCGGGCCCTGCTGCGGCCGCTGTCGCGCGCCGACCTCGACGCGGTGCGCCGCTGCCTGGACTTCGTCGGGCTGCTGGAGGCCGCCGACCGCCCGGCGGGCGGGCTCGCCTACGGCGACCGGCGCCGGCTGGAGATCGCGCGGGCGCTCGCGGGCGACCCCCGCGTGCTGCTGCTGGACGAGCCCGCCGCGGGCGCGAACCCGACCGAGAAGCGGGCGCTGATGGGGCTGATCTCCCGCATCGGCGCGCTCGGCGCCGCCGTGGTGCTGATCGAGCACGACGTGGCGCTGGTCATGTCGATCTCCGACCGGGTGACGGTGCTGGAGCACGGGCGGACGATCGCGGTGGGGCCGCCGGCGGAGATCCAGGAGGACCAGCGGGTCGTCGCCGCCTACCTCGGCGTGCCGGACGACCCGGAGACCGACCTCGTCTCGGAGGTGCTGCGGTGACGCTCCTGCGGGTGAGCGACCTGCGCAGCAGGTACGGCCAGGTCGAGGCGCTGTCCGGGATCTCCTTCGAGGTCGGCGAGGGCGAGATCGTCGCGCTGCTCGGCAGTAACGGCGCAGGCAAGACCACCGCGCTGCGGACCGTCACGGGCCTGCACCGGGCCCGGTCCGGGCGGGTCGAGTTCGACGGCCGCGACATCACCCGGCTCGCCGCGCACCAGGTCGTCGCGGCGGGGCTCGGGCACGTCCCGGAGGGGCGGCGCGTGTTCCCCGCCCTGAGCGTCGCCGAGAACCTGCTGCTCGGCGGGTACCTGCGGCGCCGCGACCGGGCCCTCGTCGCCGCCCGCCGGGAGGAGGTCTACGCCATGTTCCCGCGCCTCGGCGAGCGCCGCGGGCAGCCCGCGGGGCTGCTGTCGGGCGGCGAGCAGCAGATGCTCGCCATCGGCCGGGCGCTGATGCTGCGGCCGCGCCTGCTCGCCCTGGACGAGCCGACGATGGGCCTGGCGCCGCGGACGGCGCAGCAGGTGCTGCGGGTCGTGCGGGAGATCCGCGACCAGGGCGCCACGATCCTGATCGTCGAGCAGAACGCCCACCAGACGCTCCGCCTCGCCGACCGCGCCTACGTCCTGGAGACCGGCCGGATCGTGCTGGACGGCCCGGCGTCCGCGCTCGCCCGGGACGACCGGGTGAAGGCCGCCTACCTGGGCGGCGACCCGGTCATCGAGGCGACGTGAGAAGCCTCCGCGCCGCCTCCTCGATCGCGGCCTCCGACAGCAGGACGTGGTAGGCGGCGTCTCCCAGGGGGACGAAGCTGTCCTCGCTCGTGACCCTGGCAGCGCGCCCCTGGAAGCCGGCGTCGGCGAGCGCGGTCAGGACGCCCTCGGAGACGCCCCCGGTGCGGCGCGTCTCGTCCGCGACCAGGACCGCGCCGGTGGCGCGGGCCTCGCGCAGCAGATCCTCGACCGGGAGCGGGGCCAGCCAGCGCAGGTCGAGCACCCGGCACCGGACGCCCCCGGCCTCCAGGCGGCGGGCCGCCCGCAGGCTCATACGCAGGCCGTTGGCGAAGGTGACGACGGTGAGGTCGCCGCCGTCACCGTAGGTGCGGGCGCGCCCGATCGGGACCGTGCCGCCGGCCGGGGCCAGCCACCCGCCGTCGCCGTCCTCGTGCAGGTCGCGGGCGTGGTAGAGCGCGATCGGCTCCAGCATCGCGCACACGCGTCCCTCGCGCTCGGCGGCGTCCGCGCACGCGCGCAGCATCCCCGCGGCGTCGTCGGGCCGGGACGGTGACGCGATGACGAGCCCCGGGATGTCGCGCAGCGCGGCGACGGCGTTGTCGTTGTGGAAGTGGCCGCCGAACCCCTTCTGGTAGGCGTAGCCCGCGATCCGCACGACCATCGGGTTGCGGTACCGCCCGGAGGAGAAGAACGGCAGCGTCGCCGCCTCGCCCCGGAGCTGGTCGGCGGCGTTGTGCAGGTAGGCGAGGTACTGGATCTCCGGGACCGGCAGCATCCCGGAGATCCCGAAGCCGAGCGCGAGGCCGAGGATCGACTGCTCGTCCAGGATCGTGTCGAACACCCGCGCCGCCCCGGCCCGCTTCACCAGCCCGCGCGTGACCCCGTAGACGCCGCCCTTGCGCGCCACGTCCTCGCCGAAGACGAGCATGCCGGGCCGCTCGTCCAGCATCTCGCCGAGCGTCCGGTTGATCGCCTGCGCCACCGTGACCGGCTCCCCGTCCGCGCGCCGCCCCCTCCCCCCGGGGCGGGGGTACCGGAGCGGCGCCATGACCTGCGCGGCGGACGCCAGGCGCGGGGCCCCCGCGACCTTCTCGGCCAGCGCCGTGACCTCCGCGCGTTTGGCCTCGTAGAGGCCGGCGATGTCCCGCGCGGTCGCGGCGCCGCGGTCGACGAGGAGCCGCGCGGTCCGCAGGAGCGGGTCCCGCTCCAGGTCGGACGCCATCTCGGCGGGGGTCCGGTACGCCGACTCGACGTCGGAGCCGGCGTGGCCCATCAGGCGGACGGTCCGCAGGTGCAGGAACGCGGGACGGCGGCGTTCGCGGACCCAGCTGGCCGCCCGCGCCGCCGCGGCGTGCGCGTCGGCGAGGTCGCAGCCGTCCGCGCGGAAGTAGGCGAGGCCGGGCCGCGAGCCGTAGGCGGCCTCGATCCAGCCGGGCGCGGTGGGGACGCTGATCCCGATCCCGTTGTCCTCGCAGACGAGCAGGAGCGGCAGGGGAAGGCCCTGGTGGCCGCAGTTGACGGCCGCGTTGACGGCGCCCGCAGCGGTGGAGTGGTTGGCGGAGGCGTCTCCGAAGCTGCACACGGTGACGGCGTCGCGCGGCCACGGCGAGTCCAGACCCAGCCGGGCGGCGCGTTCGATCGCGAAGGCCACGCCGAGCGCGCGCGGCAGGTGCGAGGCGATGGTGGACGTCTGCGGGATCACGTTGAGCGGACGGCTGCCGAACACCTTGTGGCGTCCGCCCGCGATCGGTTCCTCGGCGGCGGCGACCAGCCCGAGGAGGACGTCGCGGAGCGGGTTCCCGCCAGGTACCTGGCGCGCCCGCTCCAGGAAGAACGCCCCCGACCGGTAGTGCAGGAGCGCCGGATCGTCCGGGCGGAGCACGCCCGCGACGGCCGCGTTCCCCTCGTGCCCCGAGGAGCCGATCGTGTAGAAGCCGTGGCCCTGCGCCTGGAGGCGTCGGGCGGCGAGGTCGAGGTGCCGGCTGCCGAGCTGCGCGTCGAACAGCTCCAGGCAGCGCTCGGCGGTGGGCGCGCCCGGCGGGGCGGGCGCACCGGACGGCACCAGGGTCGCGGCCGTCTCGAGGAAGTGGACGTCGGCGGGCTCGGGCATGCGGGCTCCTGCGTGCGGATCGGGACGCGTGTCGAGCATCGTCCGCGCCCCCGGGCGCGGCCAAGCCGGGCGAGGCCGCGAACCGGTGGGGAGTTGGCCAAGGATCGCTTAACGACGCCCCCAGTTAGAGGCTCAGCCCGGCTTGGCCTCGCGGTAAGGAGGCCGCGCTCTGCCCGATCTTGGCGCGGGAGGGCGGCCCGTTCAGGCTGGGAACGTGCTCTCCTCCGTCATCGGCGGCGCCCGGATCCCGGCGGGGCCGCGCTCGTACCGTTCCACCGACCCGTCCCGCACGTCCGAGACGGTCGCCGAGGTGTCCCTCGCGGAGGCCGGCGACCTCGTGCGCGCCTGCCGGGCCGCCCGCGAGGCGCAGGACGCCTGGCGGGACGTGCCGGCGCCCGTCCGCGGCCAGGTGGTCGCCGCGGTCGGCCGGCTCGTCGAGGCCAACAAGGCGGCCCTCGCGGCGATCGTCACCCGCGAGGTCGGCAAGCCCCGCGCCGAGGCGCTCGGCGAGGTCCAGGAGATCGCCGACACCTGCGCGTTCTTCCTCGGGGAGGGACGGCGGCTGTACGGGCAGACCGTCCCGTCCGAGATGCCCGACAAGCAGCTGTTCACCTTCCGGGACCCGGTCGGCGTCGTCACCGTCGTCACGGCGGGGAACTTCCCGGTCGCGGTGCCGTCCTGGTACATCGTCCCGGCGCTGCTGTGCGGGAACGCGGTCGTGTGGAAGCCCGCCGAGTACGCGGCGGCCTGCGCCGACGCGTTCTACGAGCTGTTCGCGCACGCGGGACTGCCGGACGGCGTCCTCAACGTCGTCCACGCCGACGGCCCCGAGACCTTCCGCGGCCTCGAACGGGCGCTGGACGAGGGACTGGTCGACAAGGTCGGCTTCACCGGCTCCACGGAGGTCGGGTCGCGGATCGGGGAGCTGTGCGGCCGCCACCTCCAGACGCCGTGCCTGGAACTCGGCGGCAAGAACCCGATGGTCGTCGCCGAGGACGCCGACCTCCCGCTCGCCGTCGAGGGCGCCCTGTTCTCGGGGTTCGGGACGGCCGGGCAGCGCTGCACCTCCCTCGGGACCGCGATCGTCCACGAGTCGGTGCACGCCGAGTTCGTGCGGCTGCTGGACGAGGCGACGCGGGCCGCGGCCGTCGGCGACCCGGCGGGCGACGTGCTGTTCGGGCCGCTGATCAGCGAGCGGTTCGCGGACGGCTTCGAGAAGGTCCTCGGCTGGATCGGGCCGGGCCACACCGTGCACGGGTCGTCCGCCACCGGGCGGATCACGGCGGCCGCGCCGCGGGAGGGCTTCGCCGGAGACCCCGAGGCGGGGCTGTTCTACCATCCGGTGATCGTCGACGGGGTGGGGCCCGGCGACGAGCTGTTCATGAACGAGACGTTCGGGCCGATCATCGGCGTGGTCCGCTACCGAACCCTGGACGAGGCCATCGCCCTCGCCAACGCCCCCGGCTACGGCCTGTCCGCGTCGATCTACACCGCCGACCCGGCGAAGGTCTTCGCGTTCCGGCGGCGGATCTCCGCCGGGATGGTGAGCGTCAACAACTCCACCTCGGGGGCGGAGGCGCACCTGCCGTTCGGCGGGAACGGGCGTTCGGGCAACGGCAGCCGCCAGTCGGGCATGTGGGTGCTGGACCAGTTCACCCGCTGGCAGTCCATGAACTGGGACACCTCGGGACGGCTGCAGAAGGCGCAGATGGACGTCCTGGAGATCGCCCCCGACCTCGGCTTCCGGCTGTAGGGGCCGGCGTGGGGAGCGACACGGGGAGCGGAGCGGAGACCGAGGCCGACGTCGTCGTCATCGGCGGCGGCGTGATGGGCACGAGCATCGCGTTCCACCTCGCGGAGGCGGGCGTGCCGCGCGTGGTGCTCGTCGAGCGGGACGCGCTCGGATCGGGCTCGACGTGCAAGGCGGCGGGCGGCGTGCGCGCCCAGTTCTCCGACGAGGTCAACATCCGGCTCGGCGCCCGCAGCCTGGAGGCGTTCACCCGGTTCGGCCGCCGTCCCGGCCAGGAGATCGACCTGCGCCGGGTCGGGTACCTGTTCCTGCTGTCGCGGCCCGAGGACGTCGCGGCGTTCGAGGCGGGCGTCGCCCTGCAGAACGACCTGGGCGTCCCGAGCCGGATGGTCTCGGTCGCGGAGGCCCGCCGGCTGTCGCCGCTGATCGTCCCCGACGGGCTGCTGGCCGCCGCGTTCTCCCCCGACGACGGGCACTGCACGCCCGAGTCGGTCGTCCTCGGGTACGCGACGGGCGCCCGCCGGCACGGTGCGCGGATCCTCACCGGCTGCGAGGTCGTCGGCATCGAGACCGGCGGCGGCGGGATCAGGGCCGTCCGGACCTCGCGGGGGCGCATCCGCACGCCCGCCGTCGTCTGCGCGGCCGGGGCCTGGTCGGCGGCGGTCGGGCGGATGGCGGGCGTCGACCTGCCGGTCGAGCCGCTGCGCCGGCAGATCGTCTTCACCGAGCCGCTCCCGGACCTGCCGCGCCCGGTGCCGATGACGATCGACTTCACGACGTCGTTCTACTTCCACGCCGAGGGCGAGGGCCTGATGCTCGGCATGTCCGATCCCGACGAGCGGCCCGGGTTCCTGCTGAACCGGTCCGACGCGTGGCTCCCCCGGCTCACCGAGGCGATCGGCGCCCGCGCGCCGAGCCTGCTCAACGTGGGGCTGACGGGCGGCTGGGCGGGCCTCTACGAGGTGACGCCCGACCACAACGCGCTCATCGGTGAGGACGCGTCGGTGCCGCGGTTCCTCTACGCGACCGGCTTCTCCGGGCACGGCTTCCTGCAGGGCCCGGCGGTCGGCGAGGTCGTCCGCGACCTGTACCTCGGCCGCGCCCCCTTCACCGACGTCGCCCCCCTGCACGCCGCGCGGTTCGCCGGCGACGCCCTCCGCCCGGAGATCAACCGTGTCTGACGTGCTCGAGCTGATGGACGAGTGGGGCCCCGAGCGGGTCGTGTGCGTCTCCGACGCCCGGACCGGGATGCGGGGCGTGCTCGTCATCGACAACACCGCCCGCGGCATGGGCAAGGGCGGCATGCGGATGAGCCCGTCGGTGACGGTCGCGGAGGTGGCGCGGCTCGCCCGGGTCATGACCTACAAGTGGGCGGGCGTCGACCTGTTCTTCGGCGGCGCCAAGGCCGGGATCGCGGCGGACCCGGCGTCACCGGACCGGGAGGCGGTCCTGCGCGCGTTCGTGCGGGCGCTGTCGCAGGAGATCCCCCAGCGGTACGTGGCGGGCCTCGACATGGGCCTGTCGGAGCGGGACGCGGCGATCGTCCAGGACGAGCTGGACGACCGGGGCGCGGCCGTCGGCACCCCGCACGTCCTCGGCGGCATGCCCTACGACGAGCTGGGCGTGACCGGCTTCGGGGTCGCGGAGGCCGCCGACGCCGCCGCCCAGCACGCCGGGACGTCCCTGCGGGGCGCGCGTGTCGCGGTGCAGGGGTTCGGCGCGGTCGGGCACGCGGCCGCGCGGCGCCTGCACGAGCTGGGCGCGGCCGTCGTCGCGGTCTCGACCGTGCACGGCGCGCTGCACGACCCGGACGGCCTGGACGTCGCGCGGCTCCTCGCCCTGCGCGCGGAGGCGGGCGACGCGGCCGTGCGGGAGTACGGCGGGCGGCTCCTGGCGCCCGGCGCCGAGCTGTCGGTCCCGGCCGACGTCCTGGTCCCGGCCGCGCTGCAGGACGTCATCGACGAGGAGGCGGCCGCGAACGTCCGGGCGGCGATCGTGGTGGAGGGCGCGAACCTGCCCACCGGCCGGGCGGCGCAGCGCGTCCTCGCCGAGCGCGGCGTGACGGTCGTGCCGGACTTCGTCGCCAACGCGGGCGGAGTCGTCGCGGCGGGGTTCGCGATGGACGCCCGCTACTCGGCGTTCCGCCCCGACACCGGCGCGGTGTTCGCGGCGGTCTCGGCGAAGATGCGCGACAACACCGCCCGGGTCCTCGACGCCGCCCGGGCGCAGGGCACGACGACGCACGAGGCCGCCGTCGCGCTCGCGCAGGAACGCGTCCGCGCCGCGATGGAGCTCAAGGGCCGGTGGCGCCGCTGACCTCGCTCTGGACGCCCCGGGCGACCTCGATGAGGCCGCGCATGGCGTCCTTGACGAGCGGGTTGGTGTTGGTGGCGCGGCGCAGCACGGTGACGTGCCGCCGCGGGCTGCGGCGGCTGAGCCGCAGCGTCCTCAGCCCCGGCGCCGGCACGCAGCCGAGCGCCGGGACGAGCGCGATGCCGAGCCCGCATCCGACCAGCCCGCACACCACGGCGTAGTCGTTGCTGCGGAACGCGATGTCGGGGACGAACCCGGCGGTGCCGCACAGCCGCAGCAGCGCCTGCGCGCCCGCGCTCTCGGGGCGGCTCGCGATCCACGTCTCCGACCGCAGGTCCCGCAGCCTCACGGTGCGCCCCGCGGGGAGCGGGTGGTCCCGGGGGACGCACAGCACCAGGTTCTCGTCCATCACCGGCGTCTCCACGATCTGGTCGGGCCAGGTGCGCGGGAACAGGTCGTACCGGTAGGCGAGCTGGAGGTCGAGGTCGCCGTCGAGCAGTTCGGGCAGCAGCTCGTCCGGCTCCCCCTCCGCCAGCGTGATGTCGATGCCGGGCCGCACCCGCGACAGCTCCGCCAGCACCCGCGGCAGGATGCGGGCGCTGGCGGTCGGGAAGCTGCCGAGTTGCAGGGCGCCGCGCTCGCCGCTGGCGACCGTGCGCAGTTCCCGCTCCAGGGTGTCGAGGGCCGACAGCACGTCGTTGCCCTTGCTGACCATCAGGAACGCGGCGCTCGTGGGGCGCACGCTGCGCGCCCGACGCTCGAACAGCACCAGGCCGCAGGCGCGCTCCAGCGCGGCGATCTGCTGGGAGACGGCGGACGCGGTGTACCCGAGGTTGCGGGCGGCGTCCGCGAACGAGCCGGTGCGGACGACCTCGCGCACCGTCTGGATGTGCAGGGGACTGATCATGGGCGCACCCCGTTCGGCGGTGAACGTGACCGTCTCCCCCGCAGACGCCTCCCTCCATGCGTATCATCCGGCGGGCCGGCTCCCCAGGCCCGAAGATCAGTCGTGCCGCGGGCGCTTGGCCACCAGCGTCAGGACGTCGTACTTGGCGACCGAGGCGCCCTCCTGGTTCGTGACGTCGGTGTCCCAGCGGACCTCGCCGTAGTCGGCGCCCTCGCGCGGCGTGATCTGCTTGGCCGTGAGGGTGACGGTCAGCTCGTCGCCCGGCTTGACGGGCGTGAGGAACCGGAGGTTCTCCAGGCCGTAGTTCGCCAGGACGGGCCCCGGCGACGGCTCCACGAACAGCCCGGCCGCGAACGACACGACGAGGTAGCCGTGCGCGACGCGCCCGCCGAAGAACGGGTTCGCCCTGGCGGCGTCCTCGTCCGTGTGGGCGTAGAAGGTGTCGCCGGTGAACTCGGCGAAGTGCTCCACGTCGGCGAGGGTGACGACGCGCGGGCCGCCGACGGCGGTGTCGCCGACGCTCAGCTCCTCCAGGTGCTTGCGGAACGGGTGCACGTCGGTGACGGTCCGGTCGGTGCCGGGGACCCAGCGCCCGGTGATGGAGGTGAGCATCGCGGGCCCGGCCTGGACGGCGGTGCGCCGCATGTGGTGCACCACCCCGCGGATCCCGCCCATCTCCTCCCCGCCGCCGGCGCGCCCGGGGCCGCCGTGGACGAGCGCGGGCAGCGGCGAGCCGTGCCCGGTCGACTCCTTGGCGTCCTCGGCGTTCAGCACGAGCAGCCGGCCGTGCCACGGCGCGGCGCCGAGCACCACGGTCCGGGCGAACTCCGCGTCGCCGGTCACGACCGACCCGGCGAGGCTGCCGCGCCCGCGCGCGGCCAGCTCGACCGCCTGCTCGGCGCCCTCGTACGGCATCAGGGTGCTGACCGGGCCGAACGCCTCGACCTCGTGCGGCTCGGCGCGGCCTGCGTCGTCGGCGCGCAGCAGCACCGGGGAGATGAACGCGCCGCGCTCGGCGTCGGCGCCCACGACCTCGACCCGCTCGGGGTCGCCGAACACGACGCGGCCGGCGTCCGTGAGGGCCTTCAGCGAGCGCCGCACCTCCTCGCGCTGGTCGAGCGTGGCGAGGGCGCCCATCCGCACCGACGGGTCGGACGGGTTCCCGACCGTGACCTTCGCGAGCCGCTCCCGGACGGCCTCGGCGACGTCGTCCATCAGCCCGGCGGGGACGAGCGCCCGGCGGATCGCCGTGCACTTCTGGCCCGCCTTCACGGTCATCTCCGTGGCGAGCTGCCGGACGTACAGGTCGAACTCCTTCGTGCCGGGCGTCGCGTCCGGCCCGAGGACGGAGCAGTTCAGCGAGTCGGCCTCGGCGTTGAACCGCACCGCGTTCCCCACGATGACGGGGTGGGTGCGCAGCAGCCGGGCCGTGGACGCCGACCCGGTGAACCCGACGATGTCCTGCTCGGTGAGGTGGTCGAGCAGGTCGCGCGGCTCGCCGCAGACCATCTGCACCGAGCCCTCGGGCAGGATCCCGGCCTCGACGACCAGTTCGACCAGCCGGGCGGTCAGGTAGGCGGTCTGGCTCGCCGGCTTGATCAGGCTCGGCATCCCCGCGAGGAACGCGGGCGCGAGCTTCTCCAGCGGACCCCACACCGGGAAGTTGAACGCGTTGATCTGCACCGCGACGCCGCGCGACGGCGTGCACAGGTGCTGCCCGACGAACGTCCCGCCCTTGCCGAGCGGCTCGACGTCGCCCTCGACCAGCACAGTGTCGTTCGGCAGCTCCCGCTTGCCCTTGCTCGCGTAGGCGAACAGGACGCCGATGCCGCCGTCCACGTCGAACTTCGAATCGTTCAGCGTCGCGCCCGTCCGGGCCGACAGGGCGTACAACTCCTCGCGGTGCTCCCGCAGGTGGGACGCGAGCGCCTTCAGCAGGGCCGCGCGCTGGTGGAACGTCAGCTCCCTCAGCACCGGGCCGCCGACCGAACGCCCGTACTCCAGGGCGGCGCCCATGTCCACCCCCGCCGAGGAGATCCTGGCGACCTCCTCGCCGGTGACGGCGTCGTGCAACGGCGCCCCCTCGTCCTCCGGGGCACGCCAGGAACCCGACACGTAACTGCGCAGCACGACCACTGGGACCTCCTTGTCCATACTCAGACCATTCTTGCCACTTCACAGCCCCCTTCACCCTCGCAGACATGACAGTCGGGACCCCGGTCCTTTGTGTACTCCCGCACCGCCGCCGCACGCCGCCACGAACTGTGACGCAGGTCATGCGGCGACGACGCCCCATGCGTCCTGGCGGACCTCCACGTGGGGGGACCGGCGCAGCCCGTCCAGGAGGTCGCGCCATTCGCCGGTCCATCCGGCGGCCAGGCCGCCCCTACGGACGACACCGACGGCGAGCAGGTGCGAGGCCACGTCGTCGCGTCCGGTGAGGGCGCGGGCGGCGGGCAGGAGCCGGTCCGGGGCGCCGATCCCCCGCCTCCCCGGGCCGCCCAGCGCGTGGTCCAGCCGCCGGTCGGCGACCCTGGAGGCCAGGACGGGGCGGCCGCGGAGCAGGGCGGCCAGGTCCGCGAGCTCTTCGGCGATCCGCTCGGCGGAGGCGTCGTCGACGTTCAGGCGGGCCGACAGGAGCGCGACGTCCACGGCGCCGGCCAGGTGGAGGGGATGCTCGGCGAGCATTCCCACCACGCGGCGGGCGAGCGGCGCGTTCGGGTGCCCGGCGGGCAGGCCGCCGATCACATGGGCCACGGCCGCGATCCGCGACCGCGCGCGCTCGCCCGGCTCCGCGGCCAGCAGGGCCGACAGCACTTCGAGCGCCTCCTCCGCCACCGAGCCCGCCCGCACCAGGGCGTTGAGGACGGGCAGCTCGTCGTCCCCGGCAGGGTCGGCGGGATCGGCGACGGCCGCGAGGACGGCCTCGTGGTCGCCGGTGTACCAGCGCACCCAGGCCGCGAACGCCTTGGACGCACGGAACCGGACGCCGGGGCCGTCCGCCGCCGCACCGAGCCTGCGGACCAGCGCGGCGTAGGCGGGGCGGTGCGCGGGCGCGTACTCCGCGGGCTTGGCCTGGAGGAGCGTGCGCAGCAGCGGCTCCGAGGAGTACGGCCCGGCGGCGGCGTCCAGCGCGGCGAGCGCGCGGGGGTCCTCCGGCATCCGGCGGAGCGCCGCCGCGACCGCGACGCGGACGTCCCGGTGGAGGCGGGGGTCGTCCCACGCGCGCAGCAGGGCCTCCGCCGCGCCGGGGACGCGCACCCGTTCGATGAGCCGGGCCGCCTGCTTGCGGACGGCCACCGTGCCGTCCGGGCCGGTCAGGGCCTCCGCCAGGACGGGACCGAGGCCGGACGGCGGGACCGAGGCGGCCACCCGTGCCAGCGCCGCCACCGCGACCGCCGATCGCCGTCCCCTGGCGTGGCGCAGGAGCACCGCGAGGGTCTCGGCCGGGCGGTCCGAGGCCGCCATCGCCTCCAGAGCGGCCTCGGCGAGGCCGGGCTCGTCCCCGTCGGCCCGGGCGGCGAGGTCGTCGAGGCCGCCGGGGAGCCGTCCGAGCGAGGCGACGGCGGTGATCCTGGCGCCGACCGGTCCCGGCGCGGAGGCCAGGAGTTCCCGCACGCGCCCGACCTGGCCCGGTGTCCAGCGGCCGGGGTGCTGCGGCTGGATCGCCGGGATCCCGCCCGGGTCCCCGAACCGGCCCGGCCGCGCGCGCTCCAGCGCGGGCAGGAGCAGATCGGTGCGGCGGCTGGCGACGACGCGCCAGACCTCGGGCAGGGCGATCGCGGAGGCGTCGGCGGCCGCCAGCTCCGCGGCGCGCCGCTCGCGCCGCGCCGGGTCGGCCAGCCACAGCGCCGCGGCCGCTCGGGCGAGCGGCTCGGGCGCCTCGCGGACCGCCGTCCGCAGCCGGTCCTGGAGGTCCGCCAGCGCGAACGCCCGCCGTCCGAGGGCCCTGGCAAGCGCGACGACCACCTCGTGGTCATCCGGCTCGGGGCGCAGGACGGCGAACAGCTCGCGCTCACGGCCGCGGGGAAGCACGCGGTCGAGGCGGTGGCCGTCGAGCGCCTCCGTCCCCCGCCGGGCCACGAGGAGGGCGTAGGCGCCGAGCGCCCACCGCAGGAGCGCGGGCTTCGCCGAGTGGGCGAGGACGCGGTCCGCCAGATCGCGCAGCCCCCGCCGGGTGGCCGGGGAGGAGTCCCGCGCGCCGACGGCGGCGGCGGCGATCTCCTCCAGGGGCTCGGCGAACGCGTCGTCGAGGAGGTGGACCTGGACGGAGGCCAGGGCGGCCACGAGCTCCGCCCGCAGCGGATCCCGTTCGTTGCGCGTGCGTCGCGCCAGTTCGGCCACCAGATCGCGCAGGCGCGCGGCGTCGCCGGTGCGGGCGGTCGCCTCGACCAGGAGGGTGCGGGCGAGCCCGCGCAGCCGGGGGTCCCCGCCGAGCGCCGCCTCTCTCAGCGGCCCGGCCGCCTCCTCGTACGGGAGGTGGGCGGTGAGCCTCAGCGGTATCCCGGGGTCGTCGAGCCGGGATCTCGCCGAGTGCCACACCGATCCGTGCCATTCGAGCATCCGGCGCGCCTCGCCCGCGGCCCGGTCCGGCGGCAGGAGGGGGAGCAGCGGCAGCGCCGCCAGACCCGGGTGCCCGTCGCCTCGCGCGAGGTCGTAGACCTCGGCCCGGCGGCCCGGCGGGACGTTGACGAGGAGTTCGCGCAGCGAGTAAGGGTCGGCCGGGACGAACTCCCGGAGCTCCGGAACGGGCAGGCGGCCCATGTGCTCGTAGTACGCGGCCGGGAACCGGTTCCGGCGTCCCGCCCGCCGCACCACCCGGGCGGCCCTGACCGCGTCCACTCTGAACAGCGCCGGGACGATGGTGCTCGGCAGCTGCGTCAGCGCCAGGCGGGAGCCGTTGGCCTCCAGCAGTTCCAGGAGCCCCGCCGGATCGTGGCGGGCCAGCGCCGGGAGACCGGCCCTGCACCGCCTCCACCAGGACCATTCCGCCGCCTGGTCGCGGCCGCGGGCGAGGAGGGCCCCGGGATGCCGTCCGGCCAGAGTGCGCCACGCGGTGACCGCGTGCTCCAGGTCGGGCAGGAGCCGCGCGACCGTCTCGCTCGTGCAGGCCGGCAGGAGGGCCGCGGCTTCGCGGTCGCCCCAGCGGGCGCGAACGTCCGGCAGGAGCCGGTCGGCGAGCACCGCGCGACGGGAGTGGTGGAGCGTCCGGTAGAGCGCGCGGCGCAGGTCGGCGGGCGCGTCGTCCAGCACCGCCGCCGCGGCGTCGTCGGAGACGGGCAGCGTGCGGACGGCCCGCAGGGCGGCGCGGCGCAGCGCCATGTCGGGGCCCGCGAGGACGCGTTCCAGGTACGGGAGATCGCGCGCCGCCAAGGCGATGTGCAGGGCGGTCCGGCGTTCGCAGGGCCCGCGAGCCGAAAGGTCGGCGAGGGTCTCGCGGAGTTCGGGGGTCCCGGCGGCGCGGCGGGCCCGCAGGGCGAGCTCCCGCATGCGGCGCGGGTACGGCAGGGCTTCGAGGGCCGGTTCCCAGACCGGCTCGGCGGGGCTCAACGGCCCGGGCGGCGACCGCCCTTCCTGAAGATCATGTGCCGATGATGGCGGACCGGCGGCGCGCTCGGCAAGTCACTTGTCCTGAAATACTCCTGGCCATGACCTTTGTGGCAGACAGTGAGCGATACGAGCGGATCCCCTACCGGCGGTGCGGGCGGAGCGGGCTGCGGCTGCCGGCGATCTCGCTGGGGCTGTGGCACAACTTCGGCGACGACCGGCCGCTGGACGTCCAGCGGGCCATCCTGCGGCGCGCGTTCGACCTCGGCGTGACCCACTTCGACCTCGCCAACAACTACGGCCCCCCGTACGGGTCCGCGGAGATCAACTTCGGCCGGATCCTGCGCGAGGACCTTGCCCCGTACCGTGACGAGATCATCATCTCGACCAAGGCGGGCTACGACATGTGGCCGGGCCCGTACGGCGAGTGGGGATCGCGCAAGTACCTGCTCGCGAGCCTGGACCAGTCGCTGCGCCGGATGGGCGTCGACTACGTGGACATCTTCTACAGCCACCGCTTCGACCCGGAGACGCCGCTGGAGGAGACGATGGGGGCGCTGGACCGGGCCGTCCGGTCCGGGAAGGCGCTGTACGCGGGGATCTCGTCCTACTCCCCCGAGCGCACCGCCGAGGCGGCGGCGATCCTGCGCGAGATGGGGACCCCGCTGCTGATCCACCAGCCGTCCTACTCGATGCTCAACCGCTGGATCGAGGGCGGGCTGCTCGACACGCTCGACCGGGAGGGCGCCGGCTGCATCGCGTTCTCGCCGCTGGCGCAGGGCATGCTGACCGGCAAGTACCTCGACGGCGTCCCGGAGGGGTCCCGGGCGAGCAGGGGCACGTCGCTGTCCACGGACCTGCTCACCGAGGAGAACCTGCGGCACGTCCGCACGCTCCACGAGATCGCCGGATCGCGCGGGCAGTCGCTCGCCCAGATGGCGCTGGCCTGGTCGCTGCGGGACGGCCGGGTCACCTCGGCGCTGATCGGCGCGAGCAGCGTCGCGCAGCTGGAGGAGAACCTCGCCGCCCTCGACCGGCTCGACTTCACCCCCGACGAGCTCGCCGCGATCGACCGGGACGCCGTCGAGGCGGGGATCAACATCTGGGCGGCCTCCAGCGCGGGCTGACCAGCGCGGGGACCGGGACGGCGCGTGCATCGACCGGGCGTCACGGGGCACGAGCACCCCATGGAAGAGATGACGCTGAGGAGCGCCGCGTTCGGCGACCACACGCTCATGCCGTCGGACTACTCCCACGACAGCGGGGACCTCTCGCCGCCGCTGGAGTGGTCGCCCGTCCCCGAGCGGGTGGTGGAGCTGGCCCTGGCGTGCGAGGACCCCGACGCCCCGTCCGGCACGTTCGCGCACTGGCTGCTCGCCGGCATCGACCCGGTGACCACCGGGCTGGACGCCGGGGAGCGGCCGACCGGCGCCGTCCTCGGGCGCAACGACTACGGCTCCGCGGGCTACGGCGGGCCGAAGCCCCCGGTGGGCGACGACCCGCACCGGTACTTCTTCCGGCTGTACGGGCTGGCGGAACCGTCGGGGCTGCGCGACGGCTTCACCGCCGAGGACCTGCGCACCGCCGTCGAGGACAAGATCGTCGCGTCGGCGACGCTCGTCGGCACCTACGCCAGGTGAGCCGTGGGCGGCACCGGACCGGACGAGCCCGACCGGAACGAGCCTGACCGGCGCGAACCCGGCCGGCGCGAACCCGGCCGGCGCGAACCCGGCCGGCACGAGCCCGACCGGCACGACATCGGCCGGGAGGACCCCGGCTGGCACGGCCCCGGGTCGCACGGGCCCTACCCGCACGAGCAGCCGCGCGGGGACGAGCCGCTGACCGCGCGCAGCCCCCTGCTGCTACGGGCGGTCCTGTCCGCGGTCGCGCTGGTCGGCGCGGTGGCCGCCGCGATCGTGTTCACCCTGAACGCGTCGGGCGGCGGCCCCTGGACCGCGGCGGGCATCTGCGCGGCGGTCGCCGTCATCGCCGCCGTCGACCTCGTGGTGATCGCGCGGCGCGCCCGGCACTGAGCCCCGTGCCGCTCATGACGGGCGCCGCTCAGTGCCGGTGGTCGGTGGCCGCGGCCCCGGGGTCGGCGAGCAGCCGGCCGATCCGGTCCCGGCTCTCCTCGTCGGCCGGCGTGTAGGCGACGAGCCGCGCGTTCGGGGACGCGGTGATGTCCATGCTCGTGGTGCGGGTGCGGATCTCGCCGACGGCGGCGTGCCGGAAGACCTTGGCGCTCGGCCCCGGCAGCGCCACGTCGTGGGACGCCCACAGCTGGGCGAACAAGGGACTGGCCGCCTGCAGGCGCCGGACGAGGTCCTTCCAGCCCGGTTCGTCCAGATGCCTGCTGTACCGGTGCCGGAAGACGGCGACGTGGTCGGGCGCCGTCTCCTCCAGGTTCACGACCGGGTTGCAGCACGGCGGCAGCGTGAACATCTTCCACAGCGTGTTGCGCTCGCACGGCCGCGCGTTCACGAGGTGCGGGAAGATCGCCGCGTAGGCGGCGTTCCAGGCCAGGATGTCGGAGCGGGCCGTGACCACGGCGGCGGGCAGCGGCACGAGCGCGTCCAGGATGCCCTGGACGTCCTCGGGCAGGCTTTCGGCCTCCTCCTCGACCGCCGCGTCGGGGACGTCGGCCAGCCGGTAGAGGTGCTCGCGCTCGGCGCCGTCCAGCCGCAGGGTGCGCGCCACCGCGTCCAGCACCTGGGTGCTGGCGTTGATCGGGCGGCCCTGCTCCAGCCACGTGTACCAGGTGACGCCGACCCCGGCGAGCTGGGCGACCTCCTCGCGGCGCAGGCCCGGCGTGCGGCGCCGCAGGCCGGGCGGCATCCCCACGTCCTCGGGGCCGATCCGCTCGCGCCGGCTGCGCAGGAACGCCGCCAGCTCCGTGCGGCGGCGCGGCGCCGCGGGCGCACTCGTCATCGTCACTCCCCCAGACTGGCCCAGCCCGGCGCCGTCTTCCAGGTGCTGTCAGTACCAGTATCGGCAGGCTCTCGTTACCGGTACCGGGCCGCCCCCACGATCTCCCTCATGACTCAGACAACCGATCTGCGCGGGACCATTCCCGAACGGGGGTCGCGGAACGGATCCAGCGGGGCCGTGCTCGCGGTCATCCTGCTCGGCCAGTTCATGGCCATCCTCGACGTGAACATCGTCAACGTGGCCCTCCCGACGATGCGCGCGGACCTGCACGCCTCGGGCGCGGGGCTCCAGCTCATCGTGGCGGGCTACGTCATCTCCTACGCGGTGCTGCTGATCACGGGCGCGCGCCTCGGCGGCGTCGCGGGCCACCGCCGCCTGTACCACCTCGGCCTCGCGTCGTTCACCGCGGCGTCCCTGGCGTGCGGGCTGGCGCCCTCCACCGGGACGCTGGTGCTGTTCCGCTTCCTGCAGGGGGCGGGCGCGGCGATGCTGACGCCGCAGGTGATGTCGATGATCCAGCGGGACTTCGCCGGGGCGGCCAGGGCGCGGGCGCTCGGCTTCTACTCGGCCGTCATCGCGGGCGGCACCGTCGTGGGGCAGGCGGCCGGGGGCCTGCTGGTCGGCACGGACCTGTTCGGCGCCGGCTGGCGGACGGTCTTCCTCGTCAACGTGCCGATCGGCGCGGCGCTGCTGCTCGCCGGGCCGCGCGTGCTGCCCCGCGACGAGGCCGCGCCGCGGACGCGGCCGCTGCGAACCGAGCTGGACCTGCCGGGGCTGCTCACGCTGGCCCCCGCGGTGCTGCTGCTCGTCGTCCCGCTGATCATGGGGCACGAGCTGGGCTGGCCGCTGTGGGGCTGGGCCGCGCTGGCCGCCAGCGCCGCGTTCGCGGCCGCGTTCGCCGCCGTGGAGCGGCGCGCGGCGGCGGCCGGCGGACGGCCGCTGATCTCGGCGCGGGTGCTGCGCGCCCCGCTGCTGGCCCCGGCCTGCGTGGCGATCGTGATCGCGCCGGCGAGCTGGGGGACGTTCCTGTTCACCACGACCCTGCACCTGCAGGGCGACCTGCGGATGTCCCCGCTGGAGTCGGGGCTGGCGTTCGTGCCGTGCGTCACCGCGTTCGGGCTGGTCGGGCTGAACTGGCAGCGGCTGCCGGCCCGCTGGCACCGGCGCGCCGTCCCGGCCGGGTTCGCCCTGGCGGGGGCGGGCTACCTCTTCGTCGGGCCCCTCGCCGGAGGCGGCCTCGCCTACGAGGCGCTCACCGTGGTCATCGGGTTCGGGCTCGGGGTGATGCCGATCGTCATGACGACCGCGCTGCGGCACGTCCCGCCGGGCGACGCGGCCGACGCCAGCGGGCTGCTGCTCACGCTGATGCAGCTCGCGCAGGTGATCGGCATCGCCACCGTCGGCACGCTGTTCCTCACGCTGGCCGAGTCCGGCGGGTCGACCCGGCACGCCGAGTACGGCACCGGGTGGGCGCTCGCCGGCACGGTGCTGTTCGGCGCCCTGTGCGCGCTCTCCCTCACCCGTGACCGGGCCCCCGCTCGCCGATGAACCGCACGAACCGGACGGTGGGCCCGTCTTCCCCTCGGGGCGGGCGGATGCCGCATCACCCGTCACTCGTCTTACCTGCGGCTCTTCTGGCACCGGCGTTTAACGGCGCGGTTCCCGGCTATGTCCGGAATTACGTATAGGGGATTTCTTCCGTCCCGGCCGTCCGGAGCCGGGCGCCCGGGACGAAGGCACTCCCCCGCCTCGCCGAACGAAGCACCGGAACGGGGGGCTCATGCGGGTGCTCGTGGCACGACAGGACGACATGGGCGACGTCCTGCTCGCCGGGCCCGCCGTGCGGGCGGTCGCCGAGCGCGCCGGCGAGGTCGTGCTGCTGTGCGGGCCGCGCGGGCGCGCCGCGGCCGCCATGCTGCCCGGCGTCGACCGGGTCGTCGAGTGGCGCGCCCCCTGGGTCGACCCGGACCACGTGCCCGTCGAGCAGGCCGACGTCGACCGCCTCGTCCGGGAGCTGCGAGGGTTCGACCGGGCGCTGATCCTGACCTCGCCGCACCAGTCGCCGCTCCCGCTCGCGCTGCTGCTGCGCCTCGCCGGGACGCCCTGGATCGGCGGCATCAGCGAGGACGACCCGGGGTCGCTGCTGGACCTGCGGCACCGGCCCGATCCCGGCCTGCCCGAACCGCTGCGCATGCTCGCCCTGGTGGAGGACGCCGGGTTCGCGGCTCCGGCCGACACCCGCCTGGCCGTCCGCGGCCCGCTGCCCGACATCGACCACCTCACCGGCGGGCCCGGCTACGTGGTGGTGCATCCGGGGACGTCGGTGCCCGCGCGCGCCTGGCCGCCCGGGCACTGCGCCGAGGCGGTGCGGCTGCTCGCCGCGGCGGGGCGCCGGGTGGTCGTCACCGGCCACGCGGACGAGAAGGAGCTGACGGCCCGGGTCGCCGGGGAGGACGGCCTGGACCTCGGCGGGCGCACCAGCCTGCCCGAGCTGGCGTCGGTGCTGCGGAGCGCCTGCGCCGTCGTCGCCGCCAACACCGGCCCCGCGCATCTCGCGGCGGCCGTCGGGACGCCGGTCGTGTCGCTGTTCGCCCCGACCGTCCCGGCCGCCCGGTGGGCGCCCTTCGGGGTCCCGCTCGCGCTGCTCGGCGACCAGCAGGCGCCGTGCAAGGACAGCCGCGCCCGCGAATGCCCGGTGGACGGCCACCCCTGCCTGTCGTCGGTCGGCCCCGACGAGGTCGCCGCCGCGGTGGAGATCGTGGCCTCCGACGAGGCGGGCCCCCGATGAGAGCCGAGGCGCTCCACCCCGCGCCTGCTGTCGACCACGAAAGGAGACGCGTCATGAACGTCCTCATCACCGGCGGCGCTTCCGGACTCGGCGCGGCCGTCGCGCGCAAGGTCGCCGACGACGGCGGGCGGCCTCTCATCCTCGACCGGCACCCTCCGAAGCAGGACTTCGAGCACATGCAGGCCGACCTCGCCGACCGCCGGTGCGCCGAGCGCGCCGTGCACTGCCTGGCGCGCGCCGCGGGCGGGCTCAACGCCGTGGTCACCGCCGCCGGGATCGACGCCCGGGGGGCGCTGTGCGAGGTCCCCGCCGAGGACTGGGAGCGGGTCGTCCAGGTGAACCTGCTCGGCACCGCCGCCGTCGCGCGCGCCGCGCTGCCCTACCTGGAGAACGAGCCGCACGGGCGGATCGTCACCGTCGCCTCCACCCTGGGGTTGCGCGCCGCGGGCGACGCGACCGCCTACTGCGCGTCCACGTCCGGCGTCGTCGGCTTCACGCGGGCGCTCGCCGCGGAGACCGCAGGGAAGGTCGCGGTCACCCTGGTCGTGCCCGGCGGGATGGACACCGCGTTCTTCGACGACCGCGCCGACAAGTACAAGCCCGGCCCGGAGACCAGGCTGAGCCGTCCCGAGGACGTGGCCGCCACCATCGCGTTCGCCCTGGCCCAGCCGTCCGGCTGCGAGGTGCGCGAGCTGGTCGTGTGCCCCTCCGAGGAGCCGTCGTGGCCGTGACGGCCTCCCGCCGGCGCGGCGGGCGGGCCGGGATCGCCTCCGCCCGGGCGGCCTGCCCGGGGCGGAAGGAGGCCGTGCCCACACGGTGACAGTCCAAACACCCGCCGGTTTACCGAGAAGCCCTCTTGGGCAGAGTCTCCTCGCGGCCCACTCGCGAGCTCGGAGCCAAGTGCCCCGAGCTGCGAGCATGGGCCGCGCCAGGTTTCTCAGCCGGTGACGGCCTGGGCGATCGCCATCCCGCAGTAGGCCGCGCCGAGCCCCGCGACGATGCTCGCCGCCGCGTTGGCCACGGCGTAGAAGCGGGTCCCGTCCTCGGCAAGGCGCAGGGTCTCGTAGCCGAACGTGGAGTACGTGCTCAGAGCACCGCAGAAGCCCGTCCCGGCGAAGGCCATCACGCCCTCGTGCGCGGGAAGCGCCGCCAGCAGCCCCAGGATGAACGACCCTGAGACGTTGACGGTGAACGTCCCCCACGGGAACACCGAGTCATGCCGGGCCTGGACGGCACGGTCGGTGAGGTAGCGCAGCGGAGCGCCGAGCGCGGCGCCCAGCACGATCAGCACGATGGTCACTCGCCGCTCGCCTCGCTCCGCTCGCCGCACCGGATCCGCGGGGCCGCCTCCCCGCGGCGCGGGCGGGCCAGCAGCCGGGTCACCCGGACGCCCGTGTAGACGGCCGCGAGCGCCGACGCGAGCGTCCCGGCGAGGTAGGCCAGCCCGACGAGCGGCGCCCCGTGGTTTACCAGCTCCTGGGCGTCAACGACATAGGTCGAGAACGTGGTGAAGCCGCCGAGCACCCCCACCCCGAGGAACGGCCGCACGAGCCGGTGCGCCGTCCACGTCTCGGTGACGAGGACCATCAGCACTCCGATCAGGAGGCACCCCGAGACGTTCACCCAGAAGACGGCCCAAGTGAACTCCCCCGGCCGGTGCGGGAACACGCTGCCGAGCCCGTGCCGCGCCAGCGCCCCCAGTGCCCCGCCGGCCGCGATCGCCGCCAGGACCCCCCACGGCCCTTCGCGCAGCTCGGACCGCTGCCTCGGAACATGCAGGTCGATATCGGGATCTACGGGACGGCCGGTCACGGGCGCTCACTCCTACCAGTAGCCACGACGCACTCACCGGTAGGGACCGTTGGCGGAAGCTTCCGCGGTTCGCCGTCCAGGCACGGCGGGCCCCACCGCCGTTTCCCGTTTCCGGGGCGCTTCGAGCCTACCGGCACCGTGTGAGCGGAAATTCTCCGGGTAGTGGGACGGCACCGAAGATCCTCCTACCCCCACCAGCCTCGCTGGAAGGGAGCGCGTATGCCGTGGGCGGAGTCCACCGGCCGGTTCGACGACGGACAGACCGAGACGCTTCTCAAGGAAATGAACCGGCTCCAGGTGACCGACCCGCGGCGGGAACGGTTGCGCGAGCGCATCGTCGATCTGCACAGGCCCCTGGTCCGCAGCGTGGCGCGCCGCTACGCCAACCGGGGGGAACCGCAGGACGACCTGCAGCAGGTCGCCTACCTGGGCCTCGTCAAAGCCATCAACCGGTTCGATCCCGCGGTCGGGGACCGGTTCGTCACCTACGCCTACCCGGTGGTCACCGGCGAGGTGAAGCGGCACTTCCGCGACAAGACGTGGGGCGTCCGGGTGTCGCGCCGCATCCAGGAGCTGCGGCCGATCCTGCACAGCACGGTCCAGGACTACACCCGCGAGCACGGCCGCTCCCCCACCACCGCGGAGACCGCCGTGCTCATGGGCATCACCGAGGACGAGACGGTCGAGGTCATCATCGCCTGCGACGCCTACCGCCCGCTGTCGCTGGAGGCGCCGGCCGACGGGACCCCGGACGGCGAGGCCGGCACCGTCGGCGAGTACCTCGGCTCGGAGGACCCGGCGCTGGAGGCCTTCATCGACGGCCACGCCCTCAGGCCCCTGATCGACGACCTGCCCGAACGCGAGCGCACGATCCTGCTGCTGCGGTTCTTCGGCAACAGAACGCAGACGCAGATCGCCGAGCAGATCGGCCTGTCCCAGATGCATGTCTCCCGGCTGATCCGGGCGACCCTCGACCGGCTGCGCTCCGGACTGCTGACCGAGCGGTGACCGAACGGTGACCGCCCGCCCGGCCCGTCAGGGCCTGGGCAGCGCGCAGGCCTTGCTCAGTACGACGTCGCTGCCCGGGCCCAGGCAACGGGCGAGCAGGTACGTCTGCTGCCCGTAGTGGATGCCCCGCCGGACGGTGACCTTCCCGGCTCGGTCGATCTCGCAGGGGTTGTTGAGCGTACAGCGCTCCCCGTCGTCGTTGCCGGTGTTGTTGATGCCGACGACCTGGCGCGTCCGGGCGTCGATGACCGGCGACCCGGACGTCCCGTGGATGGTCTGGCATTCCGGCTTGTAGCGGATGGAGTCCTTCCACGTCCAGTCCGCCTCGCGCAGCCGGTAGACGGTCGCGTCGATGTCGCAGCCGTAGATCTTGCGCCAGTAGCCGGACACGACCCGGATCGGCGTCCCGTCGTGCGGCCTGGCCGTCGACAGGCGCAGCGCGGGGATCCCGTAGCGCTTCTGGATCGCCGCGTACGACGTGTTGAGCCGGTACACCGTCACATCGGTGTCGCTCATCGTGGCGTACTCGACCCTGGTGGCCTGGAGGGTGCCGAGGTTCCGGCCGCCCGTCCGGTCGAGGAGCGTGAACGTCCGGGACGACCTCTGGTCCACGATCACCTCGCCGGCCTCCGGCATGCCGGATTCCAGGCAGTGGCCGTTGGTCAGCACCAGCGCGGCGTCGGTGTCGCGCGACCGGGGCCCGCGCACGAGGGAGCCCGAGCAGTTGCTCAGCGCGACGGTGCCGGTGAAGTCGACCGCGGCCCGCTGGGCGGGCGGCGCCTCGGGCCGCGCGGGCGCGGCCTGCGCGGTACCGGCGGTGAACGCCGCGGCGCCCGCGAGGGCGAGCGTCCCGGCGGCGGTGAGGGCGGCTGCGGCGATGCGGCTGGGCATGCGGATCCTCTCGGGCGGGCCGGCGGCGGGAACCGCCCCGGCCGGGACGACGCTGTCTCGGCGGATGCTAGATCATTTGATTCCCGCGGAGAAGCACCGCCGCCCTTCCCCGCGAGGCACCTTTCTCAGTCGACCTCCACCCAGCCGTACGTGCGCTCGACGGCTTTCTTCCAGCCTGCGTAGCCCTGTTGGCGCTGGTCGTCGTTCCAGGTGGGGTGCCAGCGTTTGTCTTCGTTCCAGTTCTGGCGGAGTTC
>NZ_JBEZJI010000073.1:0-43534 GCF_040649435.1 Actinomadura sp. NPDC048955
CCGGCCAGATCGTCATCGTCGGCACCGAGGGCTTCGACCCCGACAACACCGACACCGCCGAAAACGCCAAGTTCACCTTCAAGGGCGTGCCGAAGCCGTCGACCGTCCCCGACAGCCCGCCCCCCATCGAGGGCGCGGTGAACTTCAACAAGGACTGAGCAAGGCCCACGACACAGCGCTGCTCCTTCTGACCAAGAAGGAGCAGCGCTGTGTTTGTTTGCAGTGCTCTCCTCCTTCGGGCCTGGCGGCCCTCCATCGTCGGGCACTGCGTGCGATCGCTGGCATCGCTCCGGCTCGCCTGGCGGCTCGCTGCGCGATCAGGTTCTCGCTCCGCTTGAACCTGCCTTCGGACGCGATCGCGAGCGTCGAGGCTGTTGCGTGGTTGCGGTGCCGGCTGAGGTGGGTGTCTTGTAGTGCACTGCTCTTTGGGGCGCTGAGCGCCCCCTGCCGTCGGCCACTGCGGGCGATCGTTGGCATCGTTCTGGCTCGCCTTGCGGCTTGCTGCGCGATCGCGCTCTCAAGCTCGAACCTGCCTTCGGACGTGATCGCGGGTGTTGGGATCGTTGGGTGGTTGCGGCGTCGTCGGCTGAGATGGGCGTTGAAGTGCTCTCCTTCTTCGGACGTTGAGCGCTCTCTGTCGACGGCTCCGGGGCGGTCGTTGGCATCGCTCCGGTTCGCTGCGCGATCAGGTTCTCAAGCTCGAACCTGCCTTCGGACGTGATCGCGGCCCCCAGGCTGCTGCGTGTTGCTGCGGTGGCTGAGTTGGATGCCGATGGTCCCCGCATGGCCACCGTGAAGCACAACGGGTCTTAGGTGTTGTCGTCTTGGTGGGCCTTGTAGCCGGCCGTCAAGGTTTGGATCTCCCTGGAGGCTGTGGGCCAACCGTTCCGCCTCTTCGGACGGCAGTGTTAACTAGGCCCGTCGTTTCCGGCAGAGTCGCTCTACAAGTCCCGCCTGGCTGCTGCCGTGAAGCGCGGCGAGGGCGTGGGTGTTGTCTTGGCGGGCAGGCCCTCGCCTTGCCCGCTATTGAGGGAGCCCGGGTGTGGGGCCGCCTGGATTTTGGGTGGGCGGCTTCGCTGCCGTTGTGGAGCCGGTGGGGGCGTGGGTGCCGTTCTGGCTGTCTTGTGGCCGGACGGCGACGTTCGGGGCCGTCTGGACGTTGTAGGCGAGCCGCTCGCCTCTTCAGGCCCAGACCGGAGGGGCCGGCGGGGTTATCCACAGAACGTCGTTCGGCCTCTGATATCCGCCGTCCTCGCGGACCCTGTAGGTGACTCAGGGAGGACCAGCGTGCAAGTGAACCGCCGCATCCGTCACTGTCCGAACACTCCGTCCGCTCAACTCGGCGACATCCCCAACTGTCAGAGCCCGGCTCTATTGTTCGAACATGTATTCGATTACGGCGGGCTTCAGGCGGCGTGGCCGGGCCGTCCTCGGAGACGCGCGGGCACGGTCACCGGCCCAGCCTCCGATCTTTCGCTCGCGCCTGCAGGGCGAACTGCTCGCCCGGCTCCTGCTCGGACCCGAGCGCGAGGCCTCGATGCTGGATCTTGCAGTGATGCTCCGGACCGATCTGGCGTCCGTCATGCGCGAGGTGGAGCGGCTGGCCCATGCCGACGTCCTCACCCTGCGCCGCACCCTGGCCGGACGCATGGTGAGCCGCAATGCCGAGAGCCCCCTCTACGAGCCGCTGGCTCGGCTCATGATGCTCACGTTCGGCCCTGCCGTCGTGGTGGCCGAAGAGTTCGGCCGCCTGCCCGCAGTCCGTGAGCTCTACCTATTCGGCGCCTGGGCGGAACGCTACGAAGAGATCCCCGGTCCCCCACCCGTAGACGTCGAGGTCCTGGTGATCGGGGACCTCCCGCTGGACGCGGCCTTCGACACCGCCCAGGAGGCGGCAGCCCGCCTAGGCCTTCCGGTCCACGCGGTAGTCCGCCCCTTGGCCCAGTGGCGAGACGACACAGACCCCTTCCTACGAGAGATCCGTGAAGGCGAGGTGCTGATTGGGGTGCTCTGTTAATGGCAGTGTTCTCCTCCTGCGTGCCCTGACGGCCCTCCATAATCGAGCCCTGTGTGATCGCTGGCCTCGCTTAAGCTCGCTCGGCGGCTCGCTGCGCGGTCAGGCTCTCGCGAGCTTGAACCTGCTTTCGGACGTGATCGCGGCCCGGAGGTTGTCGCGTGGTTGGTGCGGGGGCTGAGGTTGCCGCCCTAGTGAACACGCCGCGGCCGTTGCGTTGTTCTGCCTCTCTGGCTGCCTAGGTGGCACGTGACTGAGGGCGCTTGCCTCCGCGATCCGCGCTGCTCGATGGCGAGCGGTGGCGGCAGTCGCCGGTGGACGGCCAAGGCTTCTCAGAGTCGCATCTAGCGCCTGACGGGATTCGTCCCGTGTGTGGCTTTGGGGTCGTAGCCAGTCTGGCTGGGGCAGTCACGGACAGGCCTTGAAGGCTGGCTCGTGTGGGCTGGGTGTGTCGACGGTGTGTGGGGTTGGTCGGCGGCGACATTGGTGAGTCGGGCAGCGTGGTGGGCTTGGCCTGGTCAGAGGGCAGTGTCTTACACGAGGCCGTCGGGTGGCGGTACGCGGTCAGCCGCGTAGTCGCAAGCGAATAACCAGGCGACTTCGGTGGGTGTCCCCGAGATAGTGGTCGCCCATGGATGAGGTCGAGGTCGTCGTCGCCCATTCCGAGCGTGCGACTCTGCGCGTCGGTGACGTGTTCCTGAAGGTGGACGCTGATCAGGCGCGCATCGATGTGGAGGTCGAGGCGATGTCCCTCGCGCCGGTCCCAACGCCGGAGGTGCTGTGGCACAAGCCGCCCGCGCTCGCGATCGCCGCACTTCCGGGGACGACGCTAGGTCGGCTCGGCGGGCCGTCGACCGGGTCGCCGGCGGCGTGGGCCGCGGCGGGCGCCACCATCCGGAAGCTGCACGACGCGCCGCTGCCGTCCAGGCCCGGCCGGGCGGGACGGAGCATCACCGCGCTGGCTGCGGAACTCGACGAGGAGTGCGAGCTACTCGTGACCAGCGGCACTTTGCCCGCCGACCTGGTCACCCGCAACCGCCAGGTCGCCGAGGCCGCGCTCCGGCCGTGGACTCCGGCCTTCACGCACGGCGACCTGCAGATCGCGCACGTCTTCGTCGACGGCGACGAGGTCACGGGCATCATCGACTGGTCCGAGGCAGGCCAGGGCGATGCCCTGTACGACCTCGCGACCTTCACGCTCGGACACGAGGAGCACCTCGGTGACGTCATCGCCGGCTATGGCATCGATGTCGACCTCGACGTGATCTACGCGTGGTGGTCGTTGCGGAGCCTGCTGGCGGTTCGCTGGCTGATCGAGCACGGCTTCGACCCCTTCGCGCCCGGCTGTGAGGTCGATGTGCTGGGAGCCTGGATGTGAGGCTGTGCGGGGGGGGTGACTGCCACGTGTGCGTTTTGACGCCTCGAACGGCGGCGACAGGTGCCCGTTCTCCGGCTGAGGCGCCGGAAGCACCACCGGCAAGCCGCCCTCGCGCTCGCCTAAGGCCGCGGCGGGCGTCCTGGCCCGCGTCGCCGCGCTGGCATGCGGCCTTGGCGGCGGGCGTCGCCGTCGGCGGGTCGCCGTGCGCGGTCGTTGGGACCGCGGCGGCGGCCGTTCGCCGTCGCCGTCTGCTCGGGCTGTGTGCGGTTGTTGTTCGGTGGTGGCGGGGGTGTTTCGGGACGCCGGGGTGCGGCGGGGGCTACGGCGGTGGGGTTGTTAGCCAGGTTTGGATTGCGTCTTGGAGGGTCTTCTTTGTTTGGGCTGGGGCGAAGGAGGCGGTCACGGCGGCTTGGGCCAGGGCGGCCAGGGTGGGGTCGTCGTAGGCGAAGGTGGTGCGGACGTGGGCGTACTCGGTGGCCAGAGGGGTGTTGATCAGGGCGGGGATGTCGGTGTTGAGGGTGACCAGCAGACCGGCTTCGCGGAGGCGGGGGAGGGGGTGCGCGTCCAGGGACGGGACGAAGCCCAGCGCGACGTTGGAGGACGGGCAGACCTCCAGGGGGATGCCGCGCTCGCGGACCTCGGCCACCAGGTCGGGGTCGTCCAGGACCCGGATGCCGTGGCCCAGGCGCTCGGTGCGGCCGGGGCCGAGAGCCTGCCGGATGCTGGCCGGGCCCTCGCCCTCGCCCGCGTGGTGGACGATGTGGAGTCCGGCGTCGTGGGCGGCGTCGAAGACCTCGGTGAACGGGTCGCCGGGGTGGGCCTCGTCGCCGGCGAGGCCGACGGCGACCACGCGGTCGTGGCGGCGGGCCAGGTCGAGGGTCCGCCAGGCGCGCTCGACGGAACGGCGGCGGGAGTGGTCGAGGATCAGGCGGCACTCGATGCCGAAGGCTTCCTGGCCCGCCTCAAGGCCCTCCAGGACGGCTGCCAGGGGCATGTCGAGGTCGCCGAGGCGTTCGCCGTGGGCGGCTGCCGTGAACGAGGCCTCGGCGTACCGGACGCCTTGGGCCGATTCGTCCTGGCAGAACTCGTAGGCGATGCGGCGGAAGTCATCGGGCCTCTGCAGGCAGTCGCGGACGAGGCCGTTCTGCGCGAAGAAGGAGGCGAAGTCGCCGAACGCGCCGACGTCGTCGGGGACCGGCACGCCGTTGGCGGCGCCGATCTCGCGGAGGGTGGCTCGGCGAACGGTGCTTTCGAGGTGGACGTGCAGGTGTGCTTTGGGCAGGGTCAGGAGATCGCGCACTGGCGTACGGTACGAGCCCGCGGCTTGAGTTGACGAACGAATTTTCGTTGACCGGTGTGGGGAGATCGGCCCATGATCGGCCGGATGTGCGGTCGTGTCGCACCTGGGTGGGGCGGCGGTCGTACGGCTGCGCTGGACGAGATTGAGGAGTTCTCGTATTGCTACGGATCCACCGGATCGAGGACGGGCGGCGCATCGAGGGAGTGGCGCGGCCCATCTTCATCCACAACGTCTCGTACCACCTCACGAACCTTCTGGTGTTCGCGGACGGCGCCATCAGCTGCTGGGAGTGGGTCGACCTGGAGGGCCTCCGCGAGAAGCTCGAATGCGGGTGGGTGGTGACGGAGGTACCCGATGGTGGTGAGATCAGCGCGTTCGAGCTGGGCCGGTGGAAGGCCGCCGAGCCGATGTTCGGCCTCACCCCGGAGATGCTGCTGGGGGAGGTGGCCGACGACATCGAGCGGCTGAACGAGCGTCCGGACTCCACCGACCGGTGCTTGGCGCTGCTGGACCGGTACCTGGAGTCGCGGGACGAGGCCGACCGGCTGGCGCTGCGCGAGGCGTACCTGGCGATCCCCGCGCACAAACGCCATTACTCGCTCGGCGACATGGACAACAAAGACCGCCCGCTGGTCTTCCTGTGCACCGATGTCGGTGAGCGCCCGATCGGTGGCTGGTTCGACGATGATGTGGTCACCGAAGCCATGCGGGAATGGGCGCTGGGCTACTTCGCCGAGGAGAAGCGCGCTCGCGCGGAATACGAGTCGAAGCGGTGGGTGGACGATCCGCAGGAACCTTCGAGCGGGACGATTCACCTTGGCGGGCGCGTGTTTCCGCGGGGGTGGCCGGAGGACCCGGGAATCGACGCGTTGCAGAACGACTTCCCGGCCCCGATCGAGGTCGGCGGCGTCCTCTACCCGTCGGTCACGCACGCCTACTGGGCTCTGTCCGCTGAGGATCCCCAGGTCCGGGAGCGGATCCGCGCGGCCGAACGGCCCTACGACGCCCAGAAGATCGCAGAGGAGGCGTCCCGCGTCCAGGGATGGCCGCAGGGCAGGACGGCGGTGATGGCCGGACTCATGCGTGCGAAATACGCGCAGCATCCGGAATTGGCGGAGATCCTGCTCGGTACGGGCGACGCGCCGATCGGGTACGGCGGGATCGACTCCGACCACTGGATCACGCGCGGAGATAGAGGCCGCAACTGGGTGGGGCGCCTGCTGGAGCTCGTCCGTTCTGACATTTGCGCCCAGAGGTCCGGCCTCCCGCTTTCTTAAAGGGCGGGTGTAAGTGCGCTCCGGTCGGACGGTAGCGTCCGGGGGCCCGCCCTTATATCTCGTCTACGCGGAAGTTTGTGTGTAGAGGGCTGTTTTTTGTGAAGGCAGGTGCGAGTGCGATCGGCCTGTGGCTGCGCTCGGTCGTCAGCTCCTCTGAGTCCCCTGGGGGTGGCTCGATCGAGCTGTTCATGGGGCCGTCTGGACCGGAGGGTCAGCCTGGGAGGGCGTAGCGGCCGTCTTCCAGGGGGTCGACCAGGCCGTCGGCGATGAGGGCGTCGAGGGCGCGTTCGCGTTGGACGGCGTCCGACCAGACGATGTCGAGGGCCGGTTTCTCGACGGGTTCGTCGGCGTCTCGCAGGACGGCCAGGAGGCGGCCACGGCATTGCCGGTCGGTGCCGGCGTAGGTCTGGCCCCTTCGCGGTGGCCCGTCGTAGGCGGGTCGGCCGTTCAGTTGCCACGCGCACTTGTCGATGACGGGGCAGTCGACGCAGCGGGGCGAGCGGGCGGTGCAGACCAGCGCGCCCAGTTCCATGACGGCGACGGCCCAGCGGGCGGCGGTCGGCGGGTCGAGCGGGAGGAGACTCTCGGCGAGCCTGACCTCGGCCTTGGTCTGCGTCTTCGGCGGGTACTCGGCGCCGGAGAGCAGCCGGGCCAGGACGCGGCGGACGTTGGTGTCGAGGACGGCGTGCCGCTGCCGGAACGCGAAGCTGGCGACGGCGGCGGCGGTGTAGGCGCCGATTCCGGGGAGCGCCAGGAGGTCCTCGTGGGAGGAGGGGACGTCGCCGCCGTGCCGTTCGGTGATCGCGCGGGCGGCCTGGTGGAGGCGCAGCGCGCGGCGCGGGTAGCCGAGCCGGCCCCATGCGCGGACGGCCTCGCCGGACGGTTCTGCGGCGAGCGCGGCGGGCGTCGGCCAGCGGGTCGTCCAGACGTCCCAGACGGGCAGGACGCGGGAGACCGGTGTCTGCTGAAGCATGATCTCGCTGACGAGGACGCCCCAGGGGGTCGCGTCCGGCGCCCGCCACGGGAGGTCCCGCGCGTTCGCGTCGTACCAGGCGAGGATCGGTGCGGTGTAGGCGGATTCGGTGTTCATGCGCGCCGCCATTGTGGCATGCGGCGGGTCGCCCGCTCTTCCCGGTTCGCTGAATGCATACTGCCCGCATGGGGGCGAACACTGAGCGCGACCGGGATGGCTCTGGGCTCGATCGATACTGGCGGCGGCGCGTGTGGGCGCTGGGGGGCGTTCTTGGGGCCGTCGGCCTGCTGGCCTGGACATGCCAGGGAGGAGGCGGGGCGGACGAGCCGCGCCGTGCCGCGGGTGCGGCCGAGGCCACGCGCCCTCCTCCTCCGCCGCCGAGCGCGATGCCGACGGTCACCGTCACGACGACGACCACGCCCGCGCCGGAGCAGGCCGACGGCGGCCCCTGCGACCGCGGTGACCTCGTGGTCAACATGTCCGCCGCGAAGAACGTCTACGCCGGGGCCGAGCGGCCGGAGTTCCGGGTCACGGTCGTCAGCACGGGTGAGGGCTCCTGCGCGTTCGACACGGGGGCGCTGGACGTCCGCGTCACTTCCGGCGCGGACCGGGTCTGGTCGTCGACCAAGTGCCGCAGGGGCGACGCGCCCAAGGCGACGCTCCGGCGCGGCATCCCCTACGTCGACGACGTCGTCTGGGACCGCCGGCGCGACTGCAAGGGCGCCGTCCGTGCTCGTCCCGGCACCTACGTGGCCACCCTGAAAGGCGTGAAGGCCAAGAAGCTGGTCTTCAGCCTTCGCTGACGCCTCCCGAGAGCCCCGCACAGGGTCAGACGTAGCGCTCCAGGATGGACGATTCGGCCAGGCGGGAGAGGCCCTCGCGGACGCTGCGGGCGCGGGATTCGCCCACGCCGCCGACGGCCTGGAGGTCGTCGATGCTGGCCGCGAGGAGTTTCTGCAGGCCGCCGAAGTGTTCGACGAGGCGCTCGACGACCATGCTCGGCAGCCGGGGGACCTTGGCGAGCAGCCGGAAGCCCTTGGGGCTGACGGGCAGGTCGAGGGCGTCGGGGCCGGCGAAGCCCATCACCTCGGCGACCGTGGACAGGTCGAGCAGTTCGTTGGCCGACAGGGTGTCGAGGGAGGACAGGATGGCGTCCACGCCGCGGGTGCGGGTGTCGTCGGACGGGTAGTCGCGGACGATCAGCTGCCGGTCGACGTCGACGCCGGAGACCAGCTCGTCGAGCTGGAGGGACAGCAGGCGGCCGTCGGTGCCGAGTTCGACGACGTAGCCCTCGATCTCGTCGGCGATGCGGCGCACCATCTCCAGGCGCTGGACGACGGCGCTGACGTCCCGGACGGTGACGAGGTCCTCGATCTCCAGTGCCGACAGCGTGCCGGACACCTCGTCGAGGCGCAGCTTGTAGCGTTCGAGGGTGGCCAGGGCCTGGTTGGCCTTGGAGAGGATGGCCGCCGAGTCTTCCAGGACGTAGCGGATGCCGTCGAGGTAGAGCGCGATGATGTGCATGGACTGGCTCACCGAGATGACCGGCAGGCCGGTCTGGCGGGCGACGCGCTCCGCGGTGCGGTGGCGGGTTCCCGACTCCTCGGTGGGGAGGGTGGAGTCCGGCACGAGGTGGACGGCGGCGCGGACGATGCGAGTGTGGCTGTCGTCGAGGACGATCGCGCCGTCCATCTTGGCGAGCTCGCGCAGCCGGGTGGCGGAGAACTCGACGTCGAGTTCGAAGCCGCCCGTGCACAGTTCCGCGACGGGCTTGTCGTAGCCGAGCACGATCAGGCCGCCGGTGTGGCCCCGCAGGATGCGCTCCAGTCCGTCCCGGATCTGGGTGCCGGGAGCCACCGCGGCCAGTGTGGCGCGGCGTCGTTCGTCATGACCCTTGTCGTGTGATGGCACCTGGCCCCCGGAGGTCGCTGGACGGGCGCCAGTTTACCGAGGCGGGCCGCGCACTGGTTCCTCCCCAGGTCGCAAGCGTGCGTTGTGTGGAGTAATACTCTGGCGGGACGCCCGTCAGGGCGCGGTAAACGCGACCTGCAGCGCTTGCTGGAGGCTGTCGACCTCCATCACTTTCATGCCTTCGTAGCTGCTGAGCTGCGGATCCGCGCGTTTGAGGGGCCCGTCGGCGAGTTCGAGGGAACCGCGCGGGATGACGGCGTACTTGAACCCGAGCCGGGCCGCCTCGGCCAGCCGCCGCTGGACGCCGGGCACGATGCGGACCTCTCCGGCGAGGCCCACCTCGCCGAGCGCGATGAGGCTGGTGGAGAGGGCCTGCTCGACGGTGGAGCCCGCCACGGCGAGGCCGAGGGCCAGGTCGACGGAGGTCTCGGCGAGCCGGACGCCGCCGACGGTGGAGACGTACACGTCCTGCTCGTGCATGGAGATCTTGCAGCGCTGCGCGAGGACGGCGAGGACCATCGCGACGCGGGAGGTGTCGAGGCCGGAGGTGGCGCGCCGCGGCGCGGGCAGGTGCGACTTGGCGACGAGCGACTGCACCTCGGCGACGAGGGGGCGGCGCCCTTCGAGGGTGACGGTGACGCAGGTACCGGGGACGGCCTCCTCGCGGCGGGTGAGGAACAGGCCGCTCGGGTCGGGCAGCCCGACGATGCCGACCTCGGACAGGTCGAAGCAGCCGAGTTCGTCGGTGGGGCCGTACCGGTTCTTCATCGCGCGGATCATGCGGAGCCGGGAGTGCCGGTCGCCCTCGAAGTACAGGACGACGTCGACCAGGTGCTCCAGCAGGCGCGGCCCGGCGATCGAGCCCTCCTTGGTGACGTGGCCGACCAGCACGACGGTCATGCCGCGCTCCTTGGCGACCCTGATCAGGTTGGCGGCGACCTCGCGGACCTGGGTGACGCCGCCGGGCGCGCCGTCGGCCTCGGAGGTGCCGATCGTCTGGATGGAGTCGACGACGAGCAGCCCGGGATCGACCGACTCGATGTGGCCGAGGATGGCCGACAGCTCCGTCTCGGCCGCGAGGTACAGCCGGTCGGTGATCGCGCCGACGCGGTCGGCGCGCAGCCGGACCTGCTCGGCCGACTCCTCGCCCGTCACGTACAGGACGTTCCCGCTGGGCGAGCCCTCGGAGCCCGCCGGGCCCCCGGAGCCTTCGGAGCCGCCGGACGCCGTCGAGGCCAGGGCGGCGACCTCCAGCAGCAGCGTCGACTTGCCGATGCCGGGCTCGCCCGCCAGCAGCAGGACGGCCCCGGGCACGATGCCGCCGCCGAGGACGCGGTCGAGCTCGTCGAGGCCGGTGGAGCGCGTCTGCGCGGAGCGCACGTCGACCTGCCCGATCGGGCGGGCCGGCGAGCTGACCGGCCCGGCCGACACGACCCGGGCCGGGGTCGCCGACGCGGCTTCGGTGACCGTTCCCCATGTCTGGCACTCGCCGCAGCGCCCGACCCACTTGGAGGTCTGCCACCCGCACTCCGAGCACCGGTAGGCGGCCTTGGCCGTCTTCGCCTTCGCCATGCGCGGAAGCGTAGGGCCGGGCACCGACAGTATTCATCCCGCGCCCGGGCGCGGCGGGGGGTCAGCTCTCCTTGCGGGCCCGTTCGATCAGGTCGCCGAGGTGGTCGGACACGACGCCGGGACGTTCGAGCATGGCCATGTGCCCGGCGCCGGGCACGACCTCCAGCCGCCCCGACGGCGCGCAGGAGGCGATCTTCAGGCTGTGCTCGACCGGGGTGAGCAGGTCGTTCTCCGCGCCGATGACCAGGGTGTCGGCGCCGCCGAGGGACGCGCACTCGCTGATCACCTCGGTGGTGATCATGGAGCGGAAGAAGTCGACGAAGGCGTCCATGCGGGTGTCGGCCATCATCTGCTCGGCGAAGGCGACCGCGGCGGGGCTGGCGTCCGGGCCGAAGGCGACCATGTCCTCGACGAGGGCGGCGGCGTCGCGGCCGAGGTGGCGGACGCGCTCGATGACGCCCGAGCCGGCGCCGAGCGCGCCGAGGGCGGCGGGCACGAGGCGGTGGGTGGTGCGCGCGATGAGCGCGGGCATGCCGAGCGTGACCTCGCCGAGGCCGCCGGACGAGGTGCACAGCAGCCCGGCCGCGAGGATCTTGCGTCCGACCAGGCCGGGGTTCTCGTCGGCGTACCGCATGATGGTCATGCCGCCCATCGAGTGGCCGACCAGGACGACGGGCGTCTCGGCGGGGACGGTCGCCTCGATGACGGCGCCGAGGTCGCGGGCCAGCCGGGGGACGGCGTAGCCGTCGCGGGCGCCGCCGTCGGAGCGGCCGTGGCCGCGGTGGTCCCAGAAGACGAGGCGGCCGAGGCCGCGCAGGGCCTTGCGCTGGAAGTGCCAGGAGTCCTGGGTGAGCGTCCAGCCGTGGCAGAACACGACCGCGAGGTCGGTGCGGTCCTCGCCGTCGATCTCGGCGTAGAGGCGGGTGCCGTCGTCGGCGCGGACGGGCAGGGGGCGGCCGCGCAGCGACCCGAACGGCTCGCCCGCGAACGGGTCGGGACGCAGTTGCAGGCGGCGCATGGCGCGGCGCTGGGCGACCAGCCCGGCGCCGGCGCCGGCCGCGCCGAGGGCGGTGGCGGCGAGGAGACCGCCGAGCGCCCTCCCGGCGGTGGCTCGGCTCGTGGCGGCGGCGCGACCCATGGTGCGTTCCTCCCGGATGGCCAACTGACTGGTAACTCAGGGGCAACGCCACCACAAATTCACGGCATAGTCCACCTCAAGGCCGGGGTGTTCGCGCAGGCAGGCGTCCGCGAGTTCGCGGGGGAACTCGATCCGCAGGACGGCGGCCAGGTCGTCGCGGCTCTGGAACGCCCACCGGATCGTCAGCGGCTCCCGGTGGAAGCCGCGCCGCGTCCAGAAACGCTCGACGGCGGCGGGGTCGTACTTCGGCAGGCTCCGCTGGAACCAGCGGCCGAACGTGGAGCGGGTGGCGTCGTTGTCGATGATGAGGATCGCGCCGCCGCGCCTGACGACGCGGTCCAGTTCGGCGAGGCCCGGCTCGCATCCGGGGCCGAAGAAGTAGGCCCATCGCGCGTGGGCGACGTCGATGGACGCGTCCGGGATCGGCAGTGCCTGCGCGGTGCCGGTGCGCACGGTGACGTTGGGAAGGTCCCGCGTCCGGCGCGCGGCGGCGGAGGCGAGCCCGGCGTGCGGCTCCACGCCGATCACGCGCCGCGCGTCCTCGGCGAAGAACGGCAGGTGGAAGCCGGTGCCGCAGCCGACGTCGAGGACGTCGGCGCCGTCCCAGGGACGGATGGCGCGCATCGCGGCGGCCAGCACGCCGTCGGGGTCGACGGCGCGGTTCTCCAGTTCGTAGACCTGGGGGGAGTTCCAGATGTTGGGGCTGGGCACGGCGCCCCGCGCGATCTCGGCCACGGAGACAGAGGGTAGCGGCGGCTCCGGTGGAGCAAGCGAGATCACTCCCGGCGAGTGTCTCATCACGCCCGTCGCGGCATAGGCTCTCTTCTACGACACAGCCGAGCGATCATTCATGGCGAGGAAGCCTTGGCACCGCAGCACAACGGCGCCCCTTCACCGGCGCTCCGCGTACCGGACGCGCCGATCACGCTGTCCACGGCGTCGGTGTACCCGGAGAAGGTCCCGAGCGCCTTCGAGATCGCCTCGCTGCTGGGCTACGACGGCATCGAGGTGATGGTCTCGACGGACGCCTCGTCCCAGGACCTGAACGTCCTGCGCCGGCTGTCGGACTACCACCAGGTCCCCATCAAGTCGATCCACGCGCCGTGCCTGCTGCTCACCCAGCGGGTCTGGGGACGCGACCCCTGGGGCAAGTTGGTGCGCTCCAAGGACGTCGCGGAGGAGCTGGGCGCGGAGGTCGTCGTCGTGCACCCGCCGTTCCGGTGGCAGCGCGACTACGCGAAGGAGTTCGTCGAGGGCCTCGCCCGCATGCAGGACGAGACGGACGTGCTGTTCGCGGTGGAGAACATGTTCCCGCTCAAGGCGCGCGGCGCCGAGGCGGGCATGTACCTGCCCGACTGGAATCCCGTCGACCAGGACTACCCGCACGTGACCCTCGACCTGTCGCACACCGCCGTCTCGGGTTCGGACGCCATCGACATGGCGGGGAGCCTGGGCGACCGCCTGCGCCACATCCACCTCGCCGACGGGGTCGGGATCACGAACAAGGATGAGCACCTCGTCCCGGGCCGGGGCAACCAGCCGTGCGGGACGATGCTGGAGAACCTCGCCGAGGGCGGCTTCAAGGGCCATGTCGTCCTGGAGGTCAACACGCGGCGCGCGTCCAGCCGGATCGAGCGGATGGAGGACCTTGCCGAGGCCCTCGCGTTCGCGCGCCTGCACCTGGCCGCCGCCGCCCACACGTGGGAGGTCACCTCGGCCGGGGAGATCACCCGCCGGGGCGTCCGCCGGTGAGCGAGGCGGGGGCCGGGACGCGCGGCCGGGGCCCGGGCCGCAGGCCGGGCCCGACCGAGACGCGCGAGAAGATCCTGGCCGCCGCGCGGGACCTGTTCGCCGAGAAGGGCTACGACGGCGCGTCGCTGCGCGCCATCGCCCGCGCCGCGCAGGTCGACCCCGCGCTGGTGCACCACTTCTTCGGCAACAAGGAGGGCGTGTTCGTCGAGGCGATGCGCTTCCCGGTGGATCCGAGCGTGCTGCTGCCGCACATCATGTCGTTCCCCCGCGACCGCATCGGCGAGGCGATGGTCCGCACGTTCCTCCAGGTCTGGGGGGACGAGGACCGCCGCGCCCCGATGCTCGCGATGCTCCGCTCGGCGATGACGAACGAGCGGGCGGTGGTGCTGCTGCGCGAGTTCGTCACGTCGGCGCTGTTCGGGCGGGCCTCGCAGGCGACGGAGGCGGCGCCGCTGGCGATCCAGGCGGCCGCCGGCCAGATGATCGGGCTGATGATCCTGCGCTACGTGCTGCGCGTCGAGCCCCTGGCCTCCGCCTCCGAGGACGAGCTGGTCGAGCTGGTGGCCCCCACCCTCCAGCGCTACCTCGCCTCCTGAGCCCGCGCGCTCCGCCGCCCCTCGACGTTCTTTGCGCTTCTGACGGGCCTCCTTGGCACGCCCCCTTCCGATGGGCCCTTCGGCCTCTTGACCGTGGCCCCGTGTCGGCCTAAATTCAACACATGATGAGTTCTAGTCCGGCGGATGCGTCCGCCCCCGCGGTGGAGGTGCGCGACCTGCGGATCGACCGCGGGGGCCGGGAGGTGCTGCACGGGCTCACCTTCGACGTCCCGCGCGGCTCGATCGTGGGGCTGCTCGGCCCGAGCGGCTGCGGGAAGACGACCCTGATGCGGGCCATCGTCGGCGTCCAGATCGTGCGGAGCGGCGCGGTGACCGTGCTCGGCGAGCCCGCCGGGTCGCCCGGCCTGCGGCGCCGCATCGGGTACGCGACGCAGACGCCGGCCGTTTACGCCGACCTGACCGTCGCCGAGAACCTGCGCTACTTCGCCTCCGTCCTCCGCGCGCCGCGCTCGGACGTCGCCCGCGTCATCGACGAGGTCGGCCTCGGACGCAGCCGCGACCAGACGGCGGCGACGCTGTCGGGCGGGCAGCTCAGCCGCGCCAACCTCGCCGTGGCCCTGCTCGGCGCGCCCGAACTGCTCGTCCTGGACGAGCCGACCGTGGGGCTCGACCCGGTGCTGCGGCAGGAGCTGTGGGAGCTGTTCCGCGAGCTGGCCGAACGGGGCGCCACCCTGGTCGTGTCCAGCCACGTCATGGACGAGGCGGGACGCACCGACCGGCTGCTGCTGATGCGCGAGGGCGACGTCCTCGCCGACGGCACGCCGGCCGGCCTGCGCTCGCGCACCGGCGCCCCCGACCTCGAAGGGGCGTTCCTCCACCTGATCCACGAGAAGGCCGGGAGCCCGTCATGAGCGCCGCCGTCACGTTCGCCACGATGCGGCGCATCCTGGCGCAGCTGAAGCACGACCACCGCACGCTCGCCCTGCTCATCGGCGTGCCGACGCTGCTGATGATCCTGCTGCGGTACGTGTTCGACCAGCCGGCGGCCTTCGACCGGATCGGGCCGATGCTGCTCGGCCTGTTCCCGTTCACCGTCATGTTCGTGGTGGCCAGCGTCGCCACCCTCCGCGAGCGCACGAGCGGCACCCTCGAACGGCTGATGACGATGCCGCTCGGCAAGCTCGACCTGCTGCTCGGCTACGCGCTGGCCTTCGGCCTGCTCGCGCTCGTCCAGGTAGCCGTCGTGCTGGCCGTGTCGCTGACCTGGCTCGGCCTCGACCTGAACGGCTCGCTGGCGTCCCTCGTCCTGGTCTCGCTGCTGGACGCGCTGCTCGGCATGGCCCTCGGGCTGTTCGCCAGCGCGTTCGCCCGGACCGAGTTCCAGGCCGTCCAGTTCATGCCCGCGTTCGTCCTGCCGCAGCTGCTGCTCTGCGGCCTGATCGTCCCGCGCGGGGAGATGGCGTCCTGGCTCCAGGCGATCGCGGACGTCCTGCCGCTGTCCTACGCGGTCGAGGGCATGCAGGAGATCAGCGCCAGTCCGGACTTCACCGGCACCCTGGCCCTGGACGTCTCCGTGATAGCCGCGTTCGTGGTGGTCGCGCTCCTGCTGGGCGCGGTGACCCTCCGCCGCCGGAGCGGGTGAGCGCCCGGCGAGCGACCCGCGAACGGGGGGCCGGGTTTACACGGACGCCCGGTTACGCCGCAACCGGACAGGTGGGCCGAAGTCGGCCATCCCTGCCCGGTGCTGCTGGTAGCTTCGCGCCATGACCTCCCCTGATCTTCACGGCTCCCAGGTGCCGCCGAGGCCCGACGAGGGGGCGCCCGCGCCCGCGGGGCCCGAGGCTCCGGGCGCTCCGGGCGCCCCGGGAGGGGACGCCGACGCCGCGTTCTGGGGCGGCTCGGACGGCGGCGGCGAGACGCGGCGCAAGCGGCGCTGGCCCCGCGTCCTGATCGCCGTGGGGGTGTTCGTGGCGCTGGTCGTGGCCGGTCTCGGCGGGCTGGCGTGGCAGCGGCAGTCGTCCTACAACGGCAACATCGACCGGATCAAGGGCGTGATGCCGGACGACGCCCAGAAGCGTCCGGGCGCCAACGTCGAGGGGACGGAGAACTGGCTGCTCGTCGGCTCGGACTCGCGGGCCGACGCGACGACCGGCGAGGGCAACCAGGTCTGGAAGCCGGGGCAGCAGCGCACCGACACGATCATGCTGCTGCACCTGCCGGCGGACCGGAAGAAGGCCTACATCATCTCGTTCCCGCGCGACTCGTGGGTGGAGATCCCCGGCTACGGGCAGCAGAAGATCAACGCGGCGTTCTCGTTCGGCGGGCCGAAGCTGCTGATCGAGACGTTGGAGAGCCTCACCGGCATCCGCATCGACCACTACGGCGCGATCGACTTCGAGGGCTTCAAGTCGATGACGGACGCGCTCGGCGGTGTCACCGTCAACATCAGGCAGGGCGTGTACGACCCGGCGCGCAAGAAGCGCTGGGAGGCGGGACGGCAGAAGCTGAACGGCGAGGACGCCCTGCTGTTCGTCCGGCAGCGCTACAACCTGCCGAACGGCGACTTCGACCGGATCAAACGGCAGCAGGCGTTCCTCGGCGCGCTCGCCAAGCAGGCCGCAGACCGGGGCACGCTCACCAACCCGCTCAAACTCGACCGGTTCCTGTCGGCGCTCACCAAGTCGATCAGCGTGGACGAGGGGGTGTCGGCGGGCGACCTGCGCTCGCTGGCGCTCGGCATGCGCAGCGTCCGCCCGTCCGACGTGATGTTCATGACGCTGCCGCACAAGGGCACCGGCATGCGCAAGCGGCAGAGCGTCGTGTTCCTGGACGGCGGGAAGGCGAAGGCCCTCTTCGAGGCGGTCAAGACCGCGCGGATGAAGGAGTACGTCCAGCAGTACGGCGCCGGTAACAGCCTCGGCACCGTGTCGTGAGCGCCCGGCCCCGGCGGCATAACCTGGGACGGTAGGTCCAGGGGACGAGGGGTTCGCACAGTGCTTCGTCAGGCGTTGCTGGTCGCGTCGCGCAGCGGCGGCGCGCGCAGGGTGGTGGAGACCGCGCCGTTCACCGGCGACGTGGTCCGCCGCTTCGTGGCCGGGGAGACGATCGACGACGCCCTGCGCGTCACCGGCGGGCTGACCGACGAGGGCCTGCTCGTCAGCCTGGACGTCCTGGGCGAGGACACCCACGACGAGGGGCGCGCAGAGGCGAACGTCGCCCACTATGTCGAGCTTCTGGGACGGCTGGGCGCCTCCGGGCTCGGGAGGCGCGCCGAGGTGTCACTCAAGCTGTCGGCCATCGGCCAGACCTTCGACGAAGACCTCGCTCTGGAGAACGCGCGGCGCGTGTGCGCCGCCGCCCGCTCGGCCAGCACGACGGTCACCATCGACATGGAAGAGCACACGACGGTCGACTCGACGCTGGCTACCGTCCACGAACTGCGGCGTGACTACCCGGACGTGGGCGCGGTCGTCCAGGCGTACCTGCGTCGCGCAGAGGAGCACTGCGCGGACTTGGCCTACGAGGGCTCGCGGGTGAGGCTGTGCAAGGGCGCCTATGGAGCGCCCGCGGCGGTCGCCTTCACTGACAAGGAGGAGGTCGACAGGTCGTACGTGCGGTGCATGAAGGTGCTGATGGCAGGCAAGGGCTATCCGATGCTCGCCACGCACGACCCCCGGCTGATCGAGATCGCCGGCGCGCTGTCGGTGCTGAACGAGCGCGACGACGACACCTTCGAGTACCAGATGCTCTACGGGATCCGCCCGCAGGAGCAGCGCCGCCTCGCCGCGGAGGGCGCGCAGGTCCGCGTCTACGTCGCCTACGGGCGCGAGTGGTACCAGTACTTCATGCGCCGGCTCGCCGAGCGGCCCGCCAACCTGCGCTTCTTCATGCGCTCCCTCGTCGGGCGCTCCTAGGGGGCTCCGAGAGCGGCCCGAGCGGCGGTCGCCGGGCGGCGCGGCCCGGCCCGGCGATAGGCTGGACGGGTCTTTGGAACCCCACGTCAAGGTATGTCGATGATCGCGATTCTGGGTGCCGGGAAGATGGGCGAGGCGCTGCTGTCCGGGGTGCTCCGGGCCGGCCGCCGTCCGTCCGAGCTGATCGCCACCGCGCGCCGGGAGGAGCGGGGCGCGCTGCTGGGGGAGCGCTACGGCGTGCAGATCGTGTCGAACGCGGAGGCCGCCGCGACGGCCGAGACGCTCGTCCTCGCGGTGAAGCCGCAGGACATGGGGGCCCTGCTGGAGGAGGTCGGCCCGCACGTGCCGGCCGACCGGCTGGTGATCTCTATGGCTGCGGGCATCACGACGGGGTTCGTCGAGGAGCGGCTGCCGGACGGGGTGCCCGTCGTCCGCGTCATGTCGAACACGCCCGTCCACGTCGACGAGGCGATGAGCGTCATCTCGCCCGGGTCGCACGCGGGCGAGGAGCACCTGAAGCTGGCCGAGGAGCTGCTGTCGCCGGTCGGCAAGGTGCTGCGCATCCCCGAGTCGCTGCAGGACGGCGCCACGGCCCTGTCCGGCAGCGGACCGGCGTACTTCTACTACCTCGTCGAGGCGATGGTGGACGCGGGCATCCTGCTCGGCATGCCGCGCGCCGCCGCGCTGGAGATGGTCATCCAGTCGGCCGTCGGCGCGGCGGTCATGCTCCGTGACTCCGGGGAGCATCCGGTGCTGCTGCGCGAGGCCGTGACGTCCCCGGGCGGGACGACGATCTCGGCGATCCGCGAGCTGGAGCGGCACGGCGTCAGAGCCGCCGTCCTGGAGGCGATCGAGGCGGCCCGCAACCGGGGGCGCGAGCTCGCGAGCGGCTGACCCGGGACGGGTGCCCCGGGGATGTCCGCCTCCGACCATTGAGCCGGGCCGGAGCCGCGTCCGTGTAGTAGGTATGGGACTCATACTCCGCCTGATCGTCGCCGCCGGACTGGCGGCCGACGCGATCGTGCACTGGAAGTTCGCGCCCGACATGGCCTTCGTGCAGGGCGGCTCCATCGACGGAGACCTGCTGTTCCGCGTCCAGGCCGCGGTCGCCGGGGTGGTCGCGGTGATCGTCCTCACCTACGCGACGCGCTGGGCGTACGCGCTCGCCTTCGTCGTCGCGGCCAGTGCGGCGGGCGCCGTCGTGCTCTACTACTACGTCGACGTGGGCGCGCTCGGCCCGCTGCCGGACATGCACGAACCCGTCTGGTACGCCGAGAAGACGATCAGCCTCGCCAGCGAGGGCGGCGCCGCGCTGGCCGCGCTGGTCGGCGTCTTCGCCGCCGGACGCGGCCGCCGCGCGAGCGACGAGATCCCCGACCCCGAACCCGCCGGCCGCTTCTGACCCGGGCCGCTGCGGCGATCATCTGACGGTCCCCTCCCAGGGCGCGGCACGCGAGAAGCCCGCGGGGCGACGCCCCGCGGTGGGGACCGAGCGTGACAAGGTCCGTGCGGGGCGTAGGAAAAGATCACGATTTCGGCGGTGTGTCCGGGTCCGCCGGGCTACCATCGAATTGATCTTGGAAGTCTGGGGGCCCCGGATGGAAGAACGGCGCGAGTGTCCGACCGGCATGCCGTTCCCGGCGTCCGCCCTGCACAGGGCGTTGCTCAAGGCGCGGGTCCCGCGGTTCATGGCCGACCACGCGGCCGCACTTCTGGCCGGGCTCCTGGAGAAACGGCCGGATCGCCGGGACTAGGCGGCCTTGGAGCGCTTCCTCGCCCTGGGGTGCTTGCCCGTCCCGCCCGTCACGGTCCGGACGAAGCGGGCGGCGTCGCGCATGGCGGCGTTCGCCTCCGGGAGCACGCGGTTCAGGATCTGGAAGACGTGCATCTGCCCCTTCCAGATCTGCAGGTCGCAGTGGGCCCCGGTGCGGCGCAGGGCGTCGGCGAACGCCTCGGCCTCGGTGCGCAGCACCTCGGCGCCGCCCACCTGGATGAGGACGGGCGGCATGTCGTTCCAGGCGCACGTGAGCAGGGCCAGCCGCGGGTCCTCGAACCCGGTCGGCCCCACGACGAGGCGGGCGATCCGGCGCGCCGAGGACGCGCTGATGTAGGGGTCGCGGGCTCGGCTCTGCGCGTCCATGGACAGCTCGCAGGTCAGGTCGACCCACGGGGAGAACAGCATGAGCCCGGCCGGGCCCGGCAGGCCCTGGCGGCACAGTTCGCCGGTCAGCGCGGCGGACAGGTGCCCGCCCGCCGAGTCGCCCGCGAGGACGATGCCGGACGCCGGAACGCCCCGATCGAGCAGCCAGCGGTAGGCGGCGACGGCGTCCTCCAGCGGGGCCGGGAACGGGTGCTCGGGCGCGAGCCGGTATCGCGGGGCGAGGATGGGCAGGCCCGTGTCGAGCGCGAGCCGCGAGGTGATGGGGCGGTGGGTGCGCGGCGAGCAGAAGACGTAGCCGCCGCCGTGCAGGTAGAGGACGGCGCCGGGGGCGTTCTCCTCGACCGCGTCGCGCGGAACGATCCACTCGCCCCTGACCGGGAGGCCGCCGTCGCCCCCGGGCGCCGGGTCGTTCAGCGACTCGACCCGCACGTGGGGGCTGTGCCGCAGCAGCAGGGACGCGGCGTCCACCGTCGAGCGCGCGGTGCGGATGCTGGTCGCGTGGCCGGGGAGGTAGTGCAGGAACGGACGGACGCCCAGACGGAGCGCGTTGCTGATCGCTCGGCTGCGAACGCTGGGGTCGCCGTCCAATTTGCACCCCCCGTAGGAGATATCTGCCTGGTGGATGTATGCCCGTTTCCGGCATGTAACTCACGTCACAAGTGTGTTGCGGGCGGCGGCCTCCGGGCGGGTGCCCCGCCGCGTCCGCGGGCCGGGAGCTGTGGGCCGGGTCACGTGCCCTGCGCGATACCGTGAGGTCATGAGCAGTCCCGATTCGTCCCAGTCCGCCGGTCCCGAGAACTGCGAACTGGAGATCTTCTGGGACGAGCGGCTCATCTCCTACGACTTCGGTCCCGGCCACCCCATGAACCCCGTGCGGGTCGAGCTGACGATGGCGCTCGCCCGCGGGCTCGGCGTCCTGGACCGCCCGAACGTGCGGGTCTCGGCGTTCGAGGCCGCCGACGACAAGCTGCTCCGGCTCGTCCACGAGGAGTCCTACATCGCGGCGGTCAAGCACTCCGGCGCCACCGGGCTGCCCGAGCTCGGGCACGGCCTCGGTACCCCCGACAACCCGGTCTTCCTCGGCATGCACGATGCGTCCGCCCTGGTCACGGGCGCGTCGGTGGCCGCCGCCGAGGCGGTGTGGACGGGCCGCGCCGAGCACGCCGCGAACATCTCCGGCGGCCTGCACCACGCGCTGAGCGACGCCGCCAGCGGGTTCTGCGTCTACAACGACCCGGCCGTCGCGATCGCGTGGCTCCTGGAGAACGGCGCCGAGCGCGTCGCCTACGTCGACATCGACGTCCACCATGGCGACGGCGTCCAGGCGGCCTTCTACGACGATCCGCGCGTGCTGACGATCAGCCTGCACGAGTCCCCGCGGACGCTGTTCCCCGGCACCGGCTTCCCGGACGAGACCGGCGCGGACGGCACCTCGGTCAACATCTCGCTGCCGCCCGGCACCGGCGACCGGCCGTGGCTGCGCGCGTTCGAGGCGATCGTCCCGCCGCTGCTGCGCCGGTTCCGCCCGGACGTCCTCGTCACCCAGCAGGGCGCCGACGGCCACGCGCTCGACCCGCTCGCCCACCTGATCCTCAGCGTGGACGGCCAGCGGACGGCGTACGCGATGCTGCACCGGCTGGCGCACGAGACCGCGGGCGGCCGGTGGGTCCTCACCGGCGGCGGCGGATACGAGCTGGTCCAGGTCGTTCCGCGCGCGTGGACGCACCTGCTCGCCGAGGCGGCGGGCGGCCCCGTCCCGCCGGGGACGGCCACCCCGGACGACTGGCGCGAGTTCGTCCGGCAGCGGACCGAGGAGATCGCCCCGCGCCGCATGACGGACGGGACGGAGACGGTGGAGGTCAGCAGGTGGGGGGACGGCTACGACCCGGGCAGCCCCGTGGACCAGGCGGTGCTGGCGACGCGCCGCGCGGTGTTCCCCGAGCACGGCCTCGACCCGATGACCGACGAGTGAAGGCCCCGGAGACCCGCCGCCCATGAACCAGACGACCCCCGCGTCCGGAGGCCCCGTGCCCACCAGGGACGAGCTGCGCGCCCACCTCGTGCGGACGATGATCGCCGGCGACGTGGCCACGCCGCGGCAGAACAACCTGCTGCACTTCCGGCGGATGGCGGGCGGCGACCCGTACTACCAGTTCGGCCTGGATCTGAAGCCGTCGTGGTCGGAGCGGTCGGTGCTGGAGATGATGGTCGAGCGGTGCGGCGTCGACCCCGATCCGATGCATCTGTACGGGGACGACACCATCGATCCCGAGATCACGCTCGACACGCTGGAGGCGATGGGGGAGCGCATCGGCCTCGCGGCGCGGCGCCGGGAGCGCGTGGTCCTCGCGACCGGGCATCCGTCCACGCTGACGCCGCTGTACCAGGCGGTCGCGGGGGCGCTGCGGGAGGCGGGCTGCCGGGTGCTGACGCCCGCGGCCGGCTGGACCTACGAGGTCGACGCCGGGTACGGCGCCTCGGAACTGCGCCGCATCGTCTACGCCGCGCCGGGCGTCGCGATGCTGGAGGGCGACGATCTCCGCACGCACCACACGCACGACCCGCATCCGATGGAGGCCATGCTCAGGGAGCTCGCCGCTAGCGGGTCCGGCGAAAATTCGGAAGCTAAACCAGATATCTGGCCGGATCTGGCCATCGCCGACCACGGGTGGGCCGGAGCCGCAGGGCAGGCGGGCATCGACACCGTGGGGTTCGCGGACTGTAACGACCCGGCGCTGTTCGCCGGGGCCGCCGAGGGCAAGATCGACGTGGTCGTCCCGCTCGACGACGGCGTCTCCGCGCACCACTACGCGCCCCTGACCGCGTACATCCTCGATCGCGCGGGCCTGCGGCCGGCCGGCTGACCGGGCCGCCGGGCCGCCCGTCCGGAGGCTTACTCCGGGGGGACTCCTGGGTGGCGGCTTCTCGCCTGTCACGCCCTGTGACAGGGCTGCCGTAACGAGGCGCATGAGCGTGCGGAGAGGCGTCTGGCGCAGCGGAACCGCCGGTCATCTCGGGGTTCTGGTTAACAAATGTTCGTCAGGACACGCGCGGTACCGTCGCGTCCACCCTCCGTAGGGAATCAGCACTGTATCCCCACGGTCAGGTCGGATACGGAAATGTGCGGAACTCCCCTCTTGCGACTGCCGGTACGCGATTTACGCTGGAGGAAGTACACGTGCGTGATCAAAGTCACCCGAAGGGCCGGTGCGCGGCACGTGTGGAAGAGGGCGTCCGATGACCTCAGGCGAGCGACCTCTGAGCGAGGTCAGGTTCCTGACCGTCGCCGAAGTGGCGGCGGTGATGCGGGTGTCCAAGATGACCGTCTACCGCCTCGTCCACTCGGGCGAACTGCCCGCGATCCGCGTGGGCCGCTCGTTCCGGGTTCCCGAGCAGGCCGTCCACGATTACCTGCGCGACGCGTACATCGAAGCCGGATAACGGGTAGGGGCGGGGCATGACCCCGCCGCGAACTCAGTACCCGGCCGTGCAGGGGGCGTCGGGAAGGTCCCGAGGGGCCGTCCCGAAGCTGGGGAAGCAGGACGAGGACCGGCAGAACGGTCCGGACACCGGACGGACGGGCGATGGCCGCAGGCCACGCCCGCCCGGAAGGGACGGTGCCCGGCGCCGTGCGACGCGCGGTGCCGGCCGCCGTCCGTGCCGGTCGTCCCCGGGCCGCGGGGCAGGCCGCGGCATGATCTCCACCCACGCAGCGGTACCCTGGGGCCTCGGACCGTGCGCGCTTGCCGAGACTCGCTCTCCAGCGGCACGCCCGTCTCCTGCACATCACCCGAGACTCCGAGCGAGGTTCCGTGGGCTCTGTCATCAAGAAGCGCCGCAAGAGGATGGCCAAGAAGAAGCACCGCAAGCTTCTGAAGAAGACGCGCATCCAGCGCCGCAACAAGAAGTAGCGACCACACCGGCCGTCCAGCCGTGAAGGGGTAGGGCCCAGTGTCGTCCATGCCCGCCGCCGCGGCCCGTGTCGTCCTCGTCACGGGCGTCTCCCGTTTCCTGGGGGCGCGGGTCGCGAACACCCTGCAAGCCGACCCGGGCATCGAGCGTGTCATCGGGGTGGACACGGTGCCGCCGGACGCGTCGCTCGGCCGCACCGAGTTCGTCCGGGTCGACATCCGCACGCCCGGCATCGCGAAGATCATCGCGTCGGCGGCGGTGGACACGGTGGTGCACCTCAACCTGGTGACGTCCTCCTCGGTTCCGCGGGCGAAGGTCAAGGAGCTGAACGTCATCGGGACTATGCAGCTGCTCGCGGCCTGCCAGCGCTCGCCCGACATGCGCAAGCTGGTCGTTCGGTCGTCGGCGGCCGTGTACGGCTCCTCCCCGATGGACCCGGCCGTGTTCTCCGAGCGGGACGAGCCCGTCGAGGCGCCCAGGTCCGGCTACGCCAAGGACGCCGTCGAGGTCGAGGGGTACGTCCGCGGGCTGATGCGGCGGCGCTCCGACCTGGCCGTGTCGGTGCTGCGGTTCGCGAACTTCCTCGGCCCGGGCGTCGACTCGCCCCTCACCCGGTACCTGCGCCTGCCGGTCGTCCCGACCGTGCTCGGGTTCGACCCGCGGTTGCAGTTCGTCCACGAGGACGACGGCGTCGAGGTGCTGCGCCGCATGACGGTCGAGGACCACCCCGGCTGCTACAACGTCGCCGGGGACGGCGTGCTGCTGCTGTCGCAGGCCCTGCGGCGCGCCGGGCGGCCCTACCTGCCCGTCCCGTCGCCGTCCATCTCGGTCCTCGGCGACATGGGGCGCCGCTTCGCGGGCCTGTCGGGGTTCTCGCCGGAGCTGCTGCGCTGGCTGACCTACGGCCGGGTCCTCGACACCACCGCGCTGGAACGCGAGCTGGCGTGGCACCCGAAGTACAGCTCCGAGGCCGCCTTCGCCGACTTCGCCGCCGCCCGGGGCTTCGTCCGCGGCGGCCTGGCGTCCCTGCTGGGACGGGCCTGAGCCGTTTGGACCCGCCTGAGAGGAGAGCCGAGATGATGAACGACGCGCACCCCGGGGACGATGAGGGCGCGCAGGTCATCCGGCTCGCCGCGGTCCGCGAGGACCCTCCGGGCGACGACGCGCCCGGCGACGGCCGTCCGGGCGAGCGCGGCCAGTTCGAACGGACCCTGGCCTCCGGACTGGCGTTCCTGCGGCGCCGGCTGACGGGCGAGTACGAGGTCGACGAGTTCGGCTTCGACCCCGAGTTCAACTCCACCGTCCTCCTTCCGCTGGCCCGCGCCCTCTACGAGCACTGGTTCCGCGTCGAACTCGACGGCCTGGAGAACATCCCCGAGGGCGGCGCCCTCCTCGTCGCCAACCACTCCGGCACGATCCCGCTCGACGCGCTCATGCTGTCGGTCGCCCTGCACGACCACGCCGACCGGCAGGTCCGCCTGCTCGGCGCCGACCTCGTCTACCAGATCCCCCTGCTCGGGCATCTGTCGCGCAAGGCCGGCCACACGCTCGCCTGCCAGGCCGACGCCGCCCGGCTGCTCGGCAAGGGCGAGCTGGTCGGCGTCTTCCCCGAGGGCTTCAAGGGCGTCGGCAAGCCCTTCTCCGAGCGCTACAAGCTGCAGCGCTTCGGCCGCGGCGGTTTCGTCGGCACCGCGCTGCGCGCCGGCGTGCCGATCGTGCCGTGCGCCATCGTCGGCGCCGAGGAGATCTACCCCAAGATCGCCGAGCTGCGCCCGCTGGCCCGCCTCCTCGGCCTCCCCTACTTCCCGGTCACGCCGACGTTCCCGCTGCTCGGCCCCGCCGGGCTCGTCCCGCTCCCGTCCAAGTGGGTGATCCGGTTCGGCGAGCCGATGACGCTGGACGGCTACGACGCGGACGCCGCCGACGACCCCATGACGGTCTTCGAGATCACCGACCACGTGCGCGAGAACGTCCAGCACATGCTCTACGAGACGCTGCTGCGCCGGGGCCCCGCCTTCCTCTGACCGGCCGGGAACGGCCCTAGAGTGTGCGCCATGGCGCCGCTCCGCACCCCCATGGTCGCTCGCGACCTGGGTGAACCCCACCGCGTCTCCAGCCCCCTGGAGCTGCTGTTCGACCTGACGTTCGTCGCCGCGGTGTCCCAGGTCGCCGGGCGGCTCGCCCACGCCATCGAGGGCGGCCACGTGGAGGACTCGCTCGCGCCGTTCCTCATGACGTTCTTCGCGATCTGGTGGGCGTGGATGAACTTCACGTGGTTCGCCTCCGCCTACGACACCGACGACGTCGCGTACCGGCTCATGACGTTCGTGCAGATGGCGGGCGTCCTCATCCTCGCGGCCGGGGTGCCCGACGCGTTCGACGGCGACTTCACCACCGTGACGATCGGCTACCTCGTCATGCGCGTCGGCCTGGTCGCCCTCTGGCTGCGGGCGGCCGCCGCGCATCCCGAGGGCCGCGCCACGGCCCTGCGGTACGCGATCGGGCTGTCGGTCGTCCAGGTGTTCTGGGTGGCGCGGCTCGCCCTGCCGGACCAGGGCCCGATGTGGGTGTTCTTCGTCTGCGCGGCGCTCGACCTGGCCGTCCCGCCGATCGCGGAGCGGCCCGGCATGACGACCTGGCATCCGCACCACATCGCCGAACGGTACGGGCTGTTCACGATCATCCTGCTGGGGGAGAGCGTGCTCGCCTCCACGAACGCGGTGCAGGACGCCGTGGAGCACGGGATCGGCGGCGCCCTCGTCACGATCGCCCTCGCCGGGCTCGCCATCCTGTTCGCGCTCTGGTGGATCTACTTCTCCGAGCCGGCGGGCGAGGGCCTTGAGCGCCGCCGCGACCGGTCCTTCCTCTGGGGGTACGGCCACTACTTCGTGTTCGCCGCGCTCGCCGCCATCGGCGCCGGCCTGGAGACGGCGGTGGCCTCCTCCGGCCGCCACATCGAGGCGGGGACGCTGCTGGTGGCCGGCTCCGTCACCGTGCCGGTCGCCGTCGTCCTGGTCATGCTGTGGGTGCTGCACACTCCGATGCGGCGCATGAACGCGTATCCGGGGTCACTCGTCGCCGCGGCCGTCCTGGTCCTCCTCGCGACCTTCGCCGCCCCCGCCGTGGGCATCCCGGGGACCCTCCTCCTGACGGCCGCGCTCCTGGCGCTCCTCCTCACCACCACGCTCGCCCGTCCGGCGTCGAGGCCCCGGACCGCCGAGCTGCCCCCCGCCTGAGGGCGGGACGTCCCCGACGGCTCGTGTCATCCTGGCCAACGGAACACACCCTGTGCGGGGAGGCCGCGTGGAGGACGGGACGGAACGCAGCGAGGCAGGCGGACCGCAGGTGGGCTTCGATCCGTTCGCCGGACCGCGGCCCGCCGGGACGGCCCATGAGCGGATGGACGAGTTACGCGAGACGCATCCGGCGTTCCGCAGCACCGCGGGGCCTGGCTTCTGGGTGCTGACGCGGTACGACGACATCCTCGCCGCCTTCCAGGACCCGGAGACGTTCTCCAGCCGCGCGATCGCCGTCATCGACCCCGACCCGGCGCACCAGTGGATCCCGGTCATGCTCGACCCGCCGCTGCACACGACGTGGCGGCGGTTGCTCCGGCCGTTCTTCACCCCCGTGGCCGCCGCCGTGCTCCAGGACCGGATCACCCGGCACTGCGCCGCCCTGATCGACGGTTTCGCCTCCCGCGGCTCGTGCGACTTCGTCGCCGAATTCGCCCGCCTGTACCCCACCGCCATTTTCCTGGAGCTGGTCGGCCTGCCCACCGAGAGGCTGGAGGAGTTCCTCGCGTGGGAGCGCGCCATCCTGCACTCGCAGCCCTCCACCGGCGGGCGGGCCGAGGCCATGGCGGCGCTGACGGACTGCCTCACCGAACTCGTCCGGGACCGCCGCGCCCGTCCGCGCGAAGACCTGGTCAGCGCCGCGACCAGGTTCGCCGTCGACGGGCGGCCCGTCACCGACGACGAGCTGCTCCAGCTGTTCATCCTGCTCTTCCTGGCCGGCCTCGACACCGTCGCCGCCCAGCTCTCCTACACGTTCTGGCACCTGGCGAGGCAGGACGCCGACCGAGCCCGCATCGCCTCCGACCCCGACGTCATCCCGGACGCGATCGAGGAGTTCCTCCGCGTCTACGCGCCCGTCCTGCCCGCCCGCAAACTCACCCGCGACGTCGAGCTGCGCGGCTGCCCGATGAAGGCGGGAGAGATGGTGATGCTCCCGACCGCCATGGCGAACCGCGACCCACGGGCCGTCCCCGCCGCCTCCACCGTCGACATCGACCGCCCGCCGGCCCGCCACTTGGCCTTCGGCGCGGGGCCGCACCGCTGCCTCGGCGCGCACCTGGCCCGGCTCGAACTCCAGATCGCGCTGCGCGAATGGCACGCCCGCATACCGGACTACCGCATCGCCCCCGGCGCCGCGCCCGTGGAGCACGCAAGCCTCGTCCTGGGCCTGGACACACTGCCCCTGACCTGGTGACTTTCAGGCGCGCGGGCTGGTTGAAGCCGGTGTGAAAGCGGGCTGAAGGCGGGGGCGCGCACGCTTCGGGGCATGAACATCGAGGCACGGCAGACGGCCATCAAGGTGGTCGGCCTGCGCAAGGCGTTCGGGGACAAGACCGTCCTGGACGGGATCGACTTCGAGGTGTCGCGCGGCACCGTCTTCTCGCTGCTCGGGCCCAACGGGGCGGGGAAGACGACGGCGGTGCGCATCCTGTCCACGCTGATCCGCGCGGACGGCGGCGAGATCAGCGTCGCTGGGCGGGACCTGCGCGCGGACCCCGACGGGGTGCGCCGGACGATCGGCGTGACCGGGCAGTACTCGGCGGTGGACGGGCTGCTGACCGGGCGGGAGAACCTGATCCTCATGGCGGACCTGCACCGGCTCGGCAAGGCCGCCGGGCGCCGGGCCGCCGACGCGATGCTGGAGCGGTTCGACCTGGTGGAGGCGGCGGGCAAGAAGGCCGCCGACTACTCGGGCGGGATGCGGCGGCGGCTCGACATCGCGATGACGCTGATCGGCGGCCCGCAGATCATCTTTCTGGACGAGCCGACGACCGGGCTCGACCCGCGCAGCCGCCGGACCATGTGGGAGATCATCCGGGGCCTGGTCAGGGACGGTGTGACCATCTTCCTGACGACGCAGTACCTGGAGGAGGCCGACCGGCTCGCCGACCGGATCGCGGTGCTGGACGGCGGCCGGCTGGTCGCCGAGGGCGCCCCGGACGAGTTGAAGCGGCTCGTCCCGGGCGGGCACGTCCGGCTGCGGTTCGCCGACCTGGCGGCGCTCGACGCGGCGGCGCGCACGCTCGGCTCGGTGACGCGGGACGACGACGCGCTCGCCCTCCAGGTGCCCGGGGACGGCGGCGTCGCCTCCCTGCGGACGCTGCTCGGACGGCTGGAGGCGGCGTCGGTCGAGGTCGCCGAGCTGTCGCTGCACACCCCCGATCTGGACGACGTCTTCCTCGCCCTCACCGCCAAGCCCGGCGAGTCCGGCACGACCCACGAGAAGGTGACCTCGCGATGACCACGCTCACGCATGCGGCGGCCGACTCCGCGACGATGCTGCGCCGCAACCTGCGGCACGCGCTGCGCTACCCGTCGCTGACGATGGCCGGGATGATGATGCCGATCATGATCATGCTGCTGTTCGTCGGCGTGTTCGGCAACGCGCTCGGCGACGGCGTCGGCGGCGCGGCCAAGGGCGACTACATCCAGTACGTCGCACCGGGGATCATCCTGATGGCGGTCGCGTCCGGCTGCATGGCGACGGCGGTGTCGGTCTGCGTGGACATGACCGAGGGCATCGTCGACCGGTTCCGGACGATGTCGATCTCACGGTCGTCGCTGCTCACCGGGCACGTCGCGGGCAGCATGATCCAGACGCTGCTGAGCACCGCCGCGGTCGTCGCCGTCGCGGTCGCGATGGGCTTCCGGACGAGCGGCGGCGCGCTGGACTGGCTCGCGGCCGGCGGCCTGCTGGTGCTGCTCACGTTCGCGCTGACCTGGCTCGCGGTCATGCTCGGGCTGCTGGCCAAGAACCCGGAGGGCGCGAGCAACACGCCGATGATCATCCAGTTCCTGCCGTTCGTCGGCAGCACGATCGTGCCGCCGGAGTCGATGCCGGCCGGGGTGCGGTGGTTCGCGCAGTACCAGCCGTTCACCCCGATGATCGAGACGCTGCGGGGGCTGCTGGCCGGGACGCCGAGCGGCCGGGACGCGGCCGTGTCCGTCGCCTGGTGCGTCGGCCTCGCCGTCGTCGGCTACGCGTTCTCCAAGCTGCTGTTCGACCGGAAGGCGCCCCGCTAGCCCTGTCCGAACTCGCGCGCGAGCCCCGCGGCGGCGGCCCGCAGCTCCTCCCGGCCCAGGCCGGCGTACTCCGACACCGCGTCGGAGTACGCCGGCCCGTCGGCGTCCTCGGCGGCGCGGGTGATCGCCGCCGTGGACATGGTCGGCCGGAACGACCGGACGTGGTGGAGGCGCTGCGCCAGCGCGATGGCCCGGGCCGCCCGTGCCCGCACGTCCGGCGCGGCGCCGGGATCGGCGAGGTCGACCATGGCGAGCGCGAGCAGCAGCCCGCCGCCGACGGGCAGGTCCATGTAGAAGGAGGGCATCGGGAACGGCGGGCCGTCGACCAGCGCCGCCAGCTTGGCGGGGAGCCCGGCGACGATGTCCTCGACGAGCGCCGTGCGCCCGTGCCGGGCGTGCGCGACGACGGTGACGCAGTGGGCCTCCACCGTCCACGGATCGAGGCCGGTGAGCGGCATCGGGCCGTCCTCGGTGGCGAGCCGCGCCACCGCCTCCCGCCAGAGGCGCAGGCCGGTGTCGACGTCACCGCGGCCGAGGGCGATCTCCGCGCGCGCTCCGAGGTTGAAGGCGGCCGTGCCGAAGGACTCGTCAGGCCCGTCGACCAGCGACTGGTCGAGCCGCCGCTCGGCCTCGTCGTACTCGCCGACCGCCATGTGGCCCGACGCGAGCGCCCACATCAGCCCGAACATGTCGGGCCACCTGTACCGCTCCAGCAGCTCCAGCGATATCCGCAGGTGGTGCAGGGCCCGCTCGGCCTGGTCGAGCTGCATCAGCAGTTCGCTGAGGCGCGAGTGGGCGAGCAGGCGGCACCACGGGATGTCCGGCGCGCCGGACATCCCGATCATCGCCTCGGTCGCCGCGAGCGCCCCCGCCACGTCGCCGTCGCGCTCGCGCAGGTAGCCAGCGGCGCAGTTCGCGATGGCGGCGACGAGCGGCTCGTCCCGGGCGCACATCTCGTCCAGGGCGGAGCCACCGGGGGCGAGGATCTCCGGCAGGGCGGCCAGCACCGTCGCGATCGCGGGGATGAGACCGTCCGGCGGCGGGGGCGGGAGGCGGCGCAGCGCGACGAGCGTGCGGGTCGCCTGCGGTCCCTTGAACAGGCTCGTGGCGAGCACGCTCACGGTCAGCGCCGTCCGCGTGATCTCGACGTCCCCGGGGCCGGGACGGTGGCGGCTGAGGAGCCCGGCGGTCTCCTCGGCAAGGACGAGCAGCCGGCTGTAGGCCGCCTCCAGCGTCCACACCCCGCCGAGGGCGGCGGTCACCGCCGCGACGGCCGCGCCGTCCCGGCGGGCCAGGCCGTGGCGGAGGGCCTGCTGGAGGTTGTCCTGCTCGACCCGCACGCGTTCCACGGGCCCGAACGGCTCGGCGCCGAACAGCGCCTCGTGGTGCGCCGCGCCGAACTCCCGCGCCCAGGCGAGCATGCCGCCGACCGCGGGGTCCGTCTCGCCTGCGGCCTCCCGGTGGGCCGCGCTGAACTCGCGGACGCTCTCCAGCATCCGGAAGCGGGTCTCGGGGCCGCCTTCCACGGGTTCCAGGAGGGACTGGCCGACGAGGTCCTCCAGGATCTCCAGCGCCCCGCTGCCCAGGACGCCGCCGCCGAGCACGTGCCGTGCCGCGTCCGCGGTGAAACCTGCGGGGAAGATCGACAGTGACCGCATGGCGGCCCGGCCGGACGGGGAGAGCAGGTTCCAGCTCCAGTCCACGACCGCGTGCATGGTCCGGTGCCGGGACGGCGCGTCGCGGGCGTGGCCGCGCAGCAGGGCGAACCGGTCGTCCAGACCGCGGGCGATCTCGGCCACGGACATGACGCGGACGCGCGCCGCCGCCAGCTCGATCGCTAGCGGCAGCCCGTCCAGGTGGCGGCACAGCTCCTCCACCGCACCGGAGGGCAGGCCCGCGCCGGGACGCGCCGCGTGCGCCCGCTGCCGGAACAGCTCCGCCGACGTCGGCGGGTCCAGCGCGGGCAGCGGGTACACCGACTCCGACGACAGCCCGAGCGGCGCGCGGCTCGTGGTCAGGATCCGCAGGTCCCGGGTCATCGACACCAGCGCGCCGGCGAGGCCGGCGGCGCCCTCGACGACGTGCTCGCAGTTGTCCAGGACGAGCAGGCCGGAGCCGGGCCCGAGCACCTCGGCGATCGCCGAGACGAGGTCGGCGGGCCCGCCGGCGCGCCCGCGGACCCGCGGCGACTCGCCGACCCCGAGGACGGACGCGACCTCGCCCGCCACGTCCTCGTCCCGGGCGACGCCGGCGAGGGGGACGTAGTGCACCGCCCGCTGCGGCGCCTCCCGCGCGACGGTGTTCGCCAGCCGCGTCTTGCCCAGCCCGCCCGCACCGACGATCGAGGTGACGCGGGACGCGCGCAGCAGGTCCAGGACGGCGGCGAGATCCCCGGCCCGGCCGAGCAGCGGGTTCGGCTCGTGCGCCACGCCGCGCCGCACGGCGGGCGCCTCGTCCTGGAGCAGCTCCTGCTGGACGCGCTGGAGCGCGCCTCCCGGATCGGTGCCCAGCTCGTCGCGCAGGGAGCGCCGGTAGGACTCGTACCGTGCCAGCGCCGCCGGCGGCCCGGCCGTCGCGGCCTCGCACCGCAGCAGCTCCGCGAGCACCTCCTCGTCGCGCGGGTACTCCCCGGCGGCGCGGGCGAGCGCCTCGAAGCCCTCCGCGTGCCGGCCGAGCCGCGCGAGGGCCAGCGCGCGGGCCCGCGTCAGCGTCCAGTAGGTCGGGATCCGTGCCGAGCGCAGGGCGGACACCGGGTCGTCCGCACCGTCCGGTTCGGGCGGTCCGTCCCAGAGCGCCAGTCCCGCCTCGGCGTCGCGGAGCGCGCCCGCGTGGTCGCCCTCACGGGAGCGGCGCGCGCTCGCGGAGGCGGCGAGGACCACCGCGGAGGCGTCGACCGCGGACTCGTCCAGGCCGATGCGGTACCCGGTCGGCATGCTCGCGACGACGTCCGCGCCCAGCTGCGACCTTGCCCGGGACACGACCACCTGGAGCGCCTTGGCCGGGTTCTCCGGGCGCTCCCCGGGCCAGAGTCCCTCCACCAGCCGGACGACGGAGACGCCCGCCCGCGGCTCGCCCGCGAGGAGCGCGAGCAGGCCGCGCAGGCGCGGGCTGGTGACGTCCCGCCCGCGGCAGGCGACCCCGGACAGCAACCTCAGCTCCACGGACACGGGGACAGAGTAGGGCGTGCGCGGCGGACGCGATGGGTCGCGTCCGCCGGCCGGCGGACCGGAGGGCGTCGGTCAGTTCGTCCGGTAGTGGCGGCGCAGCGCGATGCCCGCCGCGACGCCGCCCGCGAGGGCCCCGGCGCCCGCGGCGGCGGGCAGCGCGACCATCGTGACCTTGCGGCCCGTGCGGAAGTCGTGGATGGGCCAGCCGTGGTCCCGGGCGTGGGCGCGCAGCTCGGCGTCGGGGTTCACGGCGTGCGGGTGGCCGACGGCGGTCAGCATCGGCAGGTCGTTGATCGAGTCGCTGTAGGCGGAGCAGCGCGCGAGGTCGAGCCCCTCGCGCTGCGCCAGGGCCCGCACGGCCTCCGCCTTCGCCGGCCCGTGCAGCAGGTTCCCGACGAGCCTGCCGGTGTAGACGCCCTCGCGGGTCTCGGCGACCGTGCCGAGCGCGCCGGTGAGGCCGAGCCGGTGCGCGATCGTCCGGGCGACCTCGACGGGCGTGGCGGTGACGAGCCACACCTGCTGCCCGGAGTCGAGGTGCTGGAGGGCGAGGGTGCGGGTGCCGTGCCAGATGCGGTCGGCCATCACCTCGTCGTAGATCTCCTCGCTCAGCTTGACGATCCCGCTGACCTTCTGCCCGGCGACGAACGTGAGCGCGGCCTCCTTGGCGCTGCCGATGTGCTCGGAGTTCTCGCTGCCGCGCAGCCGGAAGGCGGCCTGCCCCCAGGCGAACATGGCGAGGTCGCGCATGGTGAACAGCTTGCGGGCGGCGAGGCCGCGCGCGAAGTAGTAGATGGACGCGCCGCGCATCATCGTGTTGTCGACGTCGAAGAACGCCGCCGCGGCGGGGTCGGGAGCGGGGAGCGGGGCGAACTCGGCCGCCGCGGCGGCGGCCACCTGACCCGCGCTCTTGTGGTCCTCGTCCCTGCCGCGTCCCCAGAAACCGGGCTGCCAGAATCGCCGCATGAGGCGAAGCCTAGTCAACCGCCTCCCCGCGGCCGTCCCCGCGGCCGTGATTGCGACAGTCCTCACTCCTGTCGCTCGCGGCCTCCATCAACCGCTCGCGCAGCACGGCGCGGAACCGCGGGTCCGGTCCCGCGGCGCTCTCCCGCAGCCGGGCCAGCGCGTTCCCCTGCTCTGCGATCTTTTCCCGCCTCGTCAACACCGGGCTCTCACTGGCCGCTCCCTTGCGGACTCGTGGCGCGAACGCTCCTGTCCGCTTGAACGATCGGAAGGTGGGCCGGGTTACGGCCCGAAAGTTCATTAATAAACTATCTAACGGGCCGGAAGCACCGCCCGCCGGTACGGCGGTCCGGGGTTCCGGCAGGTCGGTGGTCCGGCGGATCGGTCAGCCGCGCAGGTCGTCCGGGAGCATACGGGCCAGCGAGCGGACCGCGCGATACTGCAGCGCCTTGATCGCGCCGGGCTTCTTGTCCATGATCAGCGCGGTCTCGGCGACCGACAGCCCGTGCAGGAAGCGCAGCACGACGCACTCCTGCTGTTCGGAGTTCAGCCGCTGGACGGCCCGAAGCAGGGTCCGGTTGGTCATCGCGTCCAGGACGGCCCGCTCCGGCCCCTCCTGCGGGCGGTCCGGCTCGACCAGCTCGGCGGTGCAGACCTCCAGCCGGTAGCGGCCGGACTTGAAGTGGTCGGCGACCAGGTTGCGGGCGATCGTCACCAGCCAGGCCCCGAAGTCCTTGCCCTGCCAGTGGAAGTCGCATATGCGGCGCAGGGCACGCAGGAAGGTCTCGCTGGTGAGGTCCTCGGTGAGCGCGTGCGTCCCGACGCGGTAGTAGACGTACCGGTAGACGAGCTCGACGTAGTGGTCGTAGAGGGAGCCGAACGCCTCGGCGTCGCCGTCCCGCGCCCGCAGGACCAGGGCCTTGAGCATCTCGGCCCGCTCGGCGGCCTGGTCGGCGGCGCGGTCGGAGGCACGGTCCCCGGCCCGGCCGGCCGGACGCGCGAGAGGGCCGCGGGAATGGCGAGGAAGCGGGATGACCCCGGCATCGAGGGTCAAGCTGCTCATGCAGTTCTCCTCGGGGCTTACGCGACCTCCGGCGTGAAGTGCCACTCTAGATACCGAAAGGTACGCGAGGCAATGGTGCGTTCCTTGGCCGCGGTTACCCGTCAACCCCCCGGATCGGGCACCATGGGTGCGCGATGGTCGATGCTCTTCTCGCGTTGCTGGCGACCCTTGGTGCCCTGGCGGCCACCGGGTTGCTGGTTCAGCGCGCCTACAAGGACCGGCTGCTCTATCTGATCGCCTGGTCGTTCACGCAGGTCGGGCTCACGCTCGCGCTGCTGTCCATGAGCCTCGGCTTCATGATGGGGTTCAACGGCGCGTTCTTTCGCGTCATGGAACTCGGCGCCGCGCTGGTCGGCCCGGTGTGGCTCGCGCTCGGCATGATCGAACTGATCGCGCGGTACGTGCAGGTCCGGTTCGGCGCCTGGCTCTTCACGATCTCCTACACGGTCGTCGCGATCGTGATCCTGATCCTGGACCCGCTCAAGGGCTCGCTCGGCAAGAGCCTGCCGAAGCCGAGCGCCACCTACGACGCGCTGCCGCTGCTGCTGATCGACGGCTCGCACGTCGTCGCCGTGCTCGCGCTGGCCGGGTGCACCGGGGTGACCGCCTGGCTGGCCAGCAAGCGCGACCAGGAGGCCGCCGAACTGCTCATCCCGGTGGCGCTGGTCGCCCTCGCGGGCGTCCTGGTGGTCAGCGGCACCCGCGGGTTCCTGCCCGCGCCGCTCGCGGTGATCGCGCTCGGCGCCGCCGCCGGGCTCGTCTGGTACGGCGCGATGCGCACGATCCCCGTGTACGACGAGGACGCCGAGGGCTACGACGAGTACGGGGACGAGCCCGCGACCGGGTACGAGGAGCAGGGCTACAGCAAGGCGGCCAAGGGGGCCAAGGCCGAGCCCGTCCCGGCGCCGACCCCGCCGCCCGACCCCCGGCGCGAACTGCGCTTCCCCGAGCCGGCCTCCGAAGAACTGCGCTACCCCGAGAACACCAGCATCCCGGAGCAGCCCGCCTACCCGGCGCACGGCGACCCCGCCGGGCCCACGACGGTGGACGGCCCGCTCGCCGGTCCGCTCGCCGGTCCGCTCGACCGGTCCCCGCTCGACCGGTCCCCGCTCGCCGGGCTCGCCAAGCCGGGCGCGCTCGGCGGCGACCTGGCGAACGCGTGCGGCCAGATCACCGTCTACACGCTGCTGGACGGGCGCGAGGACGCCTTCGACCGGCTCGCCGCCGACCTGGTGAAGGCCGCGCTGGCGACCGAGCCCGAGACGCTGGTCTTCGCCTGCCACGAGGTGGTCGGCGGCCCCACGCAGCGGATCTTCTACCAGCTGTTCCGGGACCAGGCCGCGTTCGCCGCGCACCGCCGCCAGCCGCACCTGCAGCGCTTCCTGGGCGAGTCGCGCACCCACGTGATCGCCACGAACGTGATCGAGCTGAAGCTCGGCCCCGCCAAGGTGCCGCTCCCGGCGCCGGAGTTCCCCGGGAGGTGACATGGCGCGCGACATCATGATCACCCTGCTCGGCAAGCCCGGCTGCCACCTGTGCGAGGACGCCCGCGCGGTCATCGAGCGCGTCGCCCGCGACCTGGACGTGCCGTGGGAGGAGCGCGACATCACGCGGTCCGAGCAGGACACCGAGCAGTACTGGGAGCAGATCCCCGTCACGCTGATCAACGGCGTCCAGCACGACTTCTGGCGCGTCGACGAGGCCCGCCTGCGCGCGGCGATCGCGGACCTGCGCTAGCCCTCCGCCGCGGCCGCCCGCGCCGGTCCGGCCGCCTGCCAGGGCATGTCTGGTCGGTCACACCCGTCCGCTTCGTAGCACTTCGCCCGTATGCTGAAAAGGCCCTGATGGCCGCCCTTTCCGGGGCGCCGTCCGGTGCGCGCGCCGTCCGCCGAACCGGGGGGCGACTTTGTGCGCGTATTCACAAGGGCTTAACCTGGGGGACACACCGTCGAGCCGAAGAGCAGGCCGTGACACCTCGACAGAACCGCCACCGCGACCGCGCGGGCCGCGGCATCCCCGAAGCCACCGTGGCGCGGCTCCCGGTCTACCTGCGGGCCCTCACCGGGCTCCAGGAGCGCGACGTCGCGACCGTCTCCTCCGAGGAGCTCGCGGCCGCGGCCGGCGTCAACTCGGCCAAGCTCCGCAAGGACCTGTCCCACCTCGGCTCCTACGGCACCCGCGGCGTCGGCTACGAGGTGGAGTACCTCGTCTACCAGATCTCCCGCGAGCTCGGCCTCACCCAGGACTGGGTCGTCGCCATCATCGGCGTCGGCAACCTCGGCCGGGCCCTGGCCGGCTACGGCGGTTTCGCGTCCCGCGGCTTCCGCGTGGCGGGCCTGCTCGACGCCGACGAGTCCATCGTCGGGCAGGAGATCTCCGGCATGACGGTGGAGCACACCGACCGGCTGGAGGACATGATCGCCGGGCACGGGGTGTCCATCGCCGTGATCGCGACCCCGGCCGGGGCCGCCCAGGGGGTGTGCGACCGCGTGGTCGCCGCCGGCGTGACGAGCGTTCTGAACTTCGCCCCCGTGGTGCTGTCGGTGCCCGACGGGGTGGACGTGCGCAAGGTCGATCTGTCCATCGAGCTGCAGATTCTCGCGTTCCACGAGCAGCGCAAGGCGGGCGGGCCCGACGGCTTCGCCTCGCTGGCGCCCGCGGAGGCGCCGGCCGGCGCTGCGCAGTACGTGGAAACGGTGGAAGCATGAGGGGGACAAATCGGGGGGCGTGGAGGATCGCCCCCTCATCGACACGTCTGAGCGGAGCGGTTCAGGGGGCGGCGGACGGCCCCTTCTCACCAGGAGCTCGCACGGCGCGGGTGGGCGGAGACTCGGAAGATGCTGGAGACGGCGAATGAGCATTCTGGTCGTAGGCCTCAGCCACCGAAGCGCGCCCGTGGCGGTGCTGGAGCGGGCCGCGGTCGCCGGTGACGATCTCGTCAAGTTGTTGCACGCCGTGCACGCCTCCCCGAACGTCGCGGAGGCCGCCATCGTCTCGACCTGCAACCGGGTCGAGATCTACGCGGTCGTCGGCAAGTTCCACGGCGGCGTATCGGCGATCTCAGAGCTGCTGGCCCTGCACTCCGGCGTCCCGATGGACGACCTGTCGCGGCACCTGTACGTCCACTACGAGGAGCGGGCCGTCCAGCACGCGTTCGCCGTGGCGTGCGGGCTGGAGTCGATGGTCGTCGGCGAGGGGCAGATCCTCGGGCAGATCCGGCAGGCGTTCCGGCTGGCCCAGGAGGAGGGCACGCTCGGCCGCGACCTGCACGACGTCCTGCAGCAGTCGCTGCGGGTCGGCAAGCGCGCCCACCACGAGACGGGGATCGACAAGGCCGGCGCGTCGCTGGTCAGCGTGGGCCTGGACGTCGCCGCCCGGCACCTCGGCCCCCTCGGGGGCGTCCGCGCGCTGGTGGTCGGCGCCGGCTCGATGAGCTCGCTGGCCGCCGCCACCCTGAGCCGCGCCGGGGCGCGCGAGATCGTGGTCGCCAACCGGACCCCCGCGCGGGCCGCGCGCCTCGCCGAGTCGCTGGACGTCCCGTCCCGCGCGATCGAGCTGGCGGAGCTGGACGCGGCCCTCGCCGAGGCCGACCTCGTGGTGTCGTGCACCGGCGCGGCCGGCCTGGTGATCACCGCCGGGCAGCTCGCGGCCCGCGGGATCGGGGCGGACGGGCGGCGCCGCTTCCTGCTCGACCTGGCGCTCCCGCACGACGTGGACCGCTCCGTCCGGGACCTGCCGGGCGTCGAGCTGGCCGGCCTGGACGACCTGCGCACCGCGCAGGAGGCCGCGCAGGCCATCGGCCCGGAGGCGGTCGAGGCCGTGCGGCGGATCGTGTGCACGGAGGTCGAGGCGTTCCTCAGCGCCGCCCGCGCCGCCGCGGTCGCGCCCACCGTCGTCGCGCTGCGCAGCAAGGCGGCCGAGGTGGTGGAGGCCGAGCTGACCCGGCTGACCGGGCGGGTGCCGGAGATGGACGTCCGGGCCCGCAAGGAGATCGAGCAGACCGTGCGGCGCGTGGTGGACAAGCTGCTCCACGCGCCGACCGTCAAGGTCAAGGAGCTGGCGGCGGCGCCGGGTGGCGACTCCTACGCCGACGCGCTGCGCGAGCTGTTCGACCTGGACCCGAAGGCCCCCGAGGCGGTGGCCCGGGCGGACATGGGCGACGCCGAGGTCGGCGCCGCCTGGGATCCGAACCCCGACTGCGCGGATGCCGACTGTGTCAGCCCCGCGTCCTTGCCGGGGCAGGAGGCCATGTCAGAGGCGCTGTCAGAGGCGGTGTCCGACGCCATGTCCGAGCCGCCGGACGGTGTGAACGTCGAGACGGTGAACGCGCAGGCCGCGAGCGTGCGGGCGGTCAGCGCCCGCGACGCCGTCCCGGCGCACGAAGGAGAAGAAGCGTGAGTACCGGGAGCAGGGGCCCGCTCCGGCTGGGCACCCGCAAGAGCCTGATGGCGACGACCCAGTCGCAGGGCGTCGCCGACGCGTTGTCGCGGCTCACGGGGCATGCGGTGGAGCTTGTCGGGGTAACGACGCAGGGTGACGTCTCCAAGGCACTGCTCGCCCAGATCGGCGGCACGGGCGTGTTCGTCAACGCGCTCCGCGACAAGGTGCTGTCCGGCGAGGTGGACTTCGCGGTGCACTCGCTGAAGGACCTGCCGACGTCCGAGACGCCCGGGATCGCCCTCGCCGCCACCCCGGCCCGCGACGACGCCCGCGACGCCCTGTGCGGCCCCGCCAAGCTCGCCGACCTGCCGCGCGGCGCCCGGATCGGCACCGGATCGCCGCGCCGCGTCGCGCAGCTGCGCGCGCTCCGCCCGGACCTGGAGATCGTCCCGATCCGCGGCAACGCCGACACGCGACTGCGCAAGGTCACCGACGGCGAGCTGGACGCCGTGGTGCTGGCGCACGCGGGCCTGAAGAGGATCGGCCGGCTGGACGCGGTGAGCGAGGTCTTCGACCCCGACCAGATGCTGCCCGCCCCCGGGCAGGGCTCGCTCGCGCTCGAATGCCGCGCCGACCGGGACGACCTGCGCGCCCTGCTCGGGACGATCGACGACGCCCCGACCCGGCGCGCCGTCACCGCCGAGCGGACGGTCCTGGCGGTGCTGGAGGCGGGCTGCTCCGCGCCCGTGGGAACATACGCTGCCGAAGTAGATGAAAGGCTGCATCTGACGGCGACCGTCGCGGCGTACGACGGCAGCAGGCAGGTGCGGCTGTCCGCAAGCGGCCACCCGGACGCCGCGGAGCAGCTCGGACGCGATCTCGCGGACCGGCTGCTCGCGCAGGGGGCCGACCAGTTGATGGGGGAACGCGAGTGAGCCCCGCCGCGAAGAGCGCCACGGACAAGAGCACCGCCGCCGACCAGAGCACGATCGACCCGGCCGCCTCCGGCGAGGCCGCCACAGACAAGACCGCCACAGACAAGACCGCCCAGACCGCGAAGGCCGCGAAGGCCGGCAGGCCCGCGAAGAGCGCGGCTCCGGCCGCGCCGCGCCGGACGGCCGGGCCGGGGACGGTCGCGATCGTCGGGATGGGGCCGGGCGACCCCGGCCTGCTGACCCTGCGCGCCGCCGCCGAGCTGGAGCGCGCCGACACCGTCGTGGTGAGCCGCGCCCACTGCCCGGCCGAGATCCTGACCCACTGCCGTCCGGACGCCGAGATCCTCGACACGGCGGACGGCGACCCGGTGAAGCTCGCCGCGCGGGCCGCCAAGGCGGGGCGCCGCGTCGTCCGGCTGTTCCGCGGCGACCCGGGGGTGGCCTGCAACTACGCCGCCGAGGGCGGTGCGCTGGCCAAGGCGGGCGTCCCGTTCGAGGTGGTGCCCGGCGTGTCCTCGGTGACCGCCGTGCCCGGGTACGCGGGCATCCCGCTGACCGACGCCGCGAACCGCGAGATCCGCGTCGTCGACGCCTCCGAGGGCGGCGTCGACTGGGAGCGGTTCGCCGCCCCGGACGCCACGCTGGTCGTTCTCGGCGCCGAGGGCGCGGTCGCCGAGGTGTGCAAGGGCCTGGTCGCGGCGGGACGGCCCGACTCCACCCCGGCCGCCATGACGAGCCTCGGCACCACCACCGAGCAGGAGACCGTCGTCTCCACGCTGGCCAGGCTGGCGCCCGACACCAAGGGCATGGAGACGCCCGCCCTGATCATCGTCGGCGACGTCGTGAACTGGCGCGACAAGCTGTCCTGGTTCGAGACCAAGGCGCTGTTCGGCTGGCGGGTCCTCGTGCCGCGCACCAAGGAGCAGGCCGCCTCGCTGTCGGACCAGCTCCGCGGGTACGGGGCCGTCCCGGACGAGGTCCCGACGATCTCCGTCGAGCCGCCGCGCACGCCCCAGCAGATGGAGCGGGCCGTGAAGGGCCTCGTCACGGGCCGCTACGAGTGGGTGGTGTTCACCTCCACGAACGCGGTCAAGGCGATCCGGGAGAAGTTCACCGACTACGGCCTGGACGCGCGCGCGTTCGCCGGGCTGAAGGTCGCCGCCGTCGGCGAGCAGACCGCCGCCGCGCTGGTGGAGTTCGGCGTCCACCCGGACCTGACCCCGTCCGGGGAGCAGTCCGGAGAGGGCCTGGCCCGGGAGTGGCCGCCCTACGACGAGGACCTCGACCCCATCAACCGGGTGCTGCTCCCGCGCGCCGACATCGCCACCGACGTGCTCATCGCCCGGCTCACCGAGCTCGGCTGGGAGTGCGAGGACGTGACCGCCTACCGGACGGTCCGGGCCGCGCCGCCGCCCGCGCCGATCCGCGAGGCGATCAAGGGCGGCGGGTTCGACGCCGTGCTGTTCACCTCGTCCTCCACGGTGAAGAACCTGATCGGGATCGCGGGCAAGCCGCACAACGTCACGGTGATCGCCGTGATCGGGCCGCAGACCGCCAAGACGGCCGAGGAGTACGGGCTGCGCGTCGACGTCATGGCCGAGAAGCCGTCGGTGTCGGCCCTCGCGGAGGCGCTCGCGGAGTACGGTGCCAAGCGGAGGGCGGCCCAGATCGAGGCGGGCGACCCGCTCCGCAAGCCCAGCCAGATGCGCCGGGGCGCCCGGCGCCGGAAGTAGACCCGGCAAGCAGAGACACAGAGGGATCATGTCTGCACAGTTCCCCGTCGCACGCCCGCGGCGGTTGCGGCGCACGCCCGCGATGCGCCGGCTCGTCGCCGAGACCCGGCTCAGCCCCGCGGACCTGGTGCTGCCCGTGTTCGTCAAGGAGGGCATCTCCGAGGCGCAGCCGGTCGCGTCCATGCCGGGCGTGTTCCAGCACACCCGCGACAGCCTGCGCAAGGCCGCCCACGAGGCGGCCGAGGCCGGCGTCGGCGGCCTCATCCTGTTCGGCATTCCGGCCGAGAAGGACGGTGCGGGGTCCGCCGCCGACGACCCGGACGGCATCGTCCAGCAGGCGCTGCGCGACCTGAGGTCCGACCTCGGCGACGCGATCGTGGTCATGACCGACCTGTGCCTGGACGAGTACACCGACCACGGGCACTGCGGCATCCTCACCGCGTCGGGCGAGATCGACAACGACGCCACGCTGGAGCGGTACGCCTCGATCGCCCTGGCCCAGGCCGAGGCGGGCGCGGCGGTCGTCGGCCCGTCCGGGATGATGGACGGCCAGGTCGGCGCGATCCGCGAGGCCCTGGACGGCGCCGGCCACTCCGACATCGCGATCATGGGGTACTCGGTGAAGTACGCCTCCGCGTACTACGGCCCGTTCCGCGAAGCCGCCGAGTGCGCCCCGCGGTTCGGCGACCGGGCCACCCACCAGCAGGACCCGGCCAACGCCGACGAGTCGCTCCGCGAGGTCTTCCTCGACCTCGACGAGGGCGCCGACATGGTCATGGTCAAGCCCGCGGGCGCCTACCTCGACATCGTGCGGCGCGTCCGCGACGCCGTCGACGTCCCGGTGGTCGCCTACCAGGTGAGCGGCGAGTACGCGATGATCGAGGCCGCCGCGGAGAAGGGCTGGATCGACCGCGAGCGCACGATCATGGAGTCGCTGGTGTCGATCCGCCGCGCCGGAGCCGACATCGTCCTCACCTACTGGGCCACCGAGGTCGCCCGCCGCCTGGCCTAGGCTGTGTTTCACAGTCCCGGCCCACTTCGCTCGCCTGGCGGCTCGCTACGTGACCGGTACTGGGCGAACGCGGCATCGCTTCGCGATCTGCCCGGCTCCGCTCGC
>NZ_JBEZJI010000074.1:0-43481 GCF_040649435.1 Actinomadura sp. NPDC048955
TGGTAGATCACCTGGACGCCGACACTGGCCCTGATCGTGGTGTGTTTGCACTGCACCACGACCCGGGTGCCGGTAGCGGCGTGTTCGCCGATGACGTCGGCCGCCTGGTCGTCTTCTCTGAACTAGCGTTTTTCCAGTTCAGAATTTGTGCGGGTTCTGGCGGGCTGCCTGCTGACCCTGCGTTTGATCATGGTGACCTGGTGGTCACGATACGGCCGACGATCTCGGGGAAGGCTGGAAGACCGAGGTTGATGGTGGTGCTGCGGCGGCTCCGTCGGTCGAGGTCCGCGAGCTTGTCATGTGCGGCGGCGCGGGTCGCATGAAGGTGTTCGACTTCGCCGAGCCAGCCGTGCTCCTCTGCTTCGGCGATGCGGTCGGTGAGGTTGTCTCGGATCCGTTCAAGGCGGGGACGTTCGTCGGGGTCAACTCGGAAGCGGGCAACGGACGCAAGCGTGCTCGTGTTGGCAACTGGTGCCGTAGGCGCGTCCGCAGTCGCCCAGGGCCAGTTTGCGTCGTTCGAAGTGGCCGAGGAACTCGTTCCACTCCTCGTCGGTGGGGGTGCGGTATTCCCTCGCTGGGCCGCAAGGCCCGACGGCGGGCGATGAAGGCGCGGTGACCGTTGATGGCCTCCTCGGGATAGATCGCCTTGTAGCCCATCGTCGTGTTTATGTCTTTGTGTCCGAGTAGCAGTTGAGCGATGTGCGGAGGCATCCCGTTCTGGATGGCTTCGGTCGTGAAGAACCTTCGGAAATCGTGGGGCGTGTGACGCAGCGACTGCCCTGAGGCATCGGTCAGACCCGAGGCCAGCAAGATCTCGTTGATCGCTTTGCGGATCGTGTTCACCGAGACGGCCCGACGCTGCCCGCCGCTGGTCCACTGGAAGAGCAGCGGAGCGGGGGCGCTCCAGATCTTCTCGAGACCGTCGTAGAAGGGGACCAGAGGGACTGCTCCGTCGGCGCCCCGGATGCGGTTGACGACCGCGCTGAGGACATCGGCGAGTTCGGGGCTGATGACCAGAAGTCGTTCTTCGTCGGTCTTGGAGGGTGCGATGTGCAGGAGAGGATGAACTCGCCGGTGGTCGGCAGCGTGTATTGGGTGATGCTGTGGTGGCTGGCCTCGAGCATCTCCTCGATCCGGACCCCGGTGTGGCGGAGGAACTCGATCGCGGCCCAGCCCCAGAACGCACAATTCTCGTCAAGGGTGAGGTTGCGGCGGACGCCAGCTTCGTCGAAAGCGCAGGTCGCGCCGTCGCTGTCGGGGTGGCCTGGTCATCTCACCCATGGGCTAGGCGCCGAGGAGCAGGTCGTGGCCTGCCCCGGGCGCATCGCGTAGCTCATCAGAAGGCTTCCCCGTTCATCACCGCGGCTCTGGCCGTAGCCGCTGCAGGGCCTCCAGCATCGGGAGGTCACACGGCAGGACGTTGTCGCGGTACTCCGTTATCGCCTCGTCCAGCACGTCGGGCATGTGGTGCGCTTCGGACGCCTTGTCCGCCGCGAGCCGAGGGAGCAGCTCGCCAGCGGAGAGGAAGTCGTCGGCGACCGCGGCGACGTGCGGATGGACGTAAACGCGGACCAAAGCGCCGCGGTACTCCAGTTCGTCGGCCCGGTACTTGGAGTTCGGCGGCGCCACCACGATGATCGTCGTCCCGAACAGGGCGGCGGCCGACATCTCCACGCCGATGCCGATCCCGCGCCTGTCCCGGGCGTCCACGATGGCCGCCGTGGCGACCACGACCTGGTACATGTCGCGGCCGAATTGGCCGAGCGTGTTGCCCGGATCCGTGATCGGATCGTCCGGGTTCAGGAACACCACCTCCGCGGGCGCCGCCCCCTTCGCGACCTCCAGCCGCTCGACGTCCGACCAGCAGAGCTTCTTCTCGTCCGAGGCCCTTTTGGCGATCGAGCCGGAGCAGTACACGGAGATGATCATGGATTGGTTTTCTGTGCAGGGTCGTTGTGGGGCATCGTGCCGGCGGCGCCGTGCGCGTGGTGGCGCCGCCGGGGAGGGAGAACGTCGACGCGACCGGCAGGGACGGTGTGGACAGCCGGGGCGGCCATCACGGAGGGTTGTCACGGTGCCTCGGGCGCACTCTCGGCTGTCCTGCGCGTCGCTGAGGGTTGACGCCGCCGCGGGCGCCTGACGCGGCGCCACCTTGGCGATGCGTCCCCGTGGCGGCGGGGATGGGGGTGGTCCATCCGGCTTCCAGCAGTGCGTATAGCTCGGCGCCGTCGCAGACCAGGTCTTGCACTTGGCGGCCGTGGTGCCGTAGCTGGTCGGAGATACCGTCCGGGGCGCCGGGGTGCCGACTGTAGGCCTGCAGCAGGCCCACGATCGCCACGGCGGCCAGCCGGGGCGTGGTGATGGTCACCTGGTCGTCGGGAGTGTGACCGCGGCCGAACATCCTCGCCAGCCGGGTCCCTTCTGTTTCCAGCAGTGTCCGCATCACCGAGGTGGTGTCGGGAAGGGCGCCCGCAGACCGCAGGCCGTTGCCGACGGCCGCGGCGATGAAGGCGGGGAGGGTGAAGGCGACCGAAGGTTTGCCCACCCACCGCCGCATGCTTTGGTCCAGCAGCGTGTGGGCGTGCGCCGCGGAGGAACCGGCGGCCGGTGTCATCGCCGCCCGCCCTGGGTGCGCGCTATGACCTGTGGGTCGCCGTCGAAGTAGAGGACTCGGGCGGCGGCGTTGGCGCGATGGGCGTTCTGGTGGGTGTTGTTGGTGGTGGGCAGGCCGGTGCCGATGTCGATGAATTGGTCCAGGTGGCGGTTGTGGGTCAAGCAGCGCACCGCGCGGGAAATGAAGTGCCGGGCCGCCGGCGCCACGTCGACCAGCTCGGGGACGGCCTGCTGGAGGTCATCGCCCGCCTGGTGGTCCACCTCGTGGCGGTCTTCTCCGTCGGGCGGGTAGTCCCGTATGCGGGCCGCGTGCGGAACGGTCTGGTCGACATTGCTGTCGGGCGTGCTCACGACAGATTCCTCCTGGGGTGTGTGGGGCGGCCCAGGGCGGGCGACCGGGCCGCCTCGGGCTGATTCGACATGGGTTGCTGGGCGTTGCCCCGGGTGCGGAGTGTCTTCCACTCTGATCAGGCACGCGCCAGGTTCTGGCGTTTGGGCTTTAGTTGTGGACTCTGCCTCCGATGGCGATGTCGGCGTGGACGGGTCGGTTGAAGGACAAAGGTTGGGCTTCTTGGACGACCTTGTATCCGGTCACCCAGCCGGGTGGAAGGTTGGTGTGGATCCGGGCGCTCCGGTATGCCAGCGGGTTCAGTGTGCGGTGCCCCACGGTCGGGCGGCTGTCGCGGTCCGCGCCGATGTCGACAGTCCGGCGGCGGCGAGTTCTTTGGCCGGTCGGTAATCCAGGTGGCGAGTGACCGTAGAGGTGTCGACGCCGGTCACGTCCGGGTGCTCGCCGAGCGCAGGCGCGCTGAAGTCGCAGGCGTAGATGACGGGAAGGTGCTGGTATTCAGCCATCATTTCGGCCTCGGCGAGCCGCATGGTCGGGCTGGACGGTGCGTGGCCGACCATGAAGTGCAGGCGGGGCGGGTGGCAGGGAACCTTCAACTGGATGTGGACATGAGCGTGGACCCAGGGCGGCCCGCCAAGGGCCCGTTGTTTGGTGACCGAGAGCTGGTCGTTTTGGCGGACGAACACCGCGATGTTGCAGCCGTAGAACGGTGAGTGGGCGAGAGTCCAGTAGTTCATGCCGAGTTCCTGCGCGACGTCTTCCACGCGCCTCTTTCGGTTCACACCCCATGTTGCCCCCTGCAGGCCGAGAAGGTCGACGTTGAGGGCTTTGATCAGGTCGATCTGCTTGATCAGCCTGGAGTCGCCGTCGCCGTCGCCGTCGTCGTGGCCGTTGAGTCCGCCGCCGAGGTTGTAGGTGGCCACGCGGATGGTGAGGGAATCGGGTTTCATCTCTGGGGTCCTTTGCGGTTCCGGAGGATGTTCGAAGGCCTGGGGGCTGGCCGCCGTGTAGCGCCGCCGGTGGTGCGGCGAACCGCCAGTCGTGCCGTCAGCACTGCTGCGGGCACGGCGAACAGGGAGTGGAGCGCGAGGTCGAGTTCATAGAGCGCGGTGGCGGGGCCGGAATTATCGGGATCTTGTCCCAGCTTGCGGAGCACGACGCCTTCGGCGAGGAAGTCGGCGTGCCCGGTCTGGGCCGCTAGCGCGATCAGAAACCTGCGGCGATCGACTACCGCGTGGCTGGTCCCGTTGACCACGGCGCCGGCCAGCAGGGCTACGACAGGGACTCGGTAGCCCAGCAAGCGCAGCACGACGGCCGCGGCCGCTACTTGCCCGACCGCGTAGGTCGTAGCGTGGCGGGCGGCGGCGCGGCGGCCGAGCTGGCTGACGGTCAGGTCTTTGGTGTTGGGGCCGCGCGGGACGATCCTCTGGCCGTGCTTCTCCTTGTCGATGGAGTCCTCACGGCGCTGCAGCCACAGGTCGCAAAAGGGATGCAGCAGCGCGAACACGACGGCGGTCACCGAGAACACCCCCATCCTCTCCGCCGTCGGTCCCGCTGCCGCCGTCGTCGGCTTACCAGAGGTCGACGTGCGACCTATAGCGTTCTTGATCAGTAGGGATGCCGTCGTGACAGCCGCCGTCCTCAGCCCCCGCGGATGCTGGCCGTGTGGGTTCCTGCGCCTCACTCCGTGGTCCCAGGCGAGTGGTTGGTCAGGGTCTGGATGAGCAGGGCGATGGGATGGTTGCGGGGGAGTTGTTGAGCCAGGGGGATGGCAGCGGCGCGGGCGCGGGCGGCGGTGTCCTGGTCGCCTGCGAGGGTGTGTGCGGCGGCGCTCAGGTAGAGCAGGCGGGCTCGGTCGGGATCCGACCAGCCCGAGAACCGCTGCTCGGCCTGGGCGAGGTGTCCCAGGGCGCTGGCGGGGTCCTCGGCGTCGAGCGCCACCTGCGCCCGGTCCAGGCCCAGTCGGGCGCACAGGTAGAGCTCGTCGTACGCCCCGAAGACGGTCTCGACGGCGCGGAAGTGTTCTTTGGCTTGGTCGCCTTCCCCTAGCTTGGCCAGAGCGATGGCGAGTTGGCGTTCCAGCAGCGCCTGGCCGCGCTGGTGGGGGATGGTGGCCGCTTGGTACAGGGCGAGCCCGCGCTGCAGAACCTCCAGGGCCTTCTGGGGCTGGTTCAAGCGGAGCAGGGTCGCGCCCTGGTGTTCGGCGGCGGCGGCTTGGGTCAGGGTGTCGCCAGCGTCCAAGACTCGGCGTTCGGTCTGGTTGTGGTGGTCGAGGGCACGCCTGAAGAATCCGCAGTGCCGGCCCAGCAGGCCGGAGAGACTGTGCCAAAGGGCCAGCGCAGTCGGGTCCTTGAGGTAGTGGGCGCTGTGATCTCCCACCCTGCAGACCTTCCGCCAGGCGCGGTAATTGTGCTGGCGGGTCAGGTAGCCCCACAGCGCATCGAGGTACTGCCAGGCCAGGTGGTGGAGGCCGGCGTCTGCGGCCTGGGCTTGAGCGGCGACCAGCGTCGGTGCCCGGGTGTGCAGGAGCGCGAGCGCTTGCTCCGCGGTGGCAGCGGCCGGGGGAGTCTCGGGATGCCAGGTGAAGACGGCGGCGACGCGGCGGCGGCCCGGCGCGATCAGCCGGTCCAGGCCCGCCGCCCAGAGCAGGTAGTGGCGCGCGATACGGGCGACGATCCTCGCTCGTTCGGCCTCCGGGACGTCCTCCAGGAGGGTGTGACCGTAGGTGCGCACGGGTTTCGGCATTCGCCACTGGTCGGGTTCAGGCTGTTCCAGCAGATGCGCGGCCTGAAGTCGATTGAGTGTGGTGCGGGTGATCTCCGGGGCGGCCTGTAGCGTGTCTGCCGCCGCGGCGGTGCTGAAGGCCGGGTCGGGCATCAGCGTCAGATCCTGGCAGGCGCGTTGGAGGGGCTCGGGTAGGGCTCTGAAGGCGGCCAGGTTCACGTTGCTCAAGATGAGGTCCTTGTTGGTGGTCGTCGTGGGTCTGGTGCGTGACCGAGGTCTGCGGCGATGTAAGGCGGCTGAGCGAGCCGGCGGCCGGTCCCGAGGCCGGTCGGTGCACTGGCCCACGCCTGAGTGCGCCCTTCCGATGAGGCTCGAACGGTCCGCAGACAGGTCACCCGCCTACCGGCATCACCCGGACAGCCGCGTCTCCGGTCAGAAGACCGATGACCAGATGGGGGGCGCCGGAAGTCGAGCGGACCTGCAAGTATTCGGCTTGTTCCCAGCCGCACGATTCATCGCTTTCACTCCTGACTCCAGCTGTTTCAGCACCGTCTTCATCGCCTCCCCGGCATGGGTGAGATGGCCTAGTGCGTTGTTCAGCGCGGCCGCAGGCGAGCCGAGTTCGGTCTGGTCCAGGGCCCGCGTCGTCTGAGCGGTCGTGACCCCCAGGAGGCAGTTGAGCCGGCCGGCGATAAACACCAGGGGCTCCAGCGTCCTTGCGATCTCTGCCGGCGTGCCGGTGGCGGGGTATGTGCCGCGTCCCACGAGGTCAGCCAGGTCGGCCAGGCAGTCCAGTGCCACGCTCAAGCTGGTCTGGTCGGCGGCGCACGGCCGAGCGTTCGGAGGAAGTTCCCGCGTCATGGCCGTTCCCTCCGGGCGAGCCGCTCGAGGATCTGTTGGTCGACCGGACCGATAGCCAGGGACGCAGAAGTGCGTGGAAGTCCAGCGTTGATATCCAGGGCCGCTTCGAGCTGGGTGGGCTGGCCTTCGATGAGGCGGGTGGCGCCGCTGGTCAGCAGCGCCCAGGAAGCCAGGACGGTCGCGGTCAGTCCGAAGAGTTGAGCAATGTCGTGGGGGAGCGGTGGCTCATCTGGGGGAACAACTCGCTGTTCCGTGGAGGCGTCGGCGGGTGTGCCGAGGCGGAGGGTCGTAGCGATCCGGGTGGAGGCAAGTGGCCCAAACTCTTGCAGCGCGGTCCGGGCTTGGTGGCGTTCCCACCCGTCCAGGACAACGTCGTTGCGGACCGCGACGCGGTTGTCGGCCCACCAGGCCAGCCATATCCCCTCCGGGATTCTGCCCCAGTGACAAGCGATCAGAGGCACCCCTGCCGGATTGTACCCGACCCCGTCGGCCCACCTCAGGACGCCGACCTCGGCGGGCGGTTCAGCGCGCGGAGTCAGCGCACGGTAGGCGTCCGGTGTGGTGTTCGCAGGAGTGTGGTCGACCATTCGACTTCCGAGGGTCACGGCTGCGGCGGTGACCTCCTCGTCGAACCCGTACAGGGTGGCGGCGGCGAACCGCGCGGCCTCGTCAACCGCCAGCGCCCGGGGCTGACAGTCGGCGGGGAGCCGCAAGATGCAGGGTGGGGCGTTGAGGCTGCCGCATAGGTTTTGTTCTCCTGCGAAGAGCGCTTCTCCGTATTTGACGAGGCAGCGGTGGGTCGCATGACGCAAACCGAACAGCGCCCTAACCCGCTTCGCTGGGTCGGGTACGGCGAATGGGTCCGCTGCAAGAAAGTCGGGTGAGCTCATTTCTCTGGTCCTCGCGGTCATCAAACGGGCTTTTCAACTTCGGTCGAACAATTACGGGGGCTCTTTTTGGTCATCCACCGCGGCGCGATGTCGGGAGTGAGGGCAAGGAGCACGACCGCGAACACGGGAGCGAGCAGTTGCACGGGGAATCCGACCGGCCCCATCAGGGCGAGCTTGAACAGCATGTGGCCGACGATGACCGGGCCGATGCGCCCGGTGGCCCGGTACATCCACCACCCCACGGCGGCGAAGACGGCGGAAGCGAGGCAGGGAAGGCCGAGGTATGCGTGCGGTATCACCCGCGAGGCGCACACGACCATCAAAATCTGCCAGGCGGGGCGGCGGGCGGCAGCCATCACAGCGGCGGGCAGCAGCAGGAGAGGAACCTCCTCCCGTAGCCCGGAAGCCAGTGCCTGGACCGCGAGCAGAACCGGGTCCTGAAGGCCCGTGACGTCGACCTGCTCGGCCCGGCTCCTCAAAGCCGGACCGAACCCGAGGATCCCGGTTTCCAGACGCGCCGCGACAATGTGGCCTCCGAGCACCACGGCACAGGCCACGCTCGTGTTCCGGTTCCAGCGTCGCGTGACCTCGCGAGCCAGTCGCCCCTGCCAGAGTGGAGTGCCGGCGTCCGCTGCGACCTGGTTGCACAGCCACGCGCCCGCCGCCGCCAGCAGCACCGTCGCGACGGTGTCGGCGAACTGCCCCAAGACCGGCATCAGCACGGCCCCACGATCGCGACCCCCGCCGCACGCCACTGCGCGCCGACACGTGCGCGGTGGTGCGCCCGCAAGAGCAGCCAGACCCCGGCAGCGGTGAGGCTGAGGGCCGGGACGTTCAATCTGAGCGGGATCCCGGGCCAGTCGACGCCGACTCCAGTCAGCTCGGCGACATCGTAGAGAGCCGTCACCATGGTGGGCCCGAACAGCACCGCTACGGCGGCCGCGCCGCGCAGTGAGGACTGCGTCATCCTTGGGTCTCAATCCTGGTCGAGGTGGAAAAGGCGTCGCGCCGCAGGCCACCGGGCAGCAGCGAGCCCACTGCGCGGTTTAGCCGGCGGTGGGGTGAGCTCGCCCGGCCGCAGCGCGGAGGTTTGGGCCGGTGGCCGGGGGGCGACGCACCGGCCCGGGGCTGAGGCCGAGCGAGGCCTGGGGAGGGGAGCAGCAGTGCCGGTGGGCGGTGGGGAGGTGTCAGTCGGATCTGACCAGCGTGGCGACAGGGCCGGATGGCCCGTCGTGGTCGGGTGAAGCGGGTCGACTGTGGGTGCGCGCGGCGAGTGCCGCTCGCAGCAGGCCGGGCGGTCGTTGAATTCGCAGCCGGGCGATCATGTGGAGGGACGGCCTGGTGAGATTGCTGTGGTGGATCTGACGCACGCGGCGCCAATGCTGTGGGGCCGCGGCCGGTCCGACCGCCCGGCTGGCGGCGGCGTCGGCTCGGAGTTCATCGACCCAGTACAGGGCCCCAGTGATCAGCAACAAGGCGGGCACGGCCAAGAGCAGGAATCGCGGCGGGACGGCCAGCCCCAGAGCGAGCCACCCGGCCACGAGTGGACCGTTGGGAAGTACGTGCAGGAGCCGTGATGTGAATCCTGTGCGGGAGGCCGCGTGTGACAAGAGAAACGAAAGCGACTTGGGCTGCTCCAAGACTTTGTCGCCGATCGCCAGCACCACCCGGCGCCGACCGGGCATCAGGGTGACCTCAGCCCGCAGCGGCCGACACGAGCAATAACCCGAGTCGAAGGTGCACTGCCTCGCGTGGCCGGGGTCGGGACGCACGACGTAGGGGTGCACCCCCTCCACGCGCGGCATGTGGCCGCGGACCGTGCGCTGGGCGTCCTTCAGCGCAATGCGGACATTGGGGTGCGCGGCCTCAACGAGGTCGCGCTCGTAGTCGTCTGCGGTCGCCCAGTCCACGTTCTTGATCGGGCCCCGGTGGTACGCGGCGAAGCTTTTCAGTAGTTCCCCGACGACGATCGCAAGCGCCGTGGCGAGGGGAAGCCTGGTCGCCAGCGGCGAGGACAGCAGATCCATTCCGGCGCGGGCACCGAGACCGAGTCCGGTGAGCAGCAGCGTCAGGACCACCCCTGGGGGTTTGCGTAGCCTGCTGCGTTTGGTCTCTGCGCGCATGGCGGCCTGGAAGTCACGTGAAGGGCCCGTTCGGAAGGGCGACCGGAGTGGGCGGATTCGCATCGTCGGCTCTTTCGAGGTCAAAGGGGTCCGGTGAGGCAGGGCGCGGCCTGGACGTGTTACGGCTTGCGTCCCACGCCGCAGTACTGGAGCACCGCGGCAGCCCGGTCCGGGGAGGGGATGGGGCGCCAGCGCGAGCAGGTCACGACCCCCGGTTCCAGGAGATCCAGGTCCTGGAAGAACTCGGCGATCTGCTGGGGGGTTCGGGCGGTGGCCGGCGGCCCGCCCATCTCCCCGACGAGGTCTATGGCCTTGCGCAGGGCGTCACCATGCAGCTCGGCGGTGGGGTGGGCGATCACCAGATGGCTGCCCGGCGCCAGTGCGGCCACCAGGCCCCGGACCGTCTCGCGCGCCTCCCTGTCATCGGTGATGTGGTCGAGCAGGCCCAGCATCAGCAGCCCAACAGGCCGGTTGAGGTCGAGGGTCTGAGCCGCCCCGGTCAGGATGCGGGAGGTGTCGCGCGCGTCGGCGTCCACGTGGGCGCACGTGTCCTCGGGCTCGGAGGTGAGCAGGGCGCGGGCGTGCGCCAGAACGAGCGGGTCGTTGTCGACGTACACGGTCCGCGCCTCGGGCGCGGCCTGCTGCGCCAGCTCGTGGGTGTTGTCGACGGTGGGCAGCCCGGTTCCGATGTCCACGAACTGCCGTATCCCTGCGTCACCGGCCAGGTACCGAATGGCGCGGGCCAGGAAGAAGCGGCTCTGGAGGGCCGCGTCGACAATGGGAACGAGTTTGGCCACTTGGTCCCCGGCCCATTGGTCGACACGGTAATGGTCTTTTCCGCCCAGCCAGTAGTTCCACATACGAGCAGAATTGGGGCGATCGATGTTCACCTGCGGTGCTGCGGATGCCTGGGTTTCTATGTAGCGGCGGAGCATGAGGGGCTTTCGTGGTCGAGGGTGGCTGGGCGCGGCTATGGCAGAGGCGGGGCATTTTCGGAGGGCTGGGCGACCCGCGCTGCTCGTGCGGTCAAGACCTCGTCCAGGAGGCCCAAATTTCAACTAAAGTGATCATTTCGTGAAGTTCTGTGGCCGTATCGGCGTCTATCGAAACGAAACGATCAAATCCCCGTAAGGGTCCGATCGTCGCCATTTCGCGCTGGGCCCACCAGCGGCCCTCATCCGACTGAAAGATCGTCCATCTCGGAAAATCCTTCTTGAACTGAGCCTTGATTTGTTGGGGCTCGCAGGGTGTGTTCACGGTGGGCTTCCCTGGTGGGTTTAGGGCGAGACGTGGCGGCGGGAGCCTCGTGCGGGAGTGCAGGCTCGCCGCCGCCACGGCGCTACTTCAACCTGGCGATCAGGTTCTTCAGGGCCCCTGGGTCGAGACGGAGCACGGCTCCCTGCGGGTCGGTGGAGTCGCGGATCGCGTGTCCGGCGTCACCGACCGCGGCGACCTCGACACAGACATGCTTGTCACTGGCGTCCGATCCGGACGAGTAACTGCTTTTCTGCCATTCCGCGTCGGGGAAGTTCGGGTGCGGAGGCTGGGCGGTTCTCATGGTTTCCTTTCTGATTTCTCGATCTGTGGAGGGAGCCGGGTGTCGGCGAGAGCAGCGTCCGCTCGCCGAGGATTTTCAGTGCCACTTGGGACAGCGGGCGGCGGCCATTGCTGCGCCAGCGGGGTGCGCATGGGTGTGGGTGGGGACCTGGCGTTTATGCGGCGGGCTCCTCGGTGGTGGCGGGTTCCTCGGGAGTAGTGGGCGGGTACAGGGCGGTCAGGGGCGCGAGCCGCACCGACCACGGGGGGCCGTGGTTGATGCCCAGGGCGCTTTCGGCGAGGCGGTGAATCTGGATGTCGCCGGTGCCGGCGGGTGCTTCGAGGTGGAACGAGTCCCGCAGCAGGCGTTGTATGGGGCGGTCGCGGCGGAGTCCGGCCGCCGCGTGGATCTTCATCGCAGCCCGAGCCGAGTCCCACACCGCTTCGACGCCGTACTCCTTGGCGCTCATCAGCTCGTCGTCGCAGGGCTGGCCGTGGTCGAGCATGTGGACGGCCTGGTAGGCCAGTGCCCGGGCGGTCATCAGCCGCTGTTTGATCTGCCCGATCCGCTCGCGAACCTTGGGAAGCTCGGCCAGCGGTGCGCCGCGGCGTTGGTGGAGCGGGTCGGTGGTGAAGGCGATGGTCTCCTCGAGGAGGGCCTGGTGGATGCCGAGCGCGACGGCGGTGAGATTGGGACGCCCGTACAGGACCGAGGAGCTGTAGGCGACGTCGAGGCCTTCGCCCAGACCGCCGATCATGTTGGTGGCCGGCACCCGGACGTTGTGCATGACCAGGTCGCCGAAGGAGAAGCCGTGCAGCCCCAGCGGCGCCTCGTACGGGAGGAGGGTCAGGCCTGGCCGGTCGGCCTCGACCAGGAACGCCGACAGGCTCTTGGAGCGGCGGGTGTCGCCGCCGCCGGTGCGGACGACGACGCCGTGCAGATGACCGATATGGGAGTTGCCGACGTAGACTTTGCGGCCGTTGAGCACCCATTCCTCGCCGTCGCGGCGGGCAGTGGCGCGCATGTCCAGCACGTTCCCGCCCGACTCCTGTTCGGTCACCGCGATCGTCGGCAGGCACTGGCCCGCCGCGATCGCCGGCAGCCACCGCTGCTTCTGCCTCTCGGTCCCGAAATGCAGGATCTTGGCGGCACCGAGCGCAGAGGCCTGGAACATGGCGCCCATAGCCCCCGACTTCCGCGCCAGTTCCTCGATCACGATGGTCTTGGCGAGGTGCCCGGCGCCCATCCCGCCCCACTTCTTGGGGATGGTCACCCCGAGCCACCCCTGCCGGGCGATCGACATGGAGGTTTCGACATCGACGGTTTGGGTGAACTCCATCTGCTCCACCTGCGGCGCGATCTCGCGCTCGGCGAAGCGGCGGACGGTCTTGCGCAGATCCTGGTGATCGTCGGTCTCGAACACAGACACCATCCCCTTCTCACTCGGTGGGGCTACTGCTGGGCGGTCGGCTCCCGGCAGACGTCTTTCGCTACGGCATCGACCGACCGTCCCGGCCGACCTGTGCGCAGGTCGGCCGGCAGCCGGTCGGGGGCTGGGGCGTCGGGTGCTGGTCACCCAGTCCGATAGCTGGCGCTGTGTCGGCCGCCGCCCGGGCTGGCGCGGCGGGCGAGCAGTTCCAACAGGTCGTCTCGGGCTTGCTTGATGAGCGTGAGCGAGGTCTGGCGGGTCTCTTTGGGCATGGGGTTGGTGCCGACGACGCAGACGCTGCCGACCACGGTGTGGTCGGGGCCGAGGGTGAGGGGGGCTCCGGCGTAGGTGTGTATGCCGAGCCGGTCGACGACCGGGTTGGATCGGAACTGCGGTTTGCGGAACACGTTGTCCAAGACCAACGCCTTGGTGCGGTCGAGCATCTCCGGGCAGAACCCGTGGTCGGGTGGCATGGTCCGGGGCGCCGGCCGGGCGCCCGGCGGATTGTGCAGACCGGCGAACGTCTGCTCCCGGGGCAGGAACAGGTTCACCATCGAGTACAACCCTTCACCGGGGCTGCCGAGCCTGGCGGCGAAGCGGAACGACACCTCGGTGGCCAACCGGTCGAGTTCGGGGAGCGGAGAGCCGTCGAGCCCGATCTCGGTCAGCAGTTTCTTGCGCTGCTCGGCGGTGTCGTGCCAGTTGTTGATGGGCAGGCCGGACTCGTCGTCATACCTCATGCGGGTGCTCCATGGGCGCGTGTTTCCTGGAGGATGGGGGCGCGGGGCCGCTGGCGTTCGCGGGCGAGAGCGTGGTTGACCAGGGTGAGCAGCACGGTGACGGCCGAGCGCTCATCGCGGGCGTCGCAGCACACAACCGGGACATGGGCGGGGACTTCGAGGGCGTCGCGGACCTCGCCGGGGGAGTAGCGGTAGGCGGCGCCGGCGAATTCGTTGACCGCCACGATGAACGGCATCTGGGCCCGCTCGAAGTAGCCGACCGCGGTGAACGCGTCGGCCAAGCGGCGGGTGTCGACCAGCACCACGGCGCCGACCGCGCCGACGATCAGGTCGTCCCAGGTGAACCAGAACCGGTCCTGGCCGGGCGTCCCGAACAGGTACAGCCGCTGCTGGCTGAAGGTGAGGCGGCCGAAGTCCAGAGCGACGGTGGTGGTGGTTTTGCCCTCCACACCTGCGAGGGAGTCGACGCCGTCGCTGGCCACGGTCAGGTGCTCCTCGGTGTTCAGCGGTTCGATCTCGCTGGCCGCGCTGATCAGGGTGGTTTTACCGACGCCGAACCCGCCGCTGACGATGATCTTCACCGCGGTCCGCGCCGAGTTGCCGTGCTCGACGGCCAGGAAGTCAGGCGACACCGGACAGCCTCGTTTCCAGGCCGGCCAGAAGCCCTTCCAGCAGTTGCAGATGGTCGCCGGTACCGGGTGCCGGACGCGCCATGACCAGCGCCTCGCAGTCGATGAGATCACTGAGGATGATCTTTGTGACGTGGACCGGCTGGCCGATCAGCGCGGCGATCTCGACGACCGAGCACGGCTGGAGACGGCAGGCCTCCACCGCCTGGGCGGCTTCGGGCGCCAGACTCTGCGCGCGGGCGACGCCGGTGGTGCCGACGGCCTCCAGCAGGGTGACCAGCCGCATCGGATACTTCGGTCGGGTCCGCCCCCGGGTGAGCGCGTAGGGGCGGATCTCCTCGACGTCGTAGGCCGCCCATGCCTCGTCCTGCTGCGGGTGATCTACTGGGTGTCCTGCCGGATCGCCTGCGGGTTGGCCTGTGCAGGCCTGGGGCGGCCGTCGCGGGTCCCGGCTGGATGCGCCCGCCATGTCACTGGCCGCCGCGCGTCGGGGTGGTCAGGTGGTCACAGACGCTCTTGACCAGCAGGCCCATCTGGAACCCGATGGTGTCGGGGTCGGCGTCCGGGGTGGCCAGGACGCCCAGCACACTGCCAACCAGGCGGGACTCGGCTGGTGGTCCGGTGCCCGCGCCCATGGCGTGGTCGGCGCCGGTCACGAACACCAGGACGGCAGCGTCCTCAACGATGACCTGCCGGAACCCGCCGGACGGCGACCCGCTGATGGAGGCGGCGGCCCGCGCCAGCGAATGCAGGCTGCCCATCCAGGCCGCCGCCTGGTCCGCCTGGTCGGTGCCCAGCCCCGACACCGCTATCTTGATGCCGTCCCGCGACACCAGCAAAGCGCCGGTGACTCCGGTCGTCGTCCGCACGAACCTGTCCAGCAGCCAGTCCAGCCTTTCATCGACCAAGACCGAAGCGGCCGGGAACGGCGTCGTGGGGTGGGTCATGTCTGCCTCTACTTCGTATGTGGTGGACACCGCGGGGCGAGCCGTGCTCAGTTCGCCGCAGGATCGTCGGGGCGGTCCCGGCCGGTCAGCTCTGGACCGGGGAGACCTGCGCTGGGAGTGCCTGGGTCGGTCAGATCCGAGCGGGGGGTTTGACCGGGCCGGTCGTGTCGCTGGTCGTCCCTCACGCTGCGCGCGTCGCGCAGTCCGGAGGTGAACTTCGACAGCAGGCCGGTGGTCGGCGGCTGCCCCTGCTGCGGCGCCGGGCTCGCCGGTTCAGCGGCCGGGACCTGGGGGCCCTCGCTCTGGCTGCGGCGCGGCAGCGGCGGCCTTCCCGCGCTTCCCTCAGGCGGTGGCGTGGCCGGCCCGGGTGCCGCCGTCGATGCGGAGGTCGGCGCAGCCGAGGGAAGATCGACCGGGGGAGGCGTGGCTGGACCAGGGGCAGCCGCGGCGGCCGTGTCCGAGCCGTCGAGGCCGCAGGTGTCGAAGGCCGACCCGTCCAGTACGGCACTGGCCGGAACGGCAACCGACTGACTGGCCGGAGCGACGGCCGAGACGGCGGCGGGGGGACCGGCGGGGGTCGTCGCGCGGCGGCGCGGCAACTCGGGCACCGAGGTCATCGGCGCGCCCAGCGTCGCGGCTGAGGCCGACAGGAGCGTGTGTGGCACCACGACCACAGCCCGCGTCCCGGAACCGTCCGGATGCAATCCGATCCGCAGGTTGTGCCGGGCGGCCAGCCGCGCGGCCACCAGAATGCCGATCTGCCCCCGCCGGACCTGTTCTCGCGGGCTGATCAGCTCCGGGGCGGCCAGGATCCGCCGCAACTCCTCCAGCTTCTCCCCCTTCAGTCCCAGGCCCTCGTCACGGATCTCCACGGCCAAGCCGCCAGCCATCGAGCGCGTGGACATCAGCACGGCCGTGCCCGGGCGGGAGAACTTGGTCGCGTTCTCCAGGAGCTCGGCCAGCACATGGATGACGTCCGGACCCGCCAACCCCGCGACCCTGGGATCGTCATCGGGAAGCGTCAGCTGGACCCGGTCGTAGTCCTCGATCTCAGTCACCGCCTGGCGCAGCAGCGTGGAGACCGGCACCGGCTCATGGGCCCGCCGGGCGGTGCGGCCGCCCAGCACCGCCAGCCGCGCCGCCGCGCGACGCAACTGAACCGCCAGATGATCCAGCTCATACAGCGCATCGAGGCGGTCGGGGTCCTCCTCCTCCCGCTCGGCGGCTTTGAACCCCGCCAGCTGCCGGCTCACCAGCGAATGCACCCGATGCCCGACGTAGACCAGCACTTCCCGGTCAGGCTCGTCACCGGCCCCCCGCTCACCAGCGTCGACGCCGCCCGAAGCGAGCGCCGGCGGCAGGTGCGCCGGTTGCAGGTGCGTCAGCTGCTCCAGGTGCCTGGCGATGGCGCCCAGGTGCTCATCGGTCCGGCCCAGGCACCCGGCCAACTCGCCCGTCCCCGGATGGGCTCCGGATCCCTCCAGATGGCTGATCAATCGGGCGAAACCGCTGTCGATGTGTTGGCGCCACGAGGACATCTGCTCGATCGCGGTGGCGTGACCGGCGACCTGGTGCCGCAGCAACTGATCGGCCACGGCCCGGCGGTGCCGGTGATACCGGTCGGACTCGTGCCGACGCATCACAATGCCCATCACCACCAGCGCCGCCCCGGCCAGCGACACCGCCACGGTGGTCAGCTGCAGGCCCTGCGCATCGGAGCGATCGATGAGGGCGTAGACCACGACGGGATAAATGACCATGCAGGCCAGCAACAACGCCCCGACCCACCACGGCCACCTGCCCGGGGCAGAGGGCGCCGCATGCGCCGGACCCGGCGGCGTCGGGTTCGAGGAGGTCATATCTCGGCCTTCGTCACGGTGAGGAGGGAAAGGCAGATGGCGGTCCGTCGCCACTGAGGTCCAGGTCTGGGCCACAGCCAGGAACGCAGCCCGGGCGAGGGTGTCGGGGATGTCCGCTTCACAACGCTCGCCGCCGCCGCTGCTGGCCGCAGACCTCGCCGACGCCGCACCGCAGGTCCACGTCGGTGGGGACCGGCCACGGGCCGGGGTCTGGACGCCACGCCGGCGCCGACACCAACCCGGGCGGGACCATCACCATCCCGGCGCACAATCTCTCAAGACTTGCGAGGTCACGGACGCGCGGCGGGCCGGGGCTGGTATCAGCGCACACGTCCCCGAGCGCGGCCAGGCCACGGTCGTGCTCGGCGGTCAGATGGCAGAACGCGACGTAACTGCCGGCTGCCAGGATGGCCCGGAAGGCGGCCAGGGCCGCGACCGCCTGGGGCTCGGGCAGAAGGTCCAAGCTGTTGATCAACAGCACCGCGACCGGCCGATCCAGGTCCAGGGTCTCGGCGGCCCCCTCCAGCATCGCGCCGGGATCGTCCAGCCCCGCCCTGACGAAACCACAGGCGCCGGGGGACTCGCCGGCGAACATGGCCTCGGCGTAAGTCATCACCAGAACATCGGCGTCGCAGTACACCACGCGGGCACGCGGGTTGATCGACTGGGCGACGGCGTGCACCTCGTCGATTTGCGGCATGTCGACACCGGCGACCAGGAACTGGTCGATCCCGTGCCCGCCGGCCAGGGCCCGAACCACCCGGCTGCGGAACGCCAGCCGCTGCCGGGCGATCGAGGTGACCTGCGGGAAATGCGCCTTGACCTTGTCGCCGAGAGCCTTGTCGGCGGGGTTGTAGTCCTTCCCACCGCCCCACCGGACCCAAAGCCGCGCCATTGCCGGCCGGGAGTGGTCGTAGGCGACAGGGTCGCACTCGGCGGTGCACGAGCCGGCCGCCATGTCACCGCCGGTCATCAGCAACCCCCCGCCGTGTGGTCTCGCTCCGGCTGGTGGTCGGGCAGGACCGCGGCCATTCCCACGACACGGACCGTCTCGTGGACCTCGCCCTCATAGCTGCCGTCCGGCGACCACAACTGCACATCGACCAGACCAGGCGGCGCCAGGTCCCAGCCGTCCGCCAAAGCGGCGATCTCTTCCTCGTCGCGGAAGATGATGGGACGGCTGGCCCGGTCGTAGGCCCGGGTCATCCCGCTCACGCGTTCCTGGCTGGTGCGGGACTTGGTCGCGTGGGACACGACGACCACGCTGCCCGGAGCCAGACGGTCCCGCAGACCTGCCATCACGGCGGCGGGATCGTCAACGAAGTGCAGGACCGCGGCCAACACGACCACTGCGGGCTTGCTCAGGTCGATACGACCGGCCAGTTTGGGATGGCTGTGAAGGTCGGGGTGGTCGAAGATGCTGTCCAGGTCGGTGACGTCGCCGCGCAACACGTGGCCGTAGTTCTCGCGCAGCGCACGGGCGTGGGCGAGCACCACCTCGTCGTTGTCATAAGCGATCACGACGGCTCCAGGGTCGACGTTGCGGACGCAGGTCTCCACCGAGTCGAGCGGGACGCTGCCGACGACGCCGTCAATGCCGATGCCGACGACCAGCCCGACACCGATGTCGAACACCTGCCGGATGCCGTACTCGGCCACCGCCCACGCGGCGACGCGTCCGGCGAACCTGAAGTTCTCCTTGGCGACCTCCGGCGCTTGCGGCGAGGTCCCGATGACCGCCAGGGCGGCCTCCCGGTCGATCGCCGTCCAGTTCTTCCCGCCCAGCAGGAAGTTGTAGACGCCGGCAGCGGAGGCCTTGGTGAAGGCGAGGCCCTGACCAGGCCGGGTCATGATTCCGCCGCCGTGAGCAGCTCGTGCAGCCGCTCGGCCGTATCGGCGTCCACGTCGGTGGTCCGGGCGACCGACCCGTCCTTCGTGCGCGCTCTCGTATCGAGGAACCCCCACCACCGGTCCTGATCGGAGTGCACGATGCTCCAGCTCGGGTGAGCAGCTTTCAGCCAGGCCTTGGCCTGCTCGGTGGGGTCGGCGGCGCCGGTCGTTGCTTCCATGGCGGGGTTTTCCTCGTGTGTTTCGCGCGGGTTCATTAGCCAAAACCGGGTCGTCTGCCGCAGGCCGAGAGGGCACCGGGGGATCACAGGCCGTGTCCCCCGGGAACATCGGGATGGGGAAGGTGGGTGACCTCCGTGACCACTGACGACGCGCGGCGTCCGTGGGGGCCGGGCCGCCGGCGGTGAGAGCGGACACGGCGGCCGCAGGCTCCGGGAGGTTGCGGTGCGGTACCCCCCATCAGGAAGGCGAGTCGATCGGCGATTGCATCCTGGTCTTCGACCTGGGCGAGCAGGTTCGGGGTGGACGCCCAGAAATCTCGGACGCGCCCGCCGCACCAGGCGATGAGGCCTTTGGGCGAGTGGGCGGTGGGCTCCCCGCATCGCGTCAGGGTTCTCCAGCCATGAAGGCGCGTCGATCGAAAATGCTGATTGCCCGGCTGCTCCTGTCTTACGCTACTCACTGCCAGGACTCCTACTCCTGGAGGGCACCGGAGTTCCCTATCTATCCGTACAGAGGAACCGGAGCCGATCTGTTTCTGACGTGTCGATCAATTGTTTCCCGATCGAGGGTTACTGTGGAACTATTGAGATGATGGGGAGGTGTTGGGGAGGTGTTGAGTCAACATCTCCGCGATGCTCCGCAGGGATAAGAATGTTCAAGGAGGGGCGATGACCTCAACGACCTTCGGCGATCGGCTGCGCCACATGCTGCGCGAGCGCGGCATGTCTCAGAACGCGCTGGCAAGAGAAACCAACTACGGCCCCAGCTACCTGTCGAAAGTCGTCAACGGCCATTCGTCGCTTACACTGGAGATGGCCCAGAAGATCGATGCCGTACTCAAGACAGGCGGTGAGTTCGCCGACACCTACTGCCGCCCTGCTCCGATCGACCTCACCGACCCTCCAAGGGGTGAGGAGCATGAGGACGCCGAGGAAATGGAACGACGCCGACTTTTCCAAGCGCTAGCCGTGCTGGGCATCGCCATGACGCCCGCCGCCACCGCGCTCGAACACATACGTGATGCGGCGGACCGCACGCTTGGCCGCGACGACTCCCTCCATGTCGAAGACTGGGAGAACACCCTGGTCGAGTACGGCTACGCCTACATGGAGCACTCGCCGTCCCGCCTGCTGCGCGACCTTGCGCTGGATCTGGTCCTCGTGCAGCAGGCCACCCGGGTGGCCCGTTCCAACGGACGCAGCTACAACGCCTGGTGCCGTATTACTGGAGGCCTCGCCGTTCTTATCGCCAAGACGCTGTGCAACCTCGGTGAACACCGCCAGGCTCGTGGCTGGTGGAACACCGCCTCTCGCGCTACCGCACGTGCGGGTGACCACGACCTCGAACTGTGGGTGCGTGGCGAGCAACTAATCCATGGCCTCTACCAGGGCCGCCCTACTCAGATCCTGCTGCGCGAGGCCGACCTAGTCCGCCGAGCCGCCAGCACACACCGCCCAAGTCGTGGCATGGCCAAGGTCCACACCGCCAGCGCCCAACTACACGCGCTCAGCGGCGATGTCGACAGCGCCAACAGTGAACTGGCCGCGTGCCGCACTGTTTACGAAATGCTCCCAACGGCTGTCACCGAAGACGTGTCTTCAGTCAACGGCTGGGCGAGGGACCGCCTGACCTACACCGAAACCTGGGTGCATGCCTATCTCGGCGCCGCCGCAGAGATGGAACGTGCCGCCGCTCAGACTCTCAGCCTGTTGCCTCCCGGACCCGTGAGCGTGCGTGCGCATACCCAGATCGCCCTCATGCGGGGGGTCGGCCACGTCCGCGCCGGCGACGTCGCCACGGGCATCTCGCTAGCCGAACGCGCCTATGCCAATCACCCCGCCGACCAGCGCACCACGCTCATCACCGCGCTCGCCTCACAAGTCCTGACCGATGTCCCCATCCGGGAAGCGCAACGCCCGGCCGTCGGTGCCTATCGGGAACTCCTCGGGCCGTCAGGGTTGCCCGCGCTCACCTGAGGTCCAGCACGTACAGGTCGAACTCGGTCTGCGTCTCGCCGGGAGTCCCGGGCACCCGACCGATCTTTCGCCATCCCCATCGCTCATACATCTGCTGCACGTCCCGTTTGGCCGGGCTAGTCGCCAACGTCGCCCGCTGCTCGGCCCGCCTTTCGAGCAGGTCGTTCACGAGCCGCCGACCAAGTCCCTGGCCCCCCGCTTCTGGGAGGACGGCCAGGTCGATTAGCGCGAACGTCCGCCATCCGTCCTCGACGGTGAACGCCGGGTCGGATGGCACCGGGTCCAGTCCGGACCACCACCCAGCGCTGTGGAGCGGCAACCCGTAGACAAAGCCCACCAATCGGTCATCATCCTCCGCCAAGAGCGCCTCAAAACCAGGCACAGTTGCCTGGCGAGCCGTTCGGTCGCGATGGTCGCCAAGGTCGTAACCTGGGAACGCCACCGCGTACACCTCCTGGATTTCTCGCAGCCGTGCCACAGTCTGCTCACCGTCGAGACGGATGACCCTCAACACCATGCGGGAAGGGTACGTCCCCTCGCAGGTGCAGGCCGACCGCTTCGGCAGCTGAGATAATCGCCTGGACCTGGTGCCGAAGCGTGTTCGGGACGGCCCAGTGGGTTCACGCTTTGGTGACCCCAGCGCCTCAATTAAGAGATCACGCCTGGATGTCAGTTGGCGGTGTTGAGCCATTGGGCGGCCAGAGCGTCGGTGCGCGCGAGGGCAGCGCCGCCGCGGTGGCGATGTGGTGTGAGCATTCCGCGACATTGGGCGACGGCTTTGCGGGCGCGCGCGGATGTGATGCCTTGGAGGAGTTCGAGCGCCTCTATCACCGCCTCGCATGCGGGTTCGGTGGCGCCGCGTTTGGCGTGGTAGCCGGCGAGGTCGCACAGGTTGAGTGCGCGGACGCGGGGGTAGAGGTCGGGGTCCCATCGGCTGACGGCAGCGGCGAGGTGTCGTTCGGCGGCTGGGTCGCCGAGGTCGGCGAGGACTTTGGCTGTGTGGGTGGTCAGCAGGGGTTGTGGGGCGCCCATGGCCGAGGCCCACCAGGGCCGGTCAGCGCCGGTGGTGTGGGTGTTGATGGAGCGTTCTGCGTTGTTGAGTGCCGTGCGGGCGGCGCGGGCGTTGCCGGCGGCGGCGTGGGCGCGGGCTTCGGCGAGGTGCAGTTGCCCGAGGGTGGTGGTGTCGGTTCGGCCGCGGGCTGCGGCTCGGGCGGATTCGGCGATGTGGACGGCGTGGCGGCCGTGTTCAAGGTCGATTGCCTGGTGGGCCATCAGCCGCAGGATGAAGGCGCCGTGCGCGGGGTCGGCTTCGCGGGCGAGCTGCCAGGCGTGCAGGTAGTACCGCTGCGCGAGGCCGTCGCGCCCCTGGTCGTGTGCCTTCCATCCGCACAGGCGGGCTACTTCGGCGACGGCTCCGTACATCTGTGCGCGTACGCGGGAGTTGGCTGGGCGGGCCTGGAGGTAGGCGGTGGCGTCGGTTGCCAGGTATTCGGCGATGGCGGTTCGTCCGGAGCCGCCGCCGAGGCGTTCGTCGGCACGCGTGAACGCGTTGATGACCTCGCGGACCGTGGTGACCTCGGCGTGGCCGACGGTGCCGATACGGCCGGCGTCCACGGGTCGGTGCGGGGGCGGGGCCGCGCTTGCGTGGGTGGGGAGGGCGACGGCGAGCGGTAGGGAGAAGGCGGAGGTGATGAATCCTCTGCGGTCCACGTCGCTCCTCCCCAGGTGTGCCAGGTCCGTCACCGGGTCGCCCGTGGGGTCCGGAACGTGTTCCGGCGAGCCTAGCCCCAGCAGTTGCGGTGGAATCCCCCCGAGCGCAGCGGCGAAGCACCGGCGGGCGTCCAGGCTCAACTCCGATAAGCCCCGCTCGTACCGGGACACCTGGGAGGGGGAATAGCGGCACCTGGCGGCTAGATCCGACAGCGTCCATCCCCGGGCGTTGCGGACCGCGCGGATGACGGCCCCGGCGTCGCCGCGGGCGGCGGCGTCGCGCACCGCGGGGGAGTCCCATACCGCAGAAGTGCCCATGGCCTGTTCCGCTCTCACGTGCCGAGTGCCAGCCTTCCACAGTAACAAAACCCCATCGGGCAACTCCATCATGGTTGCATGAAATGCAAACGGTTTGCACGAATTGCAAGAGACCTGGCCCCGGCGCAGCGGGCGCGCTTTTGTGGGCGGTGAACTCCCGAATCGCTGGAGTCGTTGACATCACCGGTGTCGGCCGCACCAATCCGCCAGACTGAACCGGCCGCCCGGCCCAGCTCCCCGAAGCCATTCTGAGCGGCCGAAATGCGACGAATCAGACATCTCAAGGAGGCTTTCCCTCGATGACACCGCACAGTGACCGGCTCACCGCCCTGGCCGCGCGTATCGCAGGAGGCGCGTCTTGAGCGTCGACACTGCGAGCCGTGCCGACCGGGCCGAGGAACTCCGCAACGCCCTGGTCGACATCATCGTCGCCGACCACGAGGACAAGGGCCTGAGGATGCCCGCCGAGGTGGAGCGGGCGATGCGGACCGTTCCCCGCGAGGCCTTCACCCCGGGCGTGTCGTTGGAGGAGGCGTACGAGAACACGGCGGTCATCACCAACCGGCGCGGCGCGGAGGCCACCAGTTCGGTGTCGGCGCCGTACCTGATCGCCGAGATGCTCGGCCAGGCGTTCGACGCGCTCGGCGGCCTGGCGGGCCGCGATGTCCTGGAGATCGGAAGCGGCGGCTACAACGCCTCGCTGCTGCGCGAGCTCGTGGGCTCGGCGGGGTCGGTCACGACCGTCGACATCGACCCCCAGGTGACCGACCGGGCCAGCTCCTGCCTGGAGAAGGCGGGCTACGACGATGTCACGGTCGTGTGCGCGGACGCCGAGCACCCGGTCGAGCCGGGCCGCCGCTTCGACCTGGTCATCGTCACAGCGGGGGCGTGGGACATCTCGCCGGCCTGGCGTGAGCAGCTCATCGACTCCGGTGTGATCGTCGTCCCGCTGCGCACGTTCGGGATGACCCGGTCGTGGGCGCTGCGGCGCTGCGGGGACCGGCTGGTCAGCCACAGCCATCGCCAGTGCGGCTTCGTCTCGATGCAGGGCGACGGTGCCCACCAGATGCGGTACGTCGACATCGCCGATGGTGTCCACCTGCGGCTCGACGAGGACCAGCGGACCGCCCCCGACGTCCTGGCCGGTCTGGTCGCCGACATCCTCGCCAGCCCCCGCGATGAGGCCTGGGCGGGGGTGAGCCTGCCGCCCCCCACCGTGCTGGCCGACCTGGACCTGTGGCTGGCGACCCGCCTCAGCCGCGAGGCGGGCGAATTCGTGATCCTCACGGCGCAGGAGGCGGCCGTCGAGTCCGGCACCGTCGCTCCCTCATGGCGGTTCGGAGCCCCCGCCACCCTCGATGAGGGCACGTTCTCCTACCGGTCGGCGCTGCGCTGGACCGGCAGGAAGTTTGATCTCGGCGCATACGCCCACGGGCCCGAGGCCGCCGCGGCGGCCGGGCGGATGGTCGAGCACATGCGCGCGTGGCTGGAGGCCGGCAGTCCGGCGCCGGCCCTGCAGATCCTGCCCGCGCGCACCCCCGACGGCGACCTGCCGGACGGGACCGTCCTGGACAAGCGGCACAGCCGCATCGTCCTCACCTTCCCCACCATCACCTCTCGATGAAAGGACCCCTCCTGATGGACAACGGCGACTACGAGCTGGACGTCCGCCTGGTCGACTCCGGGGACACCGCGAGCGGCCACGCCACCAGCACCGACGACAACTGCGGCTCGGGCAACACCGGCTCGAGCGCCTGCACCACCAACGCCAACATCGGCGCCGTGCACTAGCACCCCGCCCGCCGGGCCCGGCACTTTCCCTCCTCACGGTGAGCCGGTGCCGGGCCCGGCACCCGGTTCCACGGCCACCATTCCCCCTCCTGCCTGGGCGGTGAGCGATGTTCCACGCGACAAGTGCGGCGTTGATCAGAGCCGCCGCCTACCCCGAAGGCCTGGTCCTGCCGCCTTGGCCCGACCTCACCACCGACCGGCCAGGGGAGTGGGTGCAGTGGCTGCGGCAGGCCTGGACGCTGCCGGAGTTCGCGGCTACCCTCACCCCCGCCGCCCCCGACTTGGCCGCCCAGATCACCCGCGCATTGGACGGAGAACCGTTCCAGACGCGACGGCTCCGGCGCCTGGTGGAAGCCACGATCCGGTATCTGCTGCGATGGACGACCCGCGCAACACCGTTCGGCCACTTCGCCGGTGTCGCGCCGGTCGAACTCGGCGCGCACGCGGCGGTCAACTGGAGCGGGCGGCACGAGGCCGCGGAGCGTCCCGACGACCGCTTCGTCGCCGAGCACACCGCACAGGCGGAACAGGATCTCGCGGTATTGCGCACGGTCTCGGTGATGACCAACACCCTCGGATACGCTCGCGGCGGCCGGTGGGTACTGCCGTGCGCCCGCACCGAACACGACCGGATCTGCGACGTCGAAATCACCCTGACCGATCCGGTGCGGGTGGCGGTCGAGACGGCCGCCACCCCGATCGCGTTCGGAGACCTCGCCGCCAAGGTCGCCGGCACCTTCACCGGCCGCGCCGCCCACCGCGACGCAGGCAGGGGGGCTGAGGTCGAGCAGGAGGCCGAACAACTGCTGGTCGCGCTGGTGAAGGCGGGTGCGCTGCTGTCGGCGCTCCGGCCGCCGATGACCGTGACCGACCCGGCCGCCCACCTGGCCCGCCACCTGAAGCATCACCCAGACCAGCACGTCGGCGCCCCGGGCCAGCGCCGCGGCCTGCCCGACCCGGCCGACCACATCGCCGTCGACCTGCGGGTCGGATGCTCGGTGACGCTGCCCCCGGCGGTGGTCGCCGCAGCCGAGGACGCGGCCGCCACACTGACGGCTGTGGCGCCGCACCTGCCCGGCTGGGCCGCCTACCATCGCGCGTTCATCGAACGATGGGGCCCCGGCGCCGCCGTGCCCATCCGCGAGGTGGTGAACGTCCTTGGATTCCCCGCCGGGTACCGGGGCTCACCTCACCGCGACCCGGCGGGCTTCACCACCCGCGACGCGCTGCTGGCCGAGCTCGCCCAACGGTCGACCCTGGACGGCTGCGCCGAAATCGTGCTCGATGACGCACTGATCGCCGCGCTGCGCGGCGACGATGACCGGCCCCCGATCCCACACACTGAACTGCGGTTCACCCTCGCCGCACACACACCACGCGACCTGGACCGGGGCGCGTTCACGTTGACCGTGACCAGTGGCTCCCGCCACGCGGGCGTTGCCGCCGCACGGTTCCTGCACCTGCTCACCCCCGGCGAACTGGACCGCTTCCGCGACGTCTACGAGAGCCTTCCGACCGCGATGCCCGGCGCTGACACCGTGCAGTTGTCCGCGCCCCCGCTTCAGACCCGCCTGGCCACTCTGGCCCGCGGACCCGAACTGCTGCCCGTGCTGCCGGTCGGCGACTTCCACCCCGATCCCCAGTGGCGCATCGCGGACCTGACCGTGGCCGGCGACGGCGAGCGGCTGTGGCTGGTCTCGGCCAGCACCGGACGGCCGGTCGAGCCGCTGCTGCTCAACTGCGTGCTCCTGCCGACCGCCCAGCAGCCGCTCGCGCGGTTCCTCGCCGAGATCTGGACGGCGTGGACGGCCCCGTGTTCCCGGTTCAGCTGGGGGCATGCCGCAGGTCTACCGTTCCTGCCCAGGGTCCGGCGGGGCCGTACCGTCCTACACCCGGCCCGCTGGATCATCTCCGCCGATACGTTGCCCGGCCGCGCCGGGTCGTGGCCGCAGTGGCGAGACGCCTGGCAGCGGCACCAAGAACGGCACCGGGTGCCGCGTGAGGTACTGATCAGCCAGGGCCGCGGGTTCGACGATGTGCGGTTGCGTCTGGACCTTGACGAGCCCACCCACCTGGCGGTGCTGCGCAGCCACCTCGACCGGTTCGGCGCCGCCACTGTCACCGAGGCCGACGGCCCGTCCGGCTGGATCGGCGGCAGGCCCGCTGAACTTCTGCTCACTCTCACCGCCCCGCCCCAGCACCCGCAGCGCCCGGCCCTGCCAGCCCGCCCCGTCTGCACTGTGCAGCACCGGCCCGGACGGTCACGGTGGCTGGACGCCCGCCTGTTCGGCCGCTCCCCGGGCATCCTCACCGACATCCTCACCCGCCTTCCCGAGCTCCCCGCCGGCTGGTGGTTCCTTCGCTACCCCGACCCCCACCACCACCTTCGGCTTCGGATCCCGCTGCGCGATCCCGCCGAGTTCGCCGACGCCGCCCACGACCTCGCGGGGTGGGCGGAAAGGCTGCACGACGACGGCCTGGTGACCGACTGCACCCTGGCGACCTACCAGCCTGAGACCCGCCACGGAATCGGCCCGACCCTGACCGCAGCAGAGGAGGTCTTCGCCGCCGACTCCCGCGCCGCCCTCGGGCGACCGGCGGGCGACCGGGAGGCCGCCACAGCCGCCGGGATGATCGCCATCGCCGACGGGTTCACCCGCGGCGACGGTCTGCGGTGGCTCATCGTCCACGTGCCGCACCGCAGCGGACCGCGCCTGGATCCCGCGCAGCTCGCCCGCGCCCGAGCTCAAGCCGACACCCGCAACCCGGGCAGCAGCTCGGGCGCCACCCCAGCGTGGACGGGGGACCTGGCCGAAGCGCTGGCCACGTACCGGGCCCTGGCCGACCAGGACGGGTTGGACACTGATCAGGTCCTGGCGGACCTGCTGCACCTGCACCACGCCCGCATGATCGGTGTCGACACCGCATCCGAAAGGCACTGCCTACGCCTGGCCCGCACCATCGCCCACACCCACCTGCACGCCCGCCCCGGGTCTCGCCGCAGAAGCCAAGACCGAGCCGCCCTCGCCAAGAGCCCCTCAAGCGGGACACCATGACCAGGGAGCAGAACCTCGCCGAAGGAGCCGCCGGCATCGCCCTGCTCCACCTGGAGACCGGCAACTCCCAGGCCGCGCACACCGCACTTCGGGCAGCCGCCTCCGAAGGTGTCAGCGTCGCCAGCGGGGCCAGCCTCTACTACGGGGCTCCCGCGCTCGCGTTCGTCCTGGCCGCAGCCGACCACCCAGGGCTCGACCGCGCCAAGGCCGTCACCGCCGCAGGGACCATGGCCGTGACGCGCCAACGCCTGCAGGCCGCGCACCGGCGTATCGACCAACACCGACGCCCGGCCTACGCCGAGTTCGATCTCATCCGCGGGCTGACCGGCCTCGGCGTCGCCCTGCGCCGCATCGGCGCCGTCGATCTGCTCCGCGACGTGCTGACCTACCTGGTCCGGCTCACCGAACCGCTCGACGGTCTCCCCGGCTGGTGGTGCCCGACCAGTCCACACTGGAACGAGCCCAGCCTCGCTGGAGGCCATAGCAACCACGGAATGGCCCACGGGATCACCGGGCCCCTCGCCCTGCTGGCGGTGACGATGAACGACGGCGTCAGCACCGACGGGCAACCAGCGGCGATCGCCCGCATCTGCCAGTGGCTCGACCACTGGGAACGCCGGACCGACGACGGCCACGCATGGTGGCCGCAGATCATCACACTGAACGAGCTGCACCTGAGGGGCGAAGGGCAGTCCGAACCGTGGCGGCCGTCCTGGTGCTACGGGACCCCAGGCATCGCCCGCGCGCAACAGCTCGCCGCCCGCGCCCTCGGCGACCCCACTCGCCAGATGAAGGCCGAGGCGGCGTTCGCGGCATGCGCGAGCGACCCTCAGCAGTTGGCGCGCCTCACCTGCCGCGGCCTGTGCCACGGAACCGGCGGTCTCCTGGCCGCCGGACGCAGGATCGCCGCCGACGCCCTCACCCCCATCCCCGTCCCGGAACTGCTGCGCCTGCACGACAAAGCCCCCGCCGCTCCCAATGAGCCGCCCGGCCTCCTTGACGGAACCGCTGGCGCAACCCTGACCGCCACCGGGGTCGCCACCTCCTGGGACGCCTGCCTCCTGCTGTGCTGACGAAAGGCCAGAGCATGGACGAAACCTCCCCGGCGGCCCCTTGGGCGCAGGTGAACATCGACTTCCCCGGTCCAGACCCCCGAGCGCGCGAACGGCGAGCCATCGCCCACCTCGCCCCCCTGCCCGCCGCCGAGGCCAACAGCCTCATCACCTCATGGTTCTTCATCCGCAAGGGCCGCTGGCGCGTCCGCTACCTGCCCACCGAACCGAGCGCCCGCGACCGCTGCACCCTCCACTCCCAACTCACCCAAGACGTCGCCTGGACCGGCGACATCTACGAGCCCGAAGTCCATGCCTTCGGCGGCCACGCCGGCATGAACACCGCACACGAGCTGTTCCACGCCGACAGCCATCACCTGCTCACCTACCTCAATGGCGCCGCCACCGACCGCAGAGAACGTTCACTGGTCCTGTGCGCGGCACTCATGCGCGCCGCCGGTCTGGAACTCGAAGAGCAAGGCGACGTATGGGCCCAAGTCGCCGAAAAGCGCGCCGCTCTCCGCCGTGAACCACCCGACCCCGCAACATGGAGGTCCTTCACCGACGACGTGCGCAGGCTCCTGCTCGGCGCAGCCCGGCCGGACGACATCGGAAACACCTGGCTCACCGCGTTCGAGCAAGCGGGCGCCCAGCTGAAGACTCTGCGCGAAAGTGGCCGCCTCACACGGGGGATCCGCGCCGTGACCGCCCTTCACGTGATCTTCCACTGGAACCGAGTCGGCATCACCGGCTCTACACAGGCCACACTCGCCTACGCCGCCAGAGAAGCGATCTTCGCTTCCGCCTGATCGAGACGGCGGCGCCGCGGCGGTCTCAAGGTTGGTTCCGGCACGAACGTGTGGCGTGGAGTGTTCGCGGACCGCCCGGGTGATCGAAGGGTGCGGCGGAGGTGACCGGCCTAGATGAGCCGTGGTCATCACGGCGGCGCGCAGTTCTACGGGCTCGGCGGTTGCGGGGACGGCGGATTCTGTGGTGGCGAGGTTGGAAATGGCGGGGCGGATGTGACCGGTGTACGCGACCGCCGACCGGTCTTGGTGAACACGCCTGCTGCTCGCGGACTGAAATGATCTTCCAGTTGTGGCGCTGATCGCGAGGCCGAGGCATTCGGCCTTACGAAATGCTGGACTACTTCTCGGCCTGCGGGTGGAGGATCTTCAAGGCTGGCGAGAACGTCGTCCAAGAGCGCATGGAATGCGGCGATGTTGCGGACGAAGGGTTCGGCGTAGGTGTCCGGGTGGAATGCCTGTGGTTTCGTCGAACAGGGGGCGCTGGACGACGCAGCGCACGGTGCGATCAGAGGCCGCGAAATGTCGCCGCGGCGTTGTACCTTCATCCCGCGACAGCACCGGACGTTAGGGCGCATTGCTGTGAGTGACATCGCTGGGGAGCTTGCCCGGGTGCAGGAGGCGTTCGAGAAGCCGACGCTGAGACTGCTGGAGCGCAGGTGGGCGCCGTTCATCATCGCCGTGTTCAACTCGTCTTTCGGCCGGGACCAGCAGAGCGTTCCCGCCGAGCGGCTGCACATGCGGGTGGACGGTTTCCTGGCCGAGCTGCGGTCCATCGGCCGCGACGTCCCCGACGGCAGCGGCCGGGACCTGTGCCTGAAATGGACGCACAGCAGCTGGCTGGCGCGCTCCGACAATCCCGCGGGGGGATACGAGTATTCGCTCACCTCGAACGCTATGGAGGCGATGGCGCTGGTCGACAGCCTGACCCGCGACCGTGCGCTCATCAGCGAGTCGAGACTGAAGATGATTCTGCAGACTGTGCGGCAGTGGGCGGCAGAGGCGAACGCTGTCCGCGAAGACCGCATCCGCCGTCTCGACGAGCAGATCGACACCTTGTCCAAGGAGCGGGACCGTCTCGCTGCCGGCGGAGAGATCTACGCCGCCTCCGACGACCGGATGATCGACGGCTACTCCAACCTCATCGACCTGATCTCCCAGCTGCCAAGCGACTTTCGACGTGTCGAAGAAGCTGTCGGCGCGATGCATCGCGCGATCGTCGCCGATTTCCGGGACGATCTGCGGCCGATCGGGCAAGTGCTGGACGAGTACCTGGCGCGCTCGGACGACCTCATGACCTCCACCGCTGAAGGCCGCGCGTTCGAAGGAGCTCTGGAGTTGCTGCGTGACGATGCGCTTTTGCTTGATCTGCGCAACGACCTGCAGACGATCCTCGATCATCCGTTCGCCGCCGCTCTGACGCCCAGCGAGCAGCGCGACTTTCGGGCAACCGTCACCGTCATCCGCCAGGGCACCTATGAGGTGCTCGAACGGCGGGCCCACCTGACCACGACGCTGCGGGAGCACATCGTCAACCACGACCGGGTGAAGGAGCGCGAACTCGAAGAACTGCTGCGCGGTCTGCAGCGGGAAGTCGGCGTGTGGATGCAGACGGCGCGGCCGCGCACCACCGTGCCGATCGAGCTGATCCCGCCCGGTCTGGACATCAGTCACCTGCGGGAACGCTTCTACGATCCCGGCGGTGAGGTCGCGCTTCCCCCAGTTCGGGACGTGTCGCAGGCAGCACCGCCCCCGCCCAGCCTGGACGAGCTGCGCCGCCAAGGCGGCCCCCGGCTCCAGGAGACCAGACAGGCGGTCGTCGACGCGGCGACCGGCGAGCAGGCCGGTTCGCTGGGGGAGGCGTTCAACACCTTGGAGACCTCGTTGCGGCGCCCGGTGGAGATCCTCGGGCTGCTGCACCTGGCGACCCAGGCAGGCATCCTGCCCGCCGCCGACACATCCGGCGGGTCCCGAACGGGCGATGTTGAGGCCTTCGAGGCGGTGCGGCCCGACGGAACGCGCCGGACCTTCGACACCACGCGAGTCCCGCTCGACGCCGAATCCACCGCCGCGCTCGCGGCCCTGCCGATCGGACCAGAGGCATGAGCGACCAAGACGCGCGCCCCGCACCGACCGGCCACCAGCATCAGGGAACTGGGACGATCCAGGACGCTGGCGCCCACGAGGCTTCCCACGAGGATCTGGAGGAGATCTTCGACGAGACGAGCACATCGCTGTTCGAGGGAGACCAGGGAACGCTCACCTTCGAGCAGCGCAAGACGCTGGTCGCGGTGTTGAAGAACCGCTACATCTCCGCGGCCGAGCAGCCGCGGGACTGGCGAACGCTGCTGGAGGCCAGGGAGAAGATCACCGCGGCGCTGCACAACCTGTTTCTCGACCTGCACATCGACGAGCAGTACCAGGTGGCGTTCAAACGGCAGGCCCAACCCGAGGCAGACGGACGCTTCCCGACGCTGCTGCACGATGTCGCCTACGGTCGCGAGGACACGATCCTGCTGATCTTCCTGCGGCAGCGGTTCAGCAGCGAACGCGCCGCCGGCCGCGACACCGTCGTGGTCGCCCACAGGGAACTGGCCGACGCGATCGCCCAGTTCCGGCCGCCGCACGCGACCGACCACGCCGGCGACGCGCGCAGGGCCGAGCAGGCGATCGAACGGATCCGCAAGGCCGGCCTGCTGGCCCGGACACCCGACCCCGAGCAGTTGCGGATCTCGCCGGTGATCGAGGTGCTGCTGCCGGTCAACCGGCTGGCGGAGCTGATGGACTGGTTCATCGACCAGAACCACCCCCGCGGCGCTGCCCCGGCAACCGATGCGACCCCTGACACCGCGGAGGCCGACAGGGCAGATGCGGGGGAGGAGCAGTGACCCAGGATCCGCTGCTGCACGTCGACGGCGCGACCGAAGGGACCACCCAGTGGCGGGCCGAGACACTCCAGGTACTGAACTGGGGCGGGTTCGAAGGCCATCACACCATCGACCTGTCCGCCGGTGCCACCCTGCTGTCGGGCGCGTCCGGCACCGGCAAAAGCACACTGCTGGACAGCTACATCGCGTTGATGATGCCCTCCGACACCCCGTTCAACGGCGCCTCCAACGACGCGACCGTCGGCCGAGCCCGCGGCGAAGCGCAGCGCAACCTGCTGTCGTATGTGCGGGGCAAGACCGACACCGGCCGCGACGCCAGCACCAACACCCGGCGTGACGCCGTCCTGCGCGGCGGCGACGGCCCCACCTGGTCCGCCCTGGCCATGACGTTCGTCGACGACAACAACCGGCGCCTGACGGTCCTGCGGACCTACCGCGCACCCCGGGGCGCCACCAAGACCGGCGACATGATCATGAAGATGGCCACCGTCGACGGCGCCTTGGACCTGCGGGACCTGCAGCCGCTCGCGGCCAAGGACTTCGACCAAGCCGACCTGAAGGCGCGCTTTCCCGGGCTGACCCCGCACGGCACCTACACCGAACTGGCCGAGACGCTGTACGCCAGGCTCGGTATCGGTGCCGGCGGCGACGGTGAGAAGGCGCTGCGGCTGCTGGCCCGCATCCAGACCGGCGAGCAGGTGAAAACGGTCGACCAGCTGTACAAGACCGCAGTGCTCGAGCGGCCCGCCACCTACATGCACGCCGACCGGGCCAGCGACCACTTCGCGGACCTGGACCTGGCGTATGAGGCGATGGTCACCGAAGGGCACAAGGCCGACGTGCTGCGCCCGATCGTCGGCCTCCACGATGACCTGCAGGCCGCGCAGGGCACCGTCGCTCGGATCGATCAACTGGGCCTCGACCGGGCAGGCGCCTCCCCGTTCCGTCGGTGGCAGCTCACCACCCAGACCTCCCTGCTCAGCCAAGCGATCGACGCCAATCGGGTCGAGCACACGGCCAAGGCAGCCGACGCCGAGGACGCGCGCCTGCAGGTGAACGACCTGGAACAGCGTCGCGACGACCTCAGCCGACAGATCGGCCAGAGCGGCGGCGACACCCTCATCCAGCTTGAGAAGAAGATCAACGAACTTCGCCGCGACCTCGACGAGGCCCACCGGGCGCGCAGCCGATTCGATGAGCACACCGCGATGATCGATGGCCCCGCCGCCCGCGACAAGGCCGCGTTCGACCAGCTGGTGACCGACGCAGAAAAGTTCCTCACCGGCTCCGACGAAGCTGAGGAACAAATCGAAGCCGACAAACGCAAGCTCTACAAGCAAGGAGCCCCCCTCCAGGACAAGATCGACAGCCTTGTCAAGGAGAAGACCTACCTGGCCGGCCGTGATGGGCTCATCCCTCAGCACCTACATCTGGCTCGCCTGCAGATGGCCCAAGCCGCCGGGATCGCGCCCACCGATCTGCCGTTCGTCGCCGAGCTGATCGACCTGGCACCGAACGAGGAGGCCTGGCGAAAAGCCGCCGAGGTCACCCTCGCCTCCATCACCCGCGTCCTTCTCGTCGACGACGAGAAACTGGAGCAGCTCAGCCGCAGCATCGACGCCCTGCACCTTCCGATCCGGGTCAACTTCCAAGGCGTCCCGCTCAAACCCCACGAGCCCACCCGGGGGCACGGTGACCCGCGCTGGATCTCCGGCAAGCTCGTGCACAAGCCGTCGCCGTTCACCCACTGGATCCGCGACCGGGTTCAGGCCAACGGCATCGACGCGCTCTGCGTCGACACACCACACGACCTGTCCGGCGGCGGCCGCCGCGTCACCCGCAACGGGCAGACCAGGCAGGGCCGGCGCGGCGCCCACGGCGACCTCGGCGACCGCAACGTCATCGGTTTCTCCAACCAGGCCCGCATCAACGAGATCAAAATCGAGCTCGCTGAGCTGCACGGCCGGCTCGCCGACCTTCGCGAACTGGAAGGCAAGCTCAGCGACCGAACCCGCGACCTGAACAAACGCCGCAGCGCCTACCAGTACCTGAGCAGCATCGCCTGGCGGTCGATCGACACCGGCGGCATCCAGACCCTGATCGACACCACGCAGGGCCGGATCGACGAGATCCTCCAAGACAACGACCAGCTCCAGACCCTCCAGGCCGCCGCCGCGGCCGTTGACACCGAACTGAAGAAGACGCGGCGAACCCAGTTCGCAGCCGAGAACGACCGCGACGCCCTCCAGACCGAGCACGAGCACCTCACCAAGCAACTCGGCAAGGTCACCGCGGAACTGACCGCGACCGGCGACACCGACACGGTCGCCAACGACGTCGCCGCCTGGCTGAACAAGGAGTTCGCGGCCGTCGGCGACCCCACCGACCTCAAACGCTTCCCAGCCGGCATCGAACGGCTGCGCGGGCAGCTCATCCGCGCACGCGAGGACGCCCGCGGGAAGACCAACAAAGCGACCACCGGCATCGAGGGGATCTTCCGCACCTACAAGAACCAGTGGGACGACCCGAACCTGGGCACCACCCTGCGGTCTTACCAGGCCTACCGAGACATCTACGACAACATCGTCCAGACGGGCCTGCACGAGCGGCGCGACGAGTGGAAGAGGCGCCTGGCCAGATGGAGCGGCGAGGACCTGGTGCCGCTGAACGGCGCCTTCGACACCGCGATCGACCTGATCGAAGAACGACTGCAGCCGGTCAACGCCATCATCGCGTCCCTTCCGTTCGGTTCTCGCCGGGAACGCCTGGAAATACGCCTCGACCGCAAGCACAGCGACCCCAACGTCGCCGCGTTCCGCCGAGAACTCAAACAGCTGTCCTCCGGCCTCACCCAGCAGATGTCCGACGACGAGGCCGAGCAGCGGTTCACGCGCCTACGCGCCTTCATGCAGCGGATCGGCAAACCAGACGACCCCTCCAGGTCAACCGCGCAACGCGACCGTCTCCTCGACGTCCGCAAGCACATCGAGATCACCGCGGTGTGCCTCACACCCGACGGCGTCGAACGCTGCATCTACAGAGAACTCGGAGGCAAGAGCGGCGGCGAGTCCCAAGAACTCGTCGCGTTCATCGTCGGCGCCGCGCTGCGATTCCAACTCGGTGACGAAAGCCGCACCCGACCACGGTTCGCTCCCGTCGTCCTGGACGAGGCGTTCATCAAGTCCGACAGCGAGTACGCCGGCCGCGGAGTCCGAGCATGGAAGGCACTGGGCTTCCAACTGATCGTCGGCGCACCCTTCGACAAGGTCACAGCCCTCGAACCACACATGGACCGGCTGCTCGCCACCACCAAGGACCCGGCGACGGAGTACTCCTACGTCACCACCCTGACCGACCGGCAGGACCAACCATGACCCGCCCGCGACGCCGGACCGACACCAGGCCAGGGACGGGCCAGTGCTGAAGGACATCAACGAGATCGTCACGGCCGTGACCGCACGCCTCACGCGAACCTGGCATACCGAGATCGCCGACGCCGAACGGTCATGGCCCCGCACCTTCCCGCTCGGCTCGGTCACCCGAACCGAACTCGAAACCCGGTTCCCCGCGCTCCAACAGCAGGCCCTGGCCTGGCAGGAATGGGCACAGGCCAACCACCTCGACCTGACGTGGACCTCACGCCGCGTCCACGCAAGCACGCAGCAGATCCCCACCCACGTGACCGTCGCCGACGTCGACACCGCCGCCGCCCTCGCGGGCGGAGACTGGCCAGCACGGCTGCGGCGCGGACGGCAGCGCGCCCACCGCCTGCACGACACCTTCCCGACCGGGCCCACCCCGAAGATCCTGCGGGAGACCGACCACTACACACCGACGGACTTCGACCTCCTGGTCGCCGCCGCCTGCTGGTTCCGTGACCACGACGCCGCCGGCCTCACCCCCAGACAGGTGCCCATCCCCGGCCTTCACGCCAAATGGCTCAACACCAGCAGGCACCTGATCGCCTCACTCACCGAACGCGCCGACCTGGGGCTGCTGCCCCCGCACCCGCCCAGAATCCACTTCACCTACCTCGACCCCGACCACCGCTCAGCCGGAGGCCGCCGACACGACTCCGCCACCGTCGGCGACACCATGACGCCCGCCTACCCACCACACGTGATCGTCATCTCCGAAAACAAGGACACCGCCATCCACTTCCCGCCCCTGCCCAACGCGGTCTCGGTCGAGGGAGAGGGGTTCGGAGCCGCGGCACTCGCCCGCATCCCCTGGATCGCCGCAACACCGCACCTGATCTACTGGGGCGACATGGACGCCTACGGGCTCGAGATCGTCGACAACTTCCGACGCGAAGGCCTCCCGGTCCGCACCATCCTCATGGACGAAACCGCCTACCAGCAGTACGAGAAATACGGCTCATCCACCGACGCGCAGGGAAAACCCCTCAAACACGCCCCCCGCAAACCCCTGCAACACCTCACAGCCTCCGAAAGAACCCTGTACGAACGCCTGACCGACCCCGACTGGACGGGGTTCCTGCGCATCGAACAAGAACGGATCCCGCTGCAGATCGCCGCCGAAGCCGTCGGTCGAGCGATCACCCAGGCAGACATCTATCGATGTCCGGCTTGAGGATGGCTGGAGCATGGAGATCTCCAGGACGTCCAGGCGCCGCAGTCGGTCAGACGCGAGCGCGTGCGAGGTGGCCGAGGGCGTCGCGGCCGCGGTCGATGAGGACTGGTTCGCCTCGGGCGATGCCGGAGTTCAGGTAGGAGACGGCCAAGCGGGTGGTGAGCAGGAGCAGTGCCCGGTGTTCGTCGGCGGTGAGCGCGCGGCCGTATCCGGCCAGGAACACTTCCCGCAGGTCGGGGCGGATGGGCCAGATCGCGCCGAACAGCCAGACCAGGTCCTGGACCGCGGGGGCGTGGGTGGCGCTCTCGAAATCGATCAGCCCGAGGGTTCGGCGCTGGGGGTCCCACACCCAGTTGCGTGGGGAGAAGTCACCGTGGGTGCAGATCCCGCGGCTGATCGCCGCCGACGCAGCCCTGCGCGCCGTCCTGACCACGGCCCTGCCCGGAACCGTCGTCAGGAGCCTGCACCTCACCCCGACGACGGCGAACCGCGTTCACCGGCTCGCCGGGAACCTGCTGCGTTGCTGGCACGACCACCCTGCACCCGCTCCCCCACAGGCCAGGGCCGCCGTGGCGACCGCCCTGGCCGGGCAGGCCCGTGAAGCCGCCGAATGCCTGGCCAGCCTCAGCGGCCACTTGACCGCCGGCGCGCGTGGCCCGGCCCCAGGGCGGTGGCCGCCTGCCGGTAGGCGCGGGTCTCGCGCCCGTAGCTGGGCTGCGAGGGGCTGACCTTGAGGTAGGCGGTCCCGGTGGGGGGTTTGGTCTCCAGGCGCCAGACTCTTGATTCTTTGCGCGGCCAGGACGCGTCGGTGATGGCTGCGACGTCGGGCAGCTGGCCTGCCAGCCATCGGCGCAGGCCGGCAGGCAGAAATGCGGTATCGGCATCGGGTGTCATGACGCTTTCCCAGTATCACATGTGAGCTGTTGGAGGGACGGTCACGGGGCTATCGCGGAGAATGGCCGCTTCGGAGGATGGCCGCTTCGGTCGGTGAGGGTGGCGGGTCAGAAGTGCTGGGGAAGCCAGGGTTCGCGTTCCGCGGTGGCGTTCAGGGGCATGCCGATCGTCGCCGGGTCTGCGGCCCGCCAGCTTCGCGGCACCTTACCCCGCGTTATACTGGAAAGCGCGTAAGCCTCTCTTAATCGCGGCGGACTAGTCACCCGTCGGCAGGGGCGCGCGGGAAACGGCGGATCGGCCTTAGTGGCGAAGGTGTCCATTGAGGACTCCCCAACCCGGTGCACGGGCTGCTCCGTCGTTTCCCATTGCGCGAACGGCAGAGATATTGCCTCAGTGTCAGGCGATGGAGGCCAACACCTTCCAGATCATGCCGGGCGGGACTCCCACATCACGACCAGGTGGTCTCTCTACCGGGCCGGCGAACGTGGCCGCTATCACCGGGACGGGCCTTTCAGGGCAGTGAAGGGATGTCGGCGTAGGTGGTGGTGTCCGGCCAGATCAAGACGGTGTGGTCAATGGGTTGGCCGGCCCGGGTGTGAAGGGTGGTCGCGCGGACGAGGACGCTGGCGCCGGGCGGCAGGTGAAGGGCGGCCCCTTCCCAGCAGGTGGGGGATCGCGCGTTGATCCGGATGGTTGAGGTCGCGGGCCGGCGCCCGGTGTAGGCGGCGATGTTCCTCAGCCAAGCGCCCGGTACGCCGGTGGGGGATGTCCGCAAGCTGCTCAAGGCTGGCCAAGCGCAGTGGAGTTATGTCCGAATGGCCCGGCGATGGCGGCACGCAGTCCAGGCCGACGTGTGCCACGAGCCGCACTGATCATGGGCGTCGCCCCTCGCCCCGGCGCGTTTGCGCTGGTCAAGTGGCACCTGGCCACTCAACTGAGTGGAATTCGCAGGAAGCTGCCGGGTCGGCACCCCACACAGCAGTCGGAACTGGTTTTTAGCAGCATCACTGGGTGACATCTCCACTGACATTCTCTTCTCTAGAATGACGGAAGTCTCACCAGGAGAAGGTTGAAGCCGGACGAGTCGACAACTCATCCCTTCCTGAGATCTATAAAGCCAGCTCTTTTTAGCGAATAACTGACACCGAACGTGAAGGGGTAATGTGTTGCGGCTTCGCACCGCCGTCATCGCTCGACTGGCCGCCATGACCGCTGTCGCCCTGGCGACGACGACAGTCACCGCGGTCTCCTCCAGCGCTTGCCCCTCGCCCGACCAGGTGTTCGGGCAGCCTGACGGACTGGGCTTCGTCGTCACAGATCCTGCGCCCGTGCGCGAGCAACTACGGGACGCGGTCGGGCTGGATCTGCAGCCCCCGAAGACGGTGTCCGTCTCCGTCCGACTCACCGACGGGATAACTCGGACGGTCAGGCTGAGCGCGTCCACCACGCGAGCTGACCAACCCTCGACGGAGATCGTGCAGGCCCAGCCGAGCATCGGCCCCTGGACCACCGCGCCTGACCACGCGACCCCGTTCCTGTCGTACTCGGTCAGCGACATGGCCAGAGCGGGAATGCTACTGCGCCGGGCTGGTTTCAACCGCATAGCGGAAAGCGCTCAATTCGTCTTCTGGCAGGGACTGGGGGCGTCCTCATCCGACTGGTGGATGAAGGGACGCCCACGGGATCGCCCAACGACGATGCGCCACGTCCTGCGGCGCTGACCCTGTACCCATGTGATGTTGTTGGAATGCAGAAGCAGCTCGCCGACGGGCTCGGGGTGGCGTGGTCGGGCCCGCAGACGTTCACGCTGCCGTGGACGCTCGCCGACGGCAGCGTGCGGCTACACACCTCCACGTCAACGACCACGCAGGACGGCCAGCCGTTCCTGGCGATCGAGGCGCCTCATGGATTCCCGGGGGAGGACCCCTGCTCCGAGCAGCTATACCCCCTACTATTTGGTGGCCGCTGCACAGAATGTCGCCCAGGCCGAGGACCGAGCCGCCGGCGCCGGAATGCACCTGATCGCACGCGTCCCCGACCAGATCGCCGCCTACCACGGGGCCAATGGCCTGTCCCTGGAGATCGTCAACCCCGCCTTCCTGCCGCAGCAGTAGCCGCGCCCGCCCAAGGCGGTTGCGCGCCGGATTGCCGTTCAATCGGAACAGTGGGACACCGGCCGACCCGACCCCTGGTGCTCCGTCTCGTTGACCAGCGCTCTAACAGAAGATTGCCCGGGGGCCAGGAAGGCGACCAGCAGCACGGCCAGTGCCAGGCCGGCCCCCTTCTCTGCGGTCACGATCGCTTGAGCTCGGGCACCAGTGAGCGGGACAGTCGTCCCTTCCGGCTGGTGACCAGGCAGACGGCATCCCGTTGGCCGCGCGCCCATTCCAGCTCGTCCGGCCCCGCGTAACGCAGCAGGAGGTCCTTCGGCGGGGCAGTGCCGAAGACCTTCCGCGCCCGGTCCGCGCAGAGGGTGAGCACCTGGGCGTCGTTCGGGTATTTCTCCTGCTTCAGCGTTACTCTCGCGAACACCTGGACCTCGTGCTTCTGATCGCAGTCGACGAGTTCCACGCTGCCGGAGTCACTCCATGTCCCGACGCAGTCACCGGCGGCGAGTTCCGAGGTCATTCGCGGAGCGTTAGACAGGATGTACATCTTGGCTCCGTCCGAGTAGCGCAGAAGGCACCTCACCGCATGATCGCCGCCCTCCCACGCCCTCCGGTCGGGGCGGTCGACCACCAGCGTGAACTCCTCGCCGCGTCCGGCCTCGTACAGGGGCGCGGCCTCGCGCCGGCAGGCGCCTTGCGCATCGGCCGCCAGGCGCTCCTCACCGGGGTACCGAACAGCGGGCAGAACGGGCACGGCCAGGACCTCGCCCTGGTGGAGCTTCTCGCACGGTGCCGCCTGCGCGAAGACCTTCGCTCCCTCTCGCCGGAAATTGATGAAGCAGTCTCCCGCCGACAACGCGGACGCCCGCGGCCCTCCGGTCTCCGGGCCGCGGTTTTCCCCGTTCCCCGCCGCCACACTCAGAAGCACTGCGCCCGCCGTGAGCCAGGCACCGGACATCACCAGAGCGGCGACCGCCAGACCCCGGCCCTTCCCGCCGCGTCGGCGCGTCTGGACCAGAGCGGCGACGGCCAGCCCGATCGCGGGCACCGCCAGCCCCACCGCTCCGGCGATCAGTGCGGTCACGGCCCACCGGTTCGTGCGGCCCCGGTCGGGCCGGGAGGGGACCGGGGGCTCTGCAACGTTCTCACTCTCCGGCGGCTGCGTCACGGGAGGAACCTACGGCAGCAAGATCACAAAAAGGGCGCACCGTATCGAACTCGACGGCGCTCCGGAGAAAGGAGCCGCTGAGCGGCCAGACGGGCTGGTGTTATTGCAGGTCAGCGCGGGCAACGGCCGTGACGGTCATTGCTGGGTCCGAGCCGGGGATGAGTGTGATGGTGTCGCCGCGGGGTGCGGTGCCGGCGGCGCTGGAGTCTTGGACGCGGGCGCTCTTGCGGATGACGTACTGGTCCATGTCGAGCCGGATCTTCCTGCCGTTGATGTCGATCAGCAGGGGGAGAGTCATGGTGACGGCGAACTCGTCGTCGGCGGGAAGCAGATTCCTCGGCACCGGGAGCCTCGTCCAGGTGCCGGTGAGTTGTTCGCCGTTCAGGATCCGCGCGATGTCCAACGTCCGGCCCCACCACTGGGCGAAGGACGGTCCCGCAGGCAGGTGGGGGACTTCGATGCGTTCGTAGGTGTGGGCCTGGATGGTCTGCAGCGATTCCAGCGCCTGGACGTGCACTTTGGCCTGGGATGTCAGCGGGGACTTCAGGTCCTGCCACACCGGGCCGATGGGTTTTCCTCCGCCGCGGACCGCCAGCACGAGGGCATTGCCGTCCTCCAGGGAGGCGAGCAGCCTCATCGCGGGCAGTACCTCGGCCGGGGCGCGCCCCGCCAGGTGCATCGGAGTGATATCCAGCGTGTCTCTGTCGGACCCGTTGAGGCGCAGCTCCAGCCGGAACGCCCCACCCTGGTCCTGCGCGGCGATCCAGACGCCGGGACCGGCGGTAGCGCGGCCGTTCTCCACCTCGACCATGTCGAGGGTCTGAGGAATCGAGCCGTCGGGAGCCAGCGCCCGTACTTCGAGGTCGGGCATGTTTTGCACCGGCCGCGGCCAGATGCTGATGCGGCCCTCCCCGGGCAGCGCGGTGATTCCCGGTGGTCCGGTGACGTCGGTGATCCTGGCCGGCATGGCCTGCAAGGGCGCCCCGAATTCGCGGAAGTCGGCGAGTGCTTGGGCCTGGGGGGTGCCGGGAGTGGCGGTCAACTCGCTGGACATCACGATCGGGCGCAGCCGGGTGGATTCGGCGCTCAACGCGATCAGCCTCATCACCAGGTAGGTGACGGCATCGAGCTGCTGATACTGCACGAGCACGATCATGGGATCGCTTTGGGTGTCGGCATCCCACGGCTGGTCACTGACCTTGCCGGTCCGGACTTCGACTTCATAGCGATAGAAGGGGTCGAGTTCGTTGAGAGCAGCGGTGAGCGCCTGATGCCGCCCGATCACGGCGGCAAGCAGGTCGTCCCCCGCCTTCTGCGCGGGGACCTCCGTGCCCGCGTGCAAGGCCGCGGTCATAAGGCGCTGCAGACGCTCACCACCGTCGCCGAAGAAGTACTCCACCAGTGACGGCCGTCGCGCCGCCATCCCGTCCAGGATGCGGCCCCCCATCCACTCGACGCGGATGCCGTGGCCGGCGGTGAGCTCGGCCAGCCATTCCAACCGCTCGTGGGTGGGTTCCCAGGGCATGACCAACGTCCACGACCGCACCGGAAGGACGCGAAGGGTCTTGTCGACGAAGGTGCGCCAGGAGCGTTCGATGTCGTTGGCCTGCTTGGCGGTCAACTTCCCGGCGTATCGTTTGACCTGGTAGACGTCGAAACCGTCGGGATGTCGCACACAGATGTCCACTCCCCGATCCCCCCGGGAGGGGGTGATCTGGTTCCCGTGAGGGTGATCGAGCAGCAGCATCGCGGCGACGAACTCCTCAACGATCTCACCCGGCTCCCGTTCCCAGTTCACCTTCGCCATACGGCAATCTGAGCACGGACAAGCCGCACGAAAACGCCGCCACGTTGCCATCCACAGGGCCGGATCCGGTCGCCGACCACACCGCCCCACCCATCAACCACTCAGTTGACCGATCCCGCGGGGCACCGCCGCGTACCGACCTGCGGCGGGCACACCCGCCGCGCGCCCCGGATGGAAACAACTCCCCGCGCAAGCTGCGCGACAGCCTGGTCAACCGCCAACGCCGCATCGAGGCACTGAAGAGGGAGACGGGAGGCTCACGCCCAGCATGGCCGCCCGCCTCCAGCTCCGATGACGTCGGCGAGGTACCCGTAAGGTCGGACAACTCCACACTGCCAAGCACGGCGCGAGCCTGGGCTGGACACCGCCACTCCTGCAGGTCGCCCGGAACATCCCTCATTGCGGCACCGGCAACAGTTGCTCCCACCTGCCGAGCGGTCAGATGACGCCGGCTTCGGTCAGCCAGCGCCACAGTTCGTCTTGCTGCACGACCGTGACGCCGAGCTTCTCGGCCTTGCCGGTCTTGGCGGCTCCGACGTTGTC
>NZ_JBEZJI010000075.1:0-41962 GCF_040649435.1 Actinomadura sp. NPDC048955
AACTTCTGGTTCCCCGGGGGGGCGTCTATTGGGGCCACTTGTCATCTTTGGCGCTACCGCCCCCAGCTGACCGCGTGAAGCCGGGGGGCTTCACGCGATCCGAAGGGGGAGCTGAATTCGTGTTGGCCGGATCCTTTCCCAGACCGCTGCGGAGCGGGGTGTCGGTCACATCTGGAGCAGCGCACGTGCGCTGCGTCGTCCGAATCCTGCGGCCCCCTCACGCTGAATGAGTTCATAGTGCAGCGCGCCGCGCTGAAGAGGCGAGGATCCAAGGATCTGGTAAAGCAGGCCGTGCTCGTCATAGTCCACGAGAATCCCGAGGGCGAGAAGTTCGGGCACCCGGGCCCGAACGGAGCGGCAAGCGGACACTGACGCGGGAATGTGCTCGTAGTAGTCGATGGGGGCATGCAGGAGCGTGGCTCCGGTGTGCTTGAGCAGCCGGGCAGCCGTGACGATGTCGCCGGTCCGCAGGGCGACGTGGTGCACCCCGGCCGAGTTGTGCGTGGTCAGGAACTCGTTGATCTGCCCCACGTGGTCGGGGTGTCGTGCGTCAGGAGCAGTCAGCACGAAGACCAGGCCTGAGGACGACAGGGCGTTGCTGTGAGCTACGCCTGCGCCGGCGGTGATGCAGCTGGTGGTGATGCTCATCTCGAAGGCTTCTTTGTAGTGCGCGGTGGCCCGTTCGAGGGCGTCGGCGGGCAGGTACCAGGTCAGATGATCGATCGACTGCGGCCGGGCCAGCGCTGCACGCGGAGTGGCCGGACCCGGAAGGGTGAGTTGGTCGGCCTGCCACGGGAACCCCGGTGGCAGTCGCCGCAGGAGGTGCGTGGAAGAGTCGATGAGGGTGTGAGTCACCGATCCGGCTCCTGCGATCCGCGCGGTTATGACCCGCTCTGGTGCCAGGATCCGAACCGGTGCGAGCACCTTCAGCCCGGAACGGTGTGCTCGGGCCACCAGTGCGTGAACATCGGTGTGGTGCAGGGCGATGTCCGCGACCCCGTCGCCGTGGCGGGCGAGGAAGTCGACGACTGGGCCGTCTCCACTGGTTGGCGTGGTGACGATGACCTGGGCGCTGTTGCTGCGCAGCAGAGTTGATCGAGTCGCCCGTTTATGGGCGACCGCAACCTGGTCGAACATGAGGCGGCGCGTGAAGTAGTCGACAACGGTCTCGTCGTTGGCAACATTAAGCTCCACATATGCCAAGCCAGGCCCCCTGGACACGGTGCGATCCTCCCGAATGAGAACGCCCTCTCTTCGCGAGTGGCGTCGGACTTTAAACCACCTCTCACCCTAGAGATATAATTGTCACGCGACATGTCACCCAGGTTGTCCCCTCCCGGTCTTTCGAGACTTCATCTCGAACACGGAAACCGCTCGGGCGCGACTGTGATTTCGGGCGTTCCTTGCATGTGAGCGCTTCCGTACGTTTTGAAAGGGGCGGCTCGAGAGTTCGGTAAATGCGCGAGCGTCGGTGGCTGCAACCTTCCTTACGCAGCGCGGCTGCCGCGGCCGTCCGGTGATGCTGGGCCGCAGTGCGCAGATGATGTAACTCCGACCATCTGCCACACTTATAACTCCCCGCACGACTTGCCTCAGAAAAAGTTTCTTCTAGAGGACACGCCGCGTGACAAGTTATATGACATCGCCTAATTTATGGTGAGGAAGGCGAGTGTTGGTCGCGGCTGGCCCAGCCAACCCGATTCACCGCCCGACGATAAAGGAATCGCCCATGGGTGACACGAAGTCGAAGCGCGGGCTCGTCCGGCGTTGCCGACCCGCCGCAGTCACAGCGCTCTTTGGCGCGATGTTGGCCAGCACCGTCCTGACAGCGTGCACTGGCAGTGAGCGCGATACCGGTGGGCCCCGCCCGACGGCCCCGGCCAAGCCGCAGTACAAGGACTACTACGCGTGGGCCTGGCAGCCCGGCAAGTTCGGCATGCTGGACTTCCGGGTCTACCCCGGCCAGGGAAACCAGCTGACCGGGCACTACACCCAGGTCACCTGGGCCGACGACGGCACCAAGCTCCCGGAGCTGCCCCAGCCCTTCAACGGCTCGGTCCAGGTCCCGAACTCCACGTTCACCCTCAGCGGCCTGCGGCGCACCTCCGGGGGCGACATCACGGCCACCCTCTCCGAGGACGGCGCCCGCCTCACCCTCGACAACGAACTCACCGGCGTGCCGAAGACGGAGTGAACGGTCATCCAGTCTCCAGCGGAGTTCAAGGCCGAGGTGGCGAAGTACGACCACAAGTACGACTTCTGCCGCAAAGAGTTCGGCTACAGCGCCTGCGAATTCGTCGGCGACTGAACACCTCAACCTCGCTGCCTGGAGCCGGCGCCTGCGCTCACCCGGGATCGTGGTAGCCGACGCCGGGGCTCCTCGCACCTCAACTGGGAGGGTCTTGCAATGAACAGCGCGAACGTGAACCGCCAGCGAGTCGTGCTGGCTGTCTGGGGCGCCGCGGTGGCGGTGCTCGCCGTCGCGTTGTTGGTCGGCATCGCCCTGGCAGCGGGGGAGGGTAGCGGCGACGACCGTCGCGGCGCAGGGGAACAGGCGCCCGTTCCCGATCGCGAGGTCGTCGCCATGCTCACACATGATGAGCAGCACGCCCTGCTGCACGTCACGTTCCGTCCCGTGACCGGGCAGGTGACCGGGACCCTCACGCTGGTGCATTTCGACAGCGCCGGCAACCAGGTCCGATCCAAGATCGCCGTCGGCGGACGCGGCTCGGGTAGAACGATCCAGCTCGACGGCCTGGGCGATCACGGCCCGATTACCGGCACCCTCTCGACCCAGCGTCCCATCCTGAACTTCGACCAGACCTTCGGTGTGAACGGGTACGCCTGGACGGTCATTCCCACGGAGGACGTGTTCGAGACGAAGGTCGCCGAGTATGCCGAGCGGCTCGCTGCATGCCCCAACAAGCAGGGCGACCCCTGCGCAACGTGAGCTGACCGCTCCTGCCCGGCTCTGTCTCCGCCGGCACACCGGCACGACTCCCGTCTCGCCAGCGATCGGTCATCACCGGACGATGAACATGCGCCCTTTGTGCCTACGAGATCGAGGAACGTGTCCAGCTCGTTGATCTCTGGCGAGCCGGCGAAGCCCACCGTAGATGTGTGTGTACGGGGTCAGGCAAGGGGCGACGACGTGCCCGGCGGGACGTCACCGGGCCCGGCAAGTGAGCCAGGCCGCGGCCCCGCCACCCGGCGTAGATCAGTCGGATGACACCGGGCCAATGTCCAGGCCAGAGGCGGGGTCATGGTCGAAGCCGCCGGGCGGCTACCACGGCCCAGGCGGGTCCGGTCACGGGCGCTTCGAGGGGTGATCCGAGGAGCAGCCAGCTCGGCGCGGCTACCTCTTACTGGCGGCCCGTTCAAGCCACAGGACCAGCACGGCATGCTGCGCGCCATTTCATGGCGAACACTCGTCTGCTCTCTCCGCAGGGCCTCGTCATTGATTCGCGGAGATATCCCGCGGGCGCTGCAGAGTTCGGCGGCTCGCTTTTGATTGTGCATCAATCTCAATGGACCCGATCTTTCTGAATGAGGACATGTCTGCTGACACTGCGTGTGACATGCGGTGATTTATGGTTGGCCCCGCCATTCATTGAACATGGGGTGAAGCATGGAGACCGGCATCAGCGAGACTTCAGCCCGCCGGGCGCGGATCGCGGTGGAGGACGAGCGGGAGCTCCGCAGGGTCGGTGAGTACGCGCGGTCCTGCGGTATCGCCCGCGCCGTCGCCGATGCGCTCCCCCCGAACGCTCCCCGCGAGATGATCGAGGCCATCACCGGAAGCTGCGCGCTCGATCACGCCGCTGTACTGGTCTTCTGCACTGATCTGGACGCCGTGACCGGTCTCCTGCGGCAGCAGGGGCTCCATCCGCAGGAGCCGATCCCCAGCCGCGTGGTGCGCGACCGGCTCGCGGACCGCTACAGCATCCCCCCCGAGCAGGTGGCGGGTGGGCACCTAGACGTGCGGATCATCCACGCGCGCTCCGATCGCGATGACACGCTCGGCGGGGAGGCCGGCATCGAGGTGTTCTGCGTACCCGATGACGCGCTCGGCGCGGCCGCCGTCCGCCAGGAGCGCCTGGGCCAGCACGAGTACCACACCGCCGTGCGACTCACCCGGCCGAGCGGCCATCGGCTGGAAGATCTCCGCCGCGCCCTCGGCCGCCCAGGCGGACCGCAGCCGGACGGGGGAGGCTACAACCCCGCCCACGGACCCGATGGCGTCACCGTGCTGTACTTCCGCGCGCCGGGCCGCACCCCGATGGGCTGGCCCCGCCGGCTGGAGATCATCACCGCAGGGCAGCACGCCGAAACACTTCGGCGTCACCTGCTCGGCTCGGTCGCAGCGCGGCGCGGCGCCGGCAGCAGCGGCGCGGAGGACAGCCCGGACCTGGGCATCGCCGAGCCGCCTGCCGCAGCAAATCCCGAGCGCCACGGCCAGTCCTCCGACTCCGCCGAAGGTCCCGGGGCCGTCGGCACCGCGGGGCCCAGCACTCCAGACGGCGCCGGAGACGACGCAGAAGGGAGGCGGCTCCTGCAGTTGCTCACCGGCGCGTGGGTGACCCAGGCGTTGCGCGCCATGGTCGTGCTGGACCTCCCCGACCACTTGCGCATCGTGCCCCTCACCAGTGACCAACTGGCCGAGCGGACCGGCGCCGCGCCCGATGAGCTGCACAGGCTGCTGCGCGTGCTGAGTCACCCGCGGGTCAGCGTGATCGCGCCGAGGGGGCGGACCTGGCGGCTGACCGACCTCGGCCGCCGCCTGTCGCGCACTGCCCCGGGATCCATGCGCCACATCGCCATGCTCTACGGAGGCCCGTTTTACGCAAGTTTCGGGGCACTGGCCGAGTCCATCCAGAGCGGAGAGAACGCCTTCGAGGCCGCGTACGGACAGGCGCCGTGGGACTACCTGCGGACCCACCCGCGCGACCGCGACATCTTCAACCGCGCCATGGCCGAGGGCGCGGGCTGCGTCCGCGACGTGGCCCGCGCCGTCGACCTGTCCGCCGCCCGCACCATCGCCGACATCGGCGGCGGCAACGGCGAACTGCTCGCCCACCTCCTGGACGCCTATCCACACGCCCGGGGGATGCTGCTGGAGCAGCCGGCGGTCATCGCGGCCGCACGCGTCAACCTGGGCGGCCGCGGGCACCTGGACCGGGTCCAAATGTTCCCCGGCGACTTCACCGCCAGCGGCGACCTGCCCGCCAGCGCTGATGTGTACATCCTCAGCCGAGTCTTGCACGACTGGGACGACCGAACCTGCGCCGCCATCCTGCGCGCCGTCCGCCAGGCCGCCGCCGACGACAGCTCTCTGCTGATCATCGAGCGCCCGCTCGCCGAAGACCCCACCGACCCCTCGCTCGCCGCGTGGTGGGACCTGCACATGCTGGTCAACAACCTCGGTGGGAGGGAACGTACCCGCGGCCAGTACCGGCACCTGCTGGAAGAGGCCGGGTTCCTCGTCGCTGGCGAACGGCCGCTGCCGCTGGACATGTCGGCCATCATCGCCTGCCCCGCCGTCCCCGCCGCAGGCAGCGAATCGGGTCTTCCGGCGGGGCTCAGCAAGTACGCCCGCTGACACCAGACCGCGCACCCACCGGCGCGGCTTCCCCGCACCTACCGGTCTTCGCACCCCTGCTGGACCGCCTCTCGGAAGGATCACGTGTGAAAGCTCGTTCGGCGGCCGCGGCCGCCGTCCTGATGGTCGCGCTCACCCTCGTCGGCGCCTGCGGGGCCGACGAGCCGGGCAAGGCACCCCCATCCGGCAGCCCGTCTCCGTCACCACGCACCACCTCACCCGGGACCACCGCGCCCCGAGCCAGCTCGCCGCGCCCGCGTTTGCCCGATTGGGACCGTGACCAGGCCGAGATCCCTCCCGAGGACGACTAGTGCACTAGCACGACAGGCAGCGTCACCGGAGACTCGAGCGGCGTGAACAACAGGGGCGGCGGGATAGGCATGAGCTGGCGCGGGCACCGACCCGGCCGCCCAGGTTCGTGCGGCATCGCGTACCGCTGTGATCGGTCAGTCAGGGTGCTGATAATCGTGCTCAGCGACATGCTCAGCCGATCGTCGCAGACGCCGAAGGCCACCGCTGTCGGGCGCCACTCGGCCGTTGGGGATGGACACCAGCGGGGGGCGTCTCCGGCGTCGAGGGCAGTGGAGATCGTTCGAGAGGAGCCCCGCCCCCTGATGGCGTGCGCGCTCACCTTGAGGTGATTCTGTCTCCCGCGTTCGCGGCCGCCGGGGCTTTGATGGCCGGGGACGGGCCGTCGCCCAGTAGCTGCTGCAGCGCGAGGTGGGCACTGGCGGTGTGGATGACGATCGGGATGAGGGGGGCGTACTAGCCGGCGGGTGTCGTGGGCATGACGACGCTGCCCACGTCGCGGTGTGCGATTTCCGGGGCCGCGGTGAGAACACCCATGAGCTTGAAGGGCCTCAGCCGTCAGCGGTGGCACACCGCCTGGTCGACGATCGGGGCGGTTCGCCTACTGCGCCCGCTGGAGCCGAAGTTCCACGCTCCGGCGGGCTACTGCCGTGTGCGCGAGGAGTCTCACAAGTCGGCCAAGGGCTACAGGTCCATGGGATCGCGTCGTGTTGGTTGTTCAGTTGCCGGTCGACGTGCCGGCGCATGGCCCGCGCTCTTGTGCACTTCGAACAGGGCGCGGGCGATTCGGGTGCTGAACCCTACGGCCCCTTCGCGCTGGATGAGTGCGTAGAAGAGCGCTCCGCGCTGGTGGGGGGAGTGGGTGAAGACCTGGGCCAGCAGCCCGTCGCCGCCCTCGTTGTCGTGGTCGACCAGGATGCCGGCGGCGAGGAGGTCCTGCATCCGGGCGCGCATCTGCGGCAGGCGCTTAACCCGCTCGGGGAGGCGGGTGTAGTCGGCGGGGGGTGCGGGGAGGAAGTCCACGCCGCCGCGGGAGTCCTCGCGGAGCGCGGTGAGGATGTCGTTGGTGCGCAGCGCGATGTGCTGCACGCCGGCGGCGCCGTGTGCGGCGACGAACTCGTCGATGTGGCCGCCGGGGCCGGGCTGGGCGGTGCCGTCGCGTTCGGCCATCACCCAGGTGACCTCCCGCGTCCCGCCGCTGGTCAGCACGTAGGTGTTGGCCACGCTGGTTCCCGTCACGATCTGGTCACTGCTGGCGATCTTCAGGCCGAACGCGTCTCGGTATCGGGCCACCGCGGTCTCCAGTTCGCCTTGCGGCAGGCACCACGCCAGGTGGTCGATGGCCTGCGGCCGGGCCAGCTCGACGTGGTGGGAAGCGGGCAGGGGGATGGCGGTCTGACCGTCGGTGTGCTCGTAGGTCCAGCGGGCCCGCGGCGGCAGGCGCCGGGGGAGGTCGGAGGCCGCGCGGATGAGCGTGTGCCGGACCGATCCCACCCCCGAGACCCGGGCGATCCAGCTGCCGTCGGGGGCCTGGTGGATGGGCTCCAGCTGCTCCAGCCCGGCCGCCTCGGCGCGGGTCACTGCGTCGTCGAGGTCGGCGACCGTGAGGGCGATGTCGGCGACGCCGTCGCCGTGCCGGGCGAGGTAGTCGGCGACCTCGCCGTGGGCGGCGGTGGGGGTGGTGATGACGATCTGGGCGGCGTTGCTGCGCAGGAGCGTCGATCGCCGGTTGGGACCGTCGGCGACCGCGATCTGGTCGAATTGCAAGCCGCGAGTGTAGTAGCCCACCACGGTCCAAGAGTCGGCGACGTTCAGCTCGACATATGCGAGATTGATTCCGGACACGGGACAACCTTTCGCGGTTTCATCGGGCGAGTGAATGCGACGGGACATGCGATTCATGCTGCCGACGGTGAGACCGCCGTGGTGCCGCAGGTGTGGCGAACTAGGGGAGCGTGCTCAGCTTCGTCGCCTGATGTGCAGTTCGGTCATCTCGAAGTCGGCAAGTGTCGGCGTCACCCAGGACATCGATTGTGTGAGGTGTTTGAACGCGGCAGTGCGGGCGGTTTCAAAGAGTTTGATTCCGCCGGGGTAACAGAGCGCTGCAGGGCCTATTTGCTCCATGACCGCGATCGCGGCGATCTCCTCCAGCAGATACCGGCGTACAAACATCTGCTCGTCGGGTCCGGGTGGGTTGTGTTGGCGGGCCAGCCATGCGTCAGTCGCCCTGCGCAGGGCCTTCGCGAAGTCGCCGCCCGCTTCTGCGAGGTGTTGTATCTGGGCGTGCAGGGCCGGGAAGCTCGAATGCTGCAGCAGCGCGTCCCAGCGCACGATGCGATAGGGGATGACCAGGCCCGCCAGCAAATGCCGGTTGCGGGCCAGCCAGGAATCCCCGGCCTCGCGCGCCCGGCCCCGGGCGTCTGCGCCGCGGTGATTGTGCCGATGCAGCGTGTCGGCCACCACGACCGTGCAGCGCTGGAAGGGCTGGCCTGCGTGGCGATTGACCCAGTCGATCGTCGCGTCCAGTTTGTCGGCCTCATGGTAGGCCTGGCCCACCGAGATCGGCAGACGACAATGGGCTTGCGTCCGCCAGTAGGTGCCACGAGCTCGGGCCTGATAAACGCGGGCGAGCTGGACATCGCTCACCGCCGAACAGTTATCACGCATAATCTGCGCGCCTCCGTCGCGAGGTCAGTCGAGCAGGGGCGCCAGTGATCCGGACGAGGGCGCCGGGCGCGCGGACCGCAACGCGGCGGCCGCAGCGAGACCTGGGCGGCGGTCGGCGACCGACGTCCAGGGCCCCCACACGGTCCGGGTCCCGGTGATGCCCCGCCGACGAGTTGCCGAGCGGGCCACCAGCTCGGCGTCCGGCCAGTGGGTCGCCACGGCCTCACCGTCGGCTCGGGCCAGTTCGATGACATGCGGCAGATCGGGGTGGCGGACACCGTACCGGGTGAGGGGCATGGCTTCTCCGAGGGAGGGGCGGGAAGAGGGGGCGGACGGGCTGCTCATTCGGCGTCCTTAAAGCTGTGGCACCTCAGCGGCGCGAACCCGTTGAACTGGCTGGTGTAGGGGGCGGTGTAGGCGCCGGCGCACAAGAAGTCGACATAATCGCCTTCGCTCAGTTGCATGGGCAGGTGGCGGCGGGTGCGCTCGTACAGGACGTCCACGCTGTCGCACGTAGGGCCGGCCAGGACTGCGGGACCGATGTGCTCGGTGTCGTCGTAGGCGGTGGCGAGCGGATACACGATCGCCTCCCCCTCGGTCTCGGCCAGGCCGCTGAACCGGCCGACGTCGAGATAGATCCAGCGGCGGCCGTCGGCGGTGCCCTTGGTGGACACCAGCACCACCCGGGACCGCAGCACGCCCGCGTCGGCGACGAGGTACCGGCCGGGCTCGGCCATGATCTGGTGCTGGTTCCGGCCACCGAACGCTTCGGCCAAGGCGGTGTTGATCACCTTGCCGTACTGGTGGATGCCGGGGACGTGGCGGCTGTAGTCCGCGGGGAACCCGCCGCCCAGGTTGATCAGCGACGGGGAGAGACCGCGGGCGCTGAGTTCCTCGAACACCGCGGCGGCGCGGCTGATGGGGTTCTCCCAGCGGGAGGGATCCTGCTGCTGCGAACCCACGTGCCACGACACTCCCAGCGGGCGCAGGCCGAGATCGGCGGCCAGGGTGAGCAACTCGATCGCCATCGCGTCGGTGCAGCCGAACTTGTTACTCAGCGGCCACAGGGCGGAATCGTCGCCGTCGACGAGCAGGCGGCAGTAGACGCCGGCGCCGGGAGCGGCGGCGGCGATCTTGCGGAGCTCGGCCTCGGCATCGAACGCGTACAGATCGATTCCGCGCTCGTGGGCGTAGGTGATGTCGCCGGTGCGTTTGACGGTGTTGCCGTAGGAGACCGTCTCTGGGGGAGCGCCCTGGTCCAGGCACAAGGCGATCTCCGCGGGACTCGCGGCGTCGAAGTGCGCGCCGAGCGCGACCAGCGTCGCGATGATCGCAGGATGGGGGTTGGCCTTCACCGCGTAGTGGATCTGCGCTGCCTGCGGCAGGACGGCACGCAGAGCGTGGTAACGGGCTGCGACGACGTCCAGGTCGATCGTCAGGCACGGCGTCGCCGGGTTGCGGTCGCGCAGGAACCGCGCGTGACGCAGGCTGAGCTCGTTCACGACGCCGTCCGCGGGGAGGCTTCGGCAGGGAAGGGCGGGGCGAGAGTGTGGCCGGTGTCCCGCTCGATGGTCTGCGCCAGCGCCATCACGGCCTCCAGCGGCTGGAGCAGCACCGTCAGCCCCGACACGAGCCCGGATTCACCGAACCGGATCAAATCCACCCCCTGCACCATGGCGCCCCCCACCCACGAGGTGAAGACCAGCGCCTGAACGGCGGCGTCGGCCTGAAGCTCGTCGGTGTAGCGGAAATCCTCCAGGCCGTCCATCAGGATCTGCAGCACAGGCGTGACTTGGGCCAGCCCGTGATACGGGCGGCGCGTGACGGTGCTGTCGAACCTGACGTCACGCTGCAGGGTGTGGGTGATCGCTGGCAGGTCGGCTGATTCCACCGCGGCTCGGAAATCGGCTCTGCCGAGGGGCGATTCGCTCATGACGTTGTCCGTTCGTCGATGATGTGGGGACGTGGCCGGGAAGTACGTCGTAGATGGCGCGGGCGAGCGCCTGGCCGACTCATGACGTGGTCTGTGCCCTTGAGTTGGTTTTCGGTGACGTGCCGAAACGGCGGATCGGGTGGGGTGGCTTCGATGTCCGCGGGCAGTAAGGACCACAGGCAGTCCCAGCGGAGGGCGGAGCGTGGGGCGGCGGCGCGCCATCGAACAGGGTTCACCATCACCGCGCGGCGGACCTTGATGCCGGGGTTCAGCGCACCACCGGTGGTGGCGGGGTCCTTGACCTGCACCGCCGCTCGGAAGGCGCGGGGAGGTGTCATCAAGGCACCTGCTCGTCGTCGGGAGGGTGATCGGCTGCGCTGAGGTGGGCGCTGATGAGGTCCGCGAGGATCTCGGCGATGACCGTGTGACCTCTGGGTTCAGCTGGAGGCCGTCGGAGCACCAAAGGTCGGGGTCGTCGACGTTCTGGCCCGTGTCCTGGTGGGGGTTATCGCCTGGCACCCGCTGGCCTGGTGCTGCAGTACCAGGTTCACCGCGTCGACGCGCTTGGGGATCTCGCTCCTTGGCAGGTGCGGCGTCTGCGGGCTCTGGAGTAACGGCGGTAGGGGGACGGGAACGGCCACCGTCACCGCTACTGCGTTCTGCGCCCACTGGAACACCGATGCCAGATCGCACGCGATATCCTCCAGCCGAAACCCCGTTAGGGCGGCGTCGATCCCGCACCCGACTGCCACGATGCTGGGCTTTAGGTCCCTGATGCGGGGGAGTTGATGGAGGACGACGTCCCGCGGTGTCGCGCCCCGCGCGCTGATGTTGTGCAGGTCAGCGCGCCGGATGTCCAAGAAGGCGGCCAGGCGCCCGGCCCATCCGAACCAACCGCCGTCAGGAGCAGGGTCTCCTTCTCCGTGGGCGAAGCTGTCGCCGAGCACCACCAAGGCGCTGCTGGCGGCTGTGGCCGCCGCGCTGTGGACCGCGGCGATCACCCGGCGAGGTCCGGTAGGTAGTCGGTCGGCTCGCTGACGGTCTCTCGCAGCCGCGCTGTCGCCACGTTGGGGACCACCCGCAGTCGGGCGTCGACCGGCGGCCACGTCGCCGCCGTCGTGCTGGATCTGAGAGCGCACACCGAGCCGGCTCGTTCCTGGTCCGGCGAGGTCGAGGCGTCGATGGCATGGTCGGGCGTGCCGAGGTCGAACGCGGTCCTGCCGGTGAGCCCTGTCTGCTGTCTGTCGCCGACGGTCAGTGTCGGTGCGGCCATTGCTGTCTCCATATTTCCGGCCTGTCGTGGCCCAGTGGCGGCGGGTGGAGGAAAAGGTCGGTGAGTCGAGAACCTCTACAGCCACCTGCCCACGTGGACCACGCGGGGATTGCCGGGGACACTATAAAAGAGAGGCTTGTCCCAGGGCATGTCAGCCGAACAGTCTTCGCGAGAAAATTCGATCGCATAGGCGGCGCTCATCTTCGGAGCTACACATGTCGCCTTCTTCGCCTTGGCCGGATCCCATAGATGACACAGCCGATGACATGCGTTCCTTTAACATCTTCGATGTTCGCTCAGTTCAATCTGAAAAACGATGGGATGCAGGAGTGGAATTCTCACAATCGGGCACAGGGCAGGTGGCAGCGGCTGAGGTGATGTGCACCGGAGCCTGCCAGACGCGGGATTCTTTCAGCGCCTAGGGCGCCTGCCGCCAACGCGCCCGGTCGGTGGCGAGCAGCTGCGGGCCGGTGACGCCTCGGCGATCAGTCATGCCGGGAAACTAGTCGGGGAAGTTCGCGGCGCCGCGAACTGCGGTGTGCGGCGAAGGCCCTGCAGCCTGGAGCCGACTTGAAGTCCACGAATGAGTCGCGGCCGCAACCCTCACGAAAGACCGAGAGCCAGGTCCACCCCAGGGGGATATTCATGAGTTCGCCAGACAGCGCTATCGGCTTCATCGAGTTCACCGTCTCGGGGATCGGACGGTACGTGCTCCGACGTATCCAGCGGCGGGCCGAGGCCCGAAGGTTTTGCATCGGTGATGAGCGGTGCCGGCGACGCCTGCTGCTCGGACTCGCGCTTGCGCTCGAGGAACGCGGAGTTGAACTGGTCGGCGGCAGGCTTGATCTCGGGTCGGGGGACGGGAAACGGCCCGGGAAGCTGGTCGCGGGCGGAGAAGTCATCGGGGTCGCGGGCGCGGAGGGCGTGTTCGTTTTCGTATCAAGCAGCGGCAGGAACCTGGGCCGTGCTGATGCGCGGGGCATCGCGGCCGTGGCGGATGCCCTGACAGGACGATCGGGTGCTTCGCGCGCAGGGCGAGCGGGGGCTGGTCGGCGGGTCGCCCGGGCGGTGCGGTGCGGGGGACGGTGACCAGGGCCCGGCGAAACGGACATGGCGTGATGGGCACGATGTGATGGGCACGGGCGCGGCGGTGGGGCGCGGCGCGTGGGGGCAGATGGGCTCCGAAAGGCTGAGGCGCCTTACGGGTGCGGCGCTGTCAGGCCGTGGCGATGGTAGCGATCCGCCACGGGGCTGCGGAGGTCGGACGGGTGAGGGTGGTGAAGGTGATCGCTCGGATGGGAATGCCCTTCCATCCGTCCCGCCCGGTCGGGGTGACCGTGACGTGGAACTGGCGATGGGCCAGCACAGGGCTGTCGGGACCGGCGCCGAGTTCTGGGGCCTGGCGGGTGAGGCGCACCTGGGCGTAGGCCCGGTGATCACGCCAAAGCGTGGGGATCCCTGCGACGGGTTCAGTCTGCAGGCGCGCGAGGCAGGGCTGGGTGAGGTAGGGCCGGGCCCGAAGGTAGGCGTCGCGCTGCCCGGTGTCGCGCATGGCGTCCACGGCCCAGATGGTGCGAACGACGATGACGGAGACCGCGGTGGCGTCCATCTCGTCCATTTCCTGCGCGGGAGGCATGGTGGGCGCGGTGGGGGCCTGGCCCGGAGAGGCCGCGGGAGACGGCTCCCCGGACGGGGGGCTTCCTGGCGGTGCGGAGCCCGTCGTGGGTGAGGCCGTCCAAGCGCACGCCGACAGGGTGAGGACTGTGATGGCGGTCATGGCCTTACCGAGAAGGCGTGCTGGGTTCATCCTGGGCCGTCCGCTGAGGTTGGTCGTAGCGAGCGGGCACGCGCCGGGCCCCGGCGTAGTCCGAGCGGCTGCTCATGGGGCTGATCTTGACGTAGTCGCCGGTCTGGGGCGCGTGCACGAACTTGCCGTCGCCGATGTAGATGGCCATGTGGTGCAGGTCGGACCCGAAGTAGATCAGGTCGCCGGGCCTCAGGTCCTTCTTGTCGGCGACGGGCGCGAGTTTGGGGAGGTTCCACTGCGCGGTGGTGTTGTGCGGGATTTCCAGGCGGCCGCCGGTGGCCTGGTAGACCGCGTACAGGGCCAGGCCGGAGCAGTCGAATCCCGATTTGCCGTCGCCGCGGGAGTTGGTGCCGACGGTGGGGCCGCTGCGGTCGCCGCCGGCCCATTGGTAGGGCAGGCCGATCTGTCTGGTGGCGTAGGTGACGATGCGGCGCCCGAGGGGACCGGAGGCCTGGCCGCCGGGGGCGCACTGGCCGGTGGTGTTGCCGTCGCCGAAGGTGAAGGCGCCGGAGGCGTAGCGCTTGGCCCAGCTCAGGACCAGCTCGACGTAGTCCCAGGAGTGGTTGTACTGGTAGATCGCCGAGCGCAGCCGGTCGCCGCCCTGGTCGGCGTGGTTGTGCTTGAGGTAGTTGGCCGCCCCCGGGATGGCGTCGGCGGGGTTGTAGCGGTCCTTGACGCCGTCGCCGTCACCGTCGACGCCGAAGGAGTCCCAGGTGGCTTGGAGGAACTGCATGGGGCCGCCTGCGCCCGCGAAGTTCTGGCCCGAGTGCACCCCCGGCAGGGTGGAGTGTCCGTGGTCGGTCTCCACCTTGCCGATCCCCGCCAGCACCGGCCAGGCGATGCCGTAGCGCGGGCCGGTGCTCTGGTACAACCGCAGGTAGTTGGTGGGGATGGCGGCGGCCGCTCTGGAGGCGCCCGGGCTGCTCGGTGCGCTCTTGGTTCCCGTGGCTGCGGGGGCGCATCCGGCTTCGGCCGGTCCGCCGAGCACGGCCACCAGCAACTGCGCTGCCGTCACGACCGCCAGGCAGCCCGCCCCCGCCAGCATCAGAGCGCGCGCGGCGCTCATCCGGTGCTCATTCGGCGCTCATCCGGTGTGTGTGGGCGACAGGTCCGGGCGGAGCGGATGCCGCTGGGGCCCGGCTGCCGACGGCGGCTCGACCGGGCTCGGGCTCGCCGTCCACATCGCGGTGCGGGCGGCGGCCGGCTCCGGTGCTCGATCCGGTACCGCCCTGGACGCCTGATCCGGCGAGGGTGCCGTCGTCGCCTCACGGCGCCGCGGCCGGGAGCGTGCGGTCGTGGCGCAGCTCCGAGCATGCGGATGCACGTGCATCCAGCGCCGGTGTGCGGGTTCCGCAAGGTCGGCATGGACGATTCGCCCCCGGCCCGGGCCCCCGGGACAGGGGTGGCCGCCGCCTCGCCCGACCAGTCGCGCTGCGTCGCTCATTCACCCTCCAGAGCCTGTTTCTAACATTTTAGAATGCGCTAAAGCTTGTTTTAGCCATCTTGCGCATCTGCGGCAAGTGTGTCTACCGTGATCTCCCCCCGTCAGCCATGGATGAGTGGAGAACCGTGCGGTGCAACTCCTCCCCGCGGCCAGACAGCTCCCCGGGCCGCCGCACTCGCCTCCGGCGCCGCCCCCGGAACGGCCCGGACCGCTGTACCGGCCGCCGGCCGACGAACTCGTCCTGCTCGGCGCGCACGGGGGAGCCGGGGTGAGCACCGTGGTCGCCCTCCTGGAAAACCACAAGGTCTGGGACTTCGGCGCGCTGCCGCGCCAACATCTGCGCACCGGCCGCACCGTCATGGGCCTAGCCGGACGTCCCCTGATCCTGCTCGCCCGCGGCAACGTCCCCTCCGCCGCACTAGCCACGGCAGCGACCCGCACGCTCCTGCACTCGGGCTACCCGGTCACAGCACTGATCGTGGTCTCCGACGGCGCCGGGCCCGAACCCCCCGAAGCCACCGCCCGGTTCCGGCTCCTGGAACCCCACCTGGCCAGCGGGCTGCTGCGCATGCCGTTCATCCCGGCGCTGCGCCTGGTCGACCAGCCCGCCAAGGTCCACCTGCCCCGCGCGGCCGCGCGCTCCCTCACCGCCCTCCGCCAGCTCGCCCCCGCCCAACCCGCCCCGCAGCCCACCCCGCAGTCCGCCCCAACCCCCACCCCTCAGCAAGGACACCGGTGATGTCGGCACCCCTCCAATACCTGGTCGAGCACGCAGCGGTGCTCCACCTCCTTCCGCTCGCGCCGCGCCGCATCACCGCCGCACTGTGGGATCCCACCGCCCCGCCGCCCAACGGCGGCGGCGGGGGAGTCGACGTCCCCGACGCCCCTCCTGCGGCACCGCCCAACCTGCAGGCCCCCGTCGAGATGCTCATCGGCTGGGGCAAGTGGGGCGTACTGGTGTGCGGAATGGCCGGCCTGCTGATGTGCGCGGGCAAGATGACGATCGGACAACGCAACCGTGCCAACCTCGCCGCCGACGGCGCCTCGGGCATCCCCTGGGTCCTGGGCGGGCTCAGCCTGGCCAGCGTGGCCGCCGGCCTCATCACCATCGTCTACGGGACCACCTGATGGCTGCGCGGACCAGCTGGCTGAGCCGCCCGCGCCGACGACGGGCACTCATCGCGGCCGCGCTGGCCGCGGTCGTCCTCACCGTGGCGGCCATCGCCCACGTTCGCCTCCGTTCACCGGCCCGCCCACCGGCCCCGGCTCGAGTACATCCGCGCGTCATCGCCCCCACCACACCCGCGGGAATCCCGACGGTGCCGCTGGCGCCTCTGCAGTGGATCCGGTTCAACGGCCTGCTGCTGCCCACCTCGCCCACCGACGGCCCCTCCCGCCACGACGACGGACTCGCCGCCGGGTTCGCTCGCACCCCCACCGGAGCGCTGCTGGCAGCCCTGCACATCGCGATCAGAGCCAACGCCCAATGGGGGCCGCGGATCTACGAGCCCACCATCACCCGGCAGGTCGTCGGCGCCGACGCACGGCTCCTGCTAACCGGCGTCCGGGAATCCTACGAGCAGCGGCGCACCCAGACCGGCACAGCCGCCGGCGCACCCCTCGGCCCCGTCTACGCGGTCCAAGAGGGATTCCGCTGGCACCGCTACACCCCCGACCAAGCCGACCTGGACCTGCTGACCGCAGGACCCGGCACTTCACCGGGCAGCACCATCAGAGCCGCCACCAGCGTCAGCGTCCTGTGGCGCGGCAACGACTGGCGTCTGCTGGCCCCCGCCGCCGGGGACTGGGGCCGCGCGGCCGCCCCCGTGGCCACGACGCGCCAGTTCACCCTGTTCACCGCCCCAGGCGGCCCCACCCCCAGCGCAGGGAGTTGACCATGGCCGAGTGTGTCGCGCTCCTTTCACCGGTCTGCGCGGTCAAACGCACCGTGCCCAACCCGATCACCGGCACCGCCAACGCCGTCGGGAACGGCGCCCTGGAGGCCCTGGCGCACTCCATCCAAGAGGCGATCGGGTGGGTCATCACCGGGACCTTCACCTGGTGGGTGCAGGTCCCCTCACCCGACCTGCAAGACGAGGCGGCCGTCTACACCATTCAGGGATGGATGATGCCGATCGCCACCGCCGTCGCCGTCATGGCCGTCATCGTCGCCGGCGGGAAGATGGCGATCACCGGCAAGGCCAACTCACTCACCGACGTCGGGCAGGGCCTGGTCACCATCGCCGCGACCGGAGCGATCGGCGTCATCGTGCCCACCCTGCTCCTGCAGGCCGGAGACGCCTGGTCGTCATGGGTCATCAGCACCAGCGCCGACGGGGACTTCGTCAGGCGGCTCGTGGAGACCATCGCCATGGCCGGCGCGCCGGTCGGCCTGATCAACGTCCTGGGCGTCTTCGGGCTGCTCATGGCGATCGTTCAGGCCCTGCTGATGGTGTTCCGCCAAGCATCCATCATCGTCCTGGCCGGCATGCTGCCCCTGGCCTCCGCCGGAACCCTGGCCCCCAAGACCCGCGTGTGGTTCACCAAGATCACCGGCTGGGGACTGGCGTTCGTCTTCTACAAACCCGCGGCCGCCGCGATCTACGCGATCGCGATCACCATGGTCGGCAAGGGCAGCGACATCCGGACGATCTTCGTCGGGTACGCCATGATGGCGCTCAGCCTCATCGCCCTGCCGGTCCTGATGAAGCTCACCACGTGGGCCACCGGATCGGTCGCCCAGAGCTCCGGACAGGGCGGCCTGCTGTCGGCCGCGCTCGGCGGCGCGGTCGCCGTCGGCTCCTTCCGCGCCTCCTCCGGAGGCGCCGGCGGCATGTCCGCCTCCGACCAGGCCCGCCACATGCAGCGAAGACCTGATCAATCACCCTCCGCACCCCCCGCCCCAAGACCGTCTGGGCCGCCGGGCCGACAGGACGGCGACGACTCCCAGCCGCCTGTGACGCTCGCCGTCAAACCGACCACCCCGCCCTCATCCGGCCAGCCTCTGGCGCCGGGCGGTCACCAGTTCGGGGACAAGCTCACCGGCAAGGCCGGCAGCGCCACCATCCCCACCGGGGCCTCGCCCGGACCGGCGATGCCGCCCTCCGGGCCCATGGCCGCCGGCTCCTTCGGCGGCTCCTCAGCTGCGGCGGCCTTCGGCCCGGCGGGCCTGGCCGCGGGCGCCGCCGCGGGCGCTGTCCGCAAAGGCATGGACAGCGCCAAGAAGGGCGCCGACTCGATGACCGACGAGCCCGACGGAAGCGCATGATGTCCACAACCTCCCGCACCGAGCCCCGCACCTACGGAGGATGGCGGCGGCGCCGCGCCATCGGCCTGCTGGGCCTGGGCACCGGCGGCACTCTGGCCCTGATGGGCGCGCTCGTTCTGGTCATCGTCAGCGGCGCGGTGTCCCTGCACGCCCTGCTGGTCGCCGGGCCCTGCGCGCTGGTCGTGGGCGCTCTCACCGTGGTGCGCGTCCACGGGGTCCCGCTGGGCCAGCTGGCACTGCAGCACTCGCGCTGGTGGTACGCGGCCAAACGCGGCTACACCAAATACACCGCCGGAGTGGTGATCGATCATCCACGCGCCTTCCAGCTCCCCGGCGTGCTGGCCCCCACCACGCTACTGTCGGCCGAGGACGGCCTGGGCGGACGGTACGGGCTGGTCTGGGACCGCCGCACCGGGCTGCTCACCGCCACTTTGCGCGTCGTCCCCACCTCCACCTGGCTCGCCGAGCGGGCCGACACCGACCAGTGGGTCGCCAACTGGGGATCCTGGCTGGCCGGCCTCGGGCACATGCCCATGATCCGCTGGGTCACCGTCACCTGCGACACCGCCCCCGAACCCGGCTACACCCTCACCAACGCCGTCGCCTCCAGCCTGGCCCCCGACGCCCCGCCCCAGGCCCGCGACATCCTGCACCAGCTCGTCCTCACCGCCCCGAACGCCGCCGCCGACGTCGACACCCGCGTCTCGATCACCTTCGACCCCAGCGCCTCACCCGCCGCCCCCAAGGACCTGACCGCCGCGGCCGCCGAGGTCGGGCGCGCACTGCAAGGCCTGGAATCGGCCCTGGGGACCTGCGGCGTCACCGTCGTCGGCCGCGCCACCGCCGACGAGATCGCCGGATTCGTGCGCACCGCGTTCGATCCCCACGCCCGCGGCGAGATCAACCGCCTCCTGGAACGACACCGAGGCGGCCCCACCGGCAGCGACGCGGAAAGCGCAGACGGGATCGGCTACATGGACGCAGGCCCCGTCGGAGCCGAAGACCACTACGACCGCTACGTCCACGACGGCGGCGTCAGCGTCACCTGGGCCTGGCACGAGGCCCCCCGCTCCAACGTGCACGCCGACGTCCTGGCTCGCCTGGTCTCACCCGGCCTGTTCGCCAAGCGCGTCACCATGCAGTACCGGCCCCTGCCCGCCATGGAAGCCACCCGGGTCCTGGAATCGGAAGTCAACGCCGCCACCTTCCGCCGCCACTACCGCAACCGCACCGGCCGCGACGAAACCGCCCGCGACGCCCACGACCAGGCCCGCGCCCAGCAAGCCGCCGCCGAAGAAGCCATGGGCGCAGGCGTGGTCCTCCTCGCCCTGTACGTGACCACCACCGTTACCAGCGACGGCGACCTGCCCAGAGCGGTATCAGACACCGAAGCCTCTGCCGAGGCGTCCCGGATCCGCCTGCGCCGCATGTGGAACAGCCAAGCCGCCGCGTTCGCCGCGACCCTGCCCTGCGGTATCTGCCCCGCGGAGCTCGCGCGCCGCTGGCCGCACTGACCAGGAGCCACCATGCCGCGCCTCTACCTACCCAGCCGCCGCCCCCCGGCACCAGCCTCCACGAGGGGACCGGCAACGCGAGCCGACGTCGACACGCTCGCTCAGGCCGCCCCCCTCGCCCCCGCCTGGGGCTGGAAGACCCCCGGCGGCGGCCGCGCCGCGCACATCAGCGCCGCCCCGCAGTACCAGGCCACCACCACGCAGGCCTGCGGCCTGTTCCCCTTCGTCGCCGGCGCCGGCACCCCCGTCATCGGCACCCCCATAGGCCGCCACCAACTGTGGGGCGAAGTCGTCTGCCTGGACCCTCTGGCCTGGCTCCGTGCAGGCCTGATCACCAACCCCGGCACCTTCGTCCTCGGCCAGCCCGGCACCGGCAAGTCCACCCTCGTCAAACGCCTGGTCACCGGAGCAGTGGCCGCAGGCAGCAAAGCCATCATCCTCGGCGACACCAAACCCGACTACTCCATGCTCATCGAACACCTCGGCGGCCAGGTCATCCGAATCGGCCGCGGCATGGACAAGATCAACCCCCTCGACCTGGGCCCCCTGGGCACGGCCCTGCGCAAAATGAGCGGCCCGGCAGCCGAACGGATGCGCTGGGAAGTACGCTCCCGCCGCCTGTCCCTGATGATGGCGCTGGCCACCCTGGTCCGCACCGGCCCCATCAGCAACGCCGAAGAAGTCGTCCTGGGCCGCGCCATCGACCTCCTCGACGACCGCCTCGCCGGACACAGCGCGCCCACCATCGTCGACGTCCTCAAAGTCATCGAAGAAGGACCAGAAGACCTCCGCGCCGCCGCACGCGCCCACGATCCCGGCCACTACCAGCAACGCGTCAGCGACCTGGTCTTCACCCTCGACCTGCTCATCTCCGGATCACTGGCCGGCGTCTTCGACAGCCAGACCACCACACCGCTGGACCTCGACGCACCCGCGGTCAGCGTCGACATCTCCCGAGTCGGCGCCGCCGGCGACACCCTCCTCACCGCCGCGATGCTCGCGACCTGGGCCTACGGCTTCGGCATGGTCGACGCCGCCGCCGCACTGACAGAACTCGGCATCGCCCCCCGACGCACCTACATCGGAGTCATGGACGAACTATGGCGGGCGCTGCGCGGCGCGCCCGGCCTCGTCGAGTACGCCGACAGCCTCACCCGGCTCAACCGAGCCAAAGGCATGGCCTCGGTCATGATCACCCACTCCCTCGCCGACCTGGACGCACTGCCCACCGGGGAAGACCGGGCCAAGGCACGGGGCTTCATGGAACGTTCCGCCATCACCGTGCTGGCAGGCCTGCCGCCCCGCGAACTCGCCCGCGTCACCCAAGTCACCCCGCTGACCACCCCCGAGGCCGAAATGGTCGCCTCCTGGTCCGCTCCCGACTCCTGGCAACCCGGCGCCCGCCACCCCGGACGCGGCAAATACCTCATCAAAACCGGCGAACGCCTCGGCATCCCCGTCGAACTCTCCCTCGTCGGTCCCGAACGCCGCCTCTACGACACCGACCAAGCCATTCGGCACCGCAACACCGAGGTCGAGCAGTGACGAAAACACCTATCCGCGTGGGAACGCTCGTCTCCGACATGCATCCGATGCCGGTTCTAGATCCGCACCGGCTCCCCCACCGCGGCGAAGTCGTCGCGATCAACGAGTCACGCCAGCCTGCACAATACCTGGTCCAGTTTATCGGAGACACCACGCGCGTCTTCAGCGAAGAGCAACTCGAGCACGTACCTAAATCAAAATGGTACGGAGAGGCCACGCTGCAGCGAAACAGCGAACTGCGGTACATCGACACCGCGGCTCGGATCGCAAGATTCAAGCATGGCGGCCTACCGGTGCTAGACGAAGACCAACGTCACCACGATCGGGCCCTTGCGAAACTCGCATTCTCCTCAGATCTGCACTCGACGCTAGTCGAGATTAAGTTGAGAGAAAAGGTTGCCCGAGCGGTGACAGCCTGGGAGGCCGAAGCATTTCGCTCCCTTTTCCCCGTAGAAACTCCCCTGGGAGACGTCCCGAGTCCCGAGCAGCTCCAGGAACTGGTCGTACAGGTCCGTACGATCCAACATCAGCACCCTGGACGCATCTCAGGGCAAAGATACTTGGACACATTTCAGCCAATGGAAGTCAACTTGGCTCGATGGTACGGGATTCCTCGATCAAAGCTAAGAATCGCCGTCCTTCCGTTGATTGATGAGTACATCAACCGAGGGCTTCCTGACAGTCTCCCGCGCGATGAACCGGAATCACTAGGCGTGGACGACGAAAGCGAACCGACCTCGCCTGCAGCGAAAATTCAGCAAGATTTCCCGGAACTGCTGGTTCCTGGAACCACGTCTGGCCCACGCTCCCTTCCTTGGGCAGTCCAGCACGCCGGGACTCAAACCGCCCCCACGAAATCGATGTAATCCGACAATCTTACAAATAACTCAGCGCCCGCAAAGGCGGTAATCAGAAGGAACGCAAGAGACGACATCGTTTCGGTCAACAGAAGGAGAGATCTCTATGGCTCGGGCGCTTGGACCGCGCGTCGGCTTCACCACCGGTGGCGCGACCGGCGGGTGGGCCGTGCTGCTCGGCGTGTGGAGCGCCCTCCTCTGCTTCTTCATCGTCTGGCTCGGCGCGAAACTCGCCGCAACGATCACCGACGGTCGAGTCGTACACTTTCCCAATCCATTCCTGGCCAGGATCATCACCGGGAGTCATCGAGATGCCTGGCCGCAGACCTCAACGTGGCTCGTGGTGGTCTGCTCGGCGTTCGTTGCCACTCTCCTAGGGGCACCAGCAGCGTGGAGTTGGCACAGGTTCATTCTGTCCCGGCCCAGCGCAGACGACCCCGTTGCAGCACTCGCCGCCGGCGCACGTCTGGATTCGCTGAAGCCCCGCCAGGCGGCCCAACGCGCCCAGACCTTGCGCTCCTCCCTCAAGAACCAGGACCCCCGGCATCTGAGTTACGACGACGTCGGCCTAGTCCTGGGAGACCTCAAGCGCCCCAACGACAAGGTCGGGCCGGCCCTGTTCGCTTCCTGGGAAGACACGGTCGTGGCCTTCATGGCGCCCCGGAGCGGGAAGACGACTTCCCAGTCGATCCCTTTCGTCCTCAGCGCACCTGGCGCCGTCATCGCCACCAGCAACAAGGCCGACCTATGGGCCGCCACAGCCGAGCTTCGCGAGCAGACGACGGGCGAGCCGGTCTGGCTGTTCGATCCCCAGCACATCACCTACCAGCCGCAACGCTGGTGGTGGAACCCGCTCAGAGACCTGGACACCGTGGAGGATGCCTCTCGCCTAGCGGGGCACTTCGTCCTGACGGTGGATGACGGAAGCAAGAAGGACCTGTGGGGACCCGCCGCCCAGGACCTGCTCACCGCCCTGTTCCTGGCCGCCGCCTCCTCCGGGCGCTCGCTGGCCGATGTCGCGGTCTGGCTCGACCAGCCGGGCGTCCCCACCCCCGTCGAGATACTCCAGAAGGCAGGATTTCGCCTGATGGCATCCAGCCTTCTCGGAGCGCAGAACGGCGCCATCGAAACGCGTGACGGCATCTACCAGACCGCACGCACCGCGGCCAAGGCCCTCAGGGACGAGGAGATCCTCGGCTGGGTCACACCCCCCGGATACGACCAGGCCCTGGCCGAGTTCACCCCCGACACCTTCGTCACCACACGCCAAGGGCTGTTCCTCTGCTCGAAATCCAACAGCCCCGCAGCCCCGCTTATCGCCGCACTCACCGACTCCTGCATGCGCGCCGGCGAACGCCGAGCCGAGCGCATGGGCGGCCGCCTGGACCCGCCACTGGTGGTGATCTTGGACGAAGCCGCCAATATCTGCAAGATCGGCGACCTCCCGCCCCTGTACAGCCACCTGGGGTCGCGGGGGATCGTGCCCGTAACCATCCTGCAGTCCTACGAACAAGGCATCACCGTCTGGGGTGAGCAGGGCATGGCCGCGCTCTGGGGCGCGGCCACACGAAAGATCATCGGCGCTGGCGTCGACTCGCCGAGACTGGCGCGCGACATCAGCACCCTGGTCGGCCAGCACGACGTCGCCCTCCGCTCGGTCACCTACGGGCAGGGCCAGGCCAGCGAGCAGATCTCGCTGAGCCGGCGCGAGATCCTCGACCCGGCCGCCATCCGCTCGCTTCCACCCGGAACGGGCCTCCTGCTGGCCACGGGCAGCAAGCCTGCGCTGATGCAGCTGCGCCCCTGGTATCTCGGCCCACGAGCACAGGAGATCACTTCCTGCATCCGCCGCGCCGAGGCGGCGATCACCGCCGAAGCGCAGGCCCGGTTCCGCGACCGGACGACCCGGCAAAGCCTGCTGAAGCCCACCCCTTCCAGCGGCCGGGGGACCGATGGGACCTAAGCGGAGGGATGGGCGCTGCAGATGACGACCCCGCAGCCTTCCAGCCAGGGCCCAAGCAGCGCTCAACAGCCACTGCGGCCTGTGTTCGACAACGTTGAGGAATGGGTGCTTGAACGGTTCTGCCCAGTCTTCACGCGGACCCTCGGCGGAGAATACCGATGGTGCGGAAAATGGTGGCTCCATCCTGAGGCCGTGTCCCGCCTCACAGCACTATGGCGCGCCTGGGAGACCCTGCGCCTTGAACCGGCGCTGGGAATCGCCGAGTGGTACCAGCACGTCGACCACCACCTACCAATCCTGATGGGGCCCCGCGGCCCCTTCTATCAATGCACAGAACAAGAGCACATTGAACCCCACGTCGCTCAGTGCATTCCGGCACCAGCAGGCTACTGGGATGTCTTCAAACGCGACCAAGAAGACGAAAGCGACTCCGATCACGCGCGTGACCGAAGGTAGGCGACACCTCCATGACAGTTCACCATCTGCACGGATCGCATGATCCCGCCGCCGCCATCCGGATGATGCTCGGACCATTCGGAGAACTGCCTCCCGAGTTCAATTCGGCGCGCTGGGCCAGCATCAAGCCCGATGCCGATCACCTTCTCCTGGAAGAACTTCGCCTCTCACGCCTCAGCCCTGCAGAACTCGACCGCCAAGGTGTCCAACTTCTTCTATCGGTGAAAACCGCTGTACCGGAAGACGTGCTTGCCCGCGAGCAGATAGCCGCTCACGCAGTAGCCCTGCGGGCACGGTGGACTACGAGCGGATTTCGGTCTCCCCGCTCCAGTTACGTGGCGGGGGTGCGTGAAGGCCTGGACCTGACCAGCCTGATGCCACAGCGCGGGATAAAGACTCTGGACGAATTCATCCGGCGAACCATCGCCGGTTTCAGCACCGACAAGCTTCGGGGCTGCGCCGACTGTGTGGAGATCAGGGCGGAAATGTATCTCGATGGGCGCGACCCAGGCCCGCCGCCCATCACACCAGGGACCTCGGCCATCAGTACGACTGCGTTCCCTTACACCCCACTTCTCCGGGCCCTGCGCGACGAATCCGCCCGTCGCGGCACCACAGGGCAGCCGAGCCGCGGGCAGGCGCAGGCGGACTTTCCCAGCCCTGTGATCGTTGCCACCGACCCGGCACTCGTCCCTTCACGCCGCATTCCCACAGAAAACAATTCAGGAACCAGAAGGCGCAGATAACTCACGTCAGAAAAGGCCGATCTCGTCTCAGCTCAATGAAAGTGACTTGCAAATATGGACACACCGGACCTTCCTCCACACGATCTGCCGCATCCCGGAGAGGCGGTTCACAACATCCTGAGGGCCTACGCGCACGGACCTTACGGTTACGACAAATCACACTGGGACTCCTGCCTTGTCGTTCCGACGATCCTGTATCCCTTCGACCTCGATTCCACCAGCACCTTCACCGGGTCGACCGCGTTGTTCGACGCAGAAGGGCTAAGACTGGTACACGACATAACCCACATGTACTCCGACCCAAATCGCCAATTCAGTCAGGAACGGGACTGGCTCGCGACGAGAGCCGTGGCCCTCCAAGAGGTCTGGGATGCCAACAAGTACTACGGCCCCAGCACCGATTACCTGCAGGGACTGAACGAAGGCACAGACCTCTGGGCAGCAACATTCCAACTGGCGCCGAACCTTCCGGAACTCCGCCGGGCGAGCCGAGGCTTCAACGACGACACTCTTCGCGGATGCTTCGACGCCTTCAACGCATCAGCCGAGGATCTTTTTCTCCATTCCGACGCCTCGGCTCGACTCGTTCAGAGCGTACAGGCGCAGGTCAGGGTGACCGCTGCAGCCCTCCGACAAGAACGCCAGAACCGCATCGAGCGTGGCGAGGACAACGAATCGCGAGCGGCCACCGACTTTCCCAGACCGGTGATTGCCCCCTCCCCAGGCCGCCCGGCGAGGCAACCGGGTCCAGACCCTCGCCCCATGAGCCCCTTCACCAACCCCGACAGGGGACCGAGACGTCCACGATGAAACCGCCCTTCGTCTCAGCCGAGTCCGCTCTGGCCTCCCTGGCGCGCATCGTCGATGAGTTCGCCGCGCATCCCGATCGACTGGTCCGGCCAGAGTGGGCTGGACGACGCCCTGGCCCGCGAATGCTTACGCGCTGGCAGGGCCGACTGAATCTGCTCTCCGTTCCCGAGCTGTGCCTTGAGGGCATCGAAGTGGCCTTCTGGGTGACCGAGCTCGGGCCTTTGATGCTCGGCCCCGACCATGCCGCCTGTTGCAGATCCGACCCCGGCACCGCAGCCGTTTTCGAGGACGTGGTTATCCGGCTCCTCACTCGAGCGGTGGCAACCGACCTGGCGTTGCGGGCCAGCCGCGAGCCCACCGCCGATCAGGGAGGGCACGCCTCCACCGACCCCTAAAGCGAAGGAGAGCTCCCGTGAGACTACTTCCTCATCGAAGACGTGCAGCACCTGGAAAGAAGCGGCCCAGTCCGGCGCATCCCTCCAGGAGCACGTCCCCAAGCCGAGTGCCTGTTCCGTACCGCGTGGGGGATACCGTCAGCCGCCCCTTCCACCACCACGGCGGCCAGCCATCCAATCCAGTCGAACCTGTATGCGGGTATGTAATCGCCATCGTGGGGCGCAGCGAAGGCGCCCCCGAGTGCGTGGTTCGCTTTCCTGGTGAGAATGAGCGTTTTCCGGCTGCGGCTCTCCAGCGCGTCCCTTTTGAGCCAGTCAATGTCGGCGGCATTTACTTCGATCATCCCGCAGACATAGAAAGACGGCTTGTCGGGCACAGCAGCAGGCTGGCAATGCTCGATCGGGGCGGGCTCCTTGAGCAACCGACCAGTTATACCAGCAGACTCCGGTCCGAGGCACTCCAACTGCAGACGCTTCTGGCACGGTGGTCTCGTTCCTCTGTCGATGCAATCCAGAAGTGGGCGGAAAATGCTGGTGGCGAAATCGCGATAAAGCATGAGACGACTGAACTCATGAACTGGTCACTGAACGTCGTGGGCGGCCAAGAGATGATCACGCCGTTCCAAGCGCAGAATTATCTGCGTAAGGCCATCGCCAACACTGGTCAGGAGCCCGGCACGGCTGAGCACCCCCTCCGGGAAGCTCCTGAGCACATGAAACTAGTCACAGCGCTGTGCAGGCTGTACGGAGTCGACTCCGCAACATTGTTCGATCTGCTCAGAGCCACAACCGAAATTAAGCAGCCAAGCACTCGCCAGGCTCTGCCCGCTGCCCTAGCCGCGCAGGACTTTCCCAGCCCGGGTCACCGGATCCCCACGGCGTTCCACGGCCAGTACAACAGAAACCGCAGTGGCGCGGCGGCTCAGCTCATTACTGGTCATGGACCCACTATAGCCGCCGTACGGCAGCGCTAATGGACGGGGTAAGGAAACGAGCATCGGAACTCGCCAGAGCGCTGAAAGGATTGGTCGAGCATCCTGCCCGCATGAAGTACGACGCCCGCGCCGTGGAGCCAAACACCATCCGCCCATCTTGGCCCGAGCGCAGCACTCGAAGCTTCCCGATCGGCTCGCCCATCGAACTTCTAGAGGGATCCGATTTTGCTCCCCGTGGTCCTCACAGGTTCGAGGTCGAGGACGTGATGCACAGCGACCCTAATTTGGAAAACACCTGGTACTCTGTTCGGCTCACGGGAGACGCTTTTCCAGCCGCGATACCTGCCCGCCTACTCCAATCAGCCCCGCCTTTCCCGCCATTCCCCTACCGTGGGCATCTTGCCCGCCCGTTGACGCTCCGGAACGCACGCGAGGCGGAAGCGGTCGCGATCGGCCTCGCTACTCGCATCCAAACCAGGCAATACACGAACTTTTCGCTGCCTGATGTCTCCAGTGATCAGGAGGACTTCCTCCAGATTGCTATGTCGCTGGCGTCGTGGGCGATGATCTACCCCGGCCTTTTGGTGCGCCGTCTTAACGCTATGGCGGCCCGCTTGTCCGCCGAGCAGTTTGGGTTCGTAATCGGCGGCGACGTCCAACTCGAGGATCGGCAAGGGCAGATGCCCCGACACGCAGTGGTCACAGCTGTGCACACCGACGACGGCCCGGCCGTGTGCGAGGTACGCAATGGTGACGCCGGCACAACGCAACGGTTCGCCATCACCGGGTTGGGCCCGCCCTGGCCCTTCCCGCCGGTCGTCGTGCACGCAGCGACATATCGCTCTCGTTGGGAAGCCGAGCACGCCCTGATCGAGGTGGCGGCCGTGCTGGAGGCCCAGTGCCCTCTTGACCAGCTACCCGAGCATCTCTCGCATGATGCCGAACTATCCCTCCGGCTCGATCTGGACAAGCTGAGCGCCCATCTGGCTCGCTGGTTCGCCGCCGGAAACGACCTGACCGGCGCTCAGATCCTCCAGGAGATGGAGCCGAAGATCTGGGAGCGGGCCGAGCAACTGCGGCAGAGCCCGTCGGTCGGCACCGGCCAATCGCCCCCTGGCCCCGTCGGCGTCCTCGACTTCCCCCAATCGCTGCAACCGGCCCGCCTCATTCACCACGCCGCCAGCCGCGACCGCGCCTCCTCATCCCACGCTGGGCCGTCAAGCGAGCCCCGTGGCCAGCCTCTGCCGAGGCGTGAACCGTCCAGCTCCACGCGGAACCCTGCAGAGCCCAATCGCTCCCAACCCTCGACGAGGAGATAGCCACCGTGACCAGCGACGTCAGCTCCGGAACCGCTGTTCGGCGGGTTCTGGACGCCTACCAAGCCCGGCCCCACGGATTCAAGCACTTCGAAGCAGAGTTGGACGCCGCCGACGTGAGCGACGCCGACCTGTGGCGCTACATCGGCGAGCTAGCACTTGCGAACCCACCCGATATCGATCGGGCCGCGCTGCTCCTGGCCGAGGCGGTGCAGGACAACATGACCTCCTACACCGCCTTCCGCACCGACCGTCTCCTCGAACGCACCGATCTGGCCGCGCTCGGCCAGGTGATCCACGCCGTCATGCAAGCCAACCAGTATCCCGGGCCTGACCCCGACTACCGCGATGGCTGGTCAAGCGCTGTGACGGACCTGGTGCCGTACGGCCTACCACCAGAGGTCAGCCAATACACACCCGGCCACATACCTTCACCCTCCGCCCGGCCAACGACCGCCGGAAGCGATCCATCGATCGCGAGGCGAGCAGGTCAAGGCAGGCGGCTCGAACGACGTCGAGGACGGAGCACCCCCAGCGAAGCCCGGCGGCGGGGTTTCCTGGACAAGATGCTCTACACAGCGGAGGTCCTGGCCACAGAGCACGAAACCGATCCACACCACATGCAGCTTGGACGCCCTGCTCTGGCGGTGCTCAGCTCGCACCTGTCCCTCGGCCACAGGGGGACCGGGACCGGTGACCTGGATCTGTGGGGGATCCAGGCGCGCAGCGCGACTGTTCTGGGCCGCTATGGCCGGCTCGACATCGGCGTCTTGGGCCAAAGCGCGCCCTCTGGCCAAGCCGCGGTCGGCGCTGCCGTCCATCTGGGGAATCGTGCTGGGGACGGCGAGGTCGGCACTGTGATCGCCTCTCTCAGGCCGGATAGCTCCATCTACTGGGTCAAGGTGCCAGGATGGCCCCCGACACTCGGCTCGGTGCATACGGCCATGGCGTTCCCGCGTCTCGAGCTGGGGAGTGGTGGGGTTTCCTGCGCGTTGGAAGCCGAACGCCGCCTTGTCGAGACCGCAGCTCTCGCACAGATGCAGCGGACGGTACATGGTGCAGTCCGTCCGGAGACCCAAGAAGAACTTCACGATCTCACCCTCCACCTAGCGCACTGGTGCGGCCGCGATCCCGCCGAGCTCTATCACAGCCTGGCAGTCAAAATCGAACACCGCTGTGACCGACTTCTGCGTTTGATTGAAGCCGAGCCGCGGCTCGCTCAGCCTGGGGGTCTCAGGCCTGCGCGATCCGCACCGCCCATGCACCGCCCGGCGTCCGCGGTCGACGTCGATGACCGGTTCAAAGTCGACCAGAGACATAGCGCAGCAGCGCGGGACTCGCTGGAGCCCATCGCCGGCGACTTCCCTGACACCTTCCTTCCCTGTCTCTCAACGGGCTCGCTCTCATGCAGGCCCGTCCCTCCGCCGAACCAAGTCGGGCAGCGGAGGTCACAGAACCTCTGAAGAACGTCACGCGGCACCGTGGTCCGCGCTTGGTCCGCGCGGGCTATCACCAGCCCATGCCACTCCGGTCACCTCCGGCCGACGTGACCGGAGTCCTCGCTCGTTCCAGCAGGAGTTAGAGGAACTGCCGATGTATCTCATGGATGACCACCTCGATCCCGCAGCTGCGCTTGGCCGCCTCGCCAGACGTTACGAACGACAGCCGTGGGGTCACCACAGTCATGCAGACCAATGGAGGTCCAGTGAGGTCGATTTTTCCGAGATCGCCCTCACCATCGCCGCGGTGCGCGGTTGCCAGACCGACCTGCTCAACCGCATGGCGACCCAACTCCTTGATGTCATCGCGACCTACGACCGAACCGGTGAGGCCCCTGAAGATGCAGAGGCCTTTCTCTCCAAGGCATCCGGCCGGCTCGTCGCTCTGGATGCCATTTTCGACAAGATCGGGTATGCCGGCCCATCTGAGGCATACAAGGGGGGAGTCAAGATAGCGGAGCTGTACGCCTCCTCGGCCCCTCTTTCGCACACGGCGGACCAGATTCGCGCTTTTGACAGTGACGCCTTGCGAGGGTTCGCGGACCTGATGGTCCCTAGGGCCGAAAGGGCCACGGCCGCGCCCTCGGACAAGGACATCGCGCGCGGAGGTACTTATAGAGATCTAGTGTTGCAAGTAATGTCATTGATGCATGAGGAGGCTTTCAATCGTTTCATCGAGCACGATGACATGCTTGTCTTTTCCACAGCAGGCGCGTTTAGGTCCCTTGGGGCGTCCGTCCTCCCGGGTTGGGAGGGCGTCCCCACCGGCCAGGGTGTGGCACTCGCCCATGACGGCGGAGTGCGGGCCGGCACCGTCATCGGGCCTTACACTTATCCCAGCATGATAGTGAAGATCCCGGGAACGCTAGCATGTCAACAGATCCCGCAGTCGCCATCAGTCTCGGTTCCATTCGCTCCTTTCACCCTGCACGGTTCTAGAGTAACCGACCCTTTGCTAGCCGAAAGTCGGCTCGTTGATCTACTCGCCTTCTCGCGCGCATGCGAGGTAGTCGGGCGGCAGACAAGGGGGGCAGATGCACGTGCTACCGGAATGCTCATTCGACGCTTGGCACAGTGGTCAGGCACGGGAGCGGGCACCCTTGCGCGATCTTTGGAATTTCCCGCCGCCCAGGCCAGCGAGCAGATCCTGCGGGTCATCTCTGATGGCCCTCCCAACTATGACCTAGACCGCCATCTCTTCCCCCAGGCATTCGTGCCCTCATATTCGAGGGACTCCACTGCGGCTCAGCGAACCGCCGCAGCGGACTTCAGCACTGGGCACCCTCAACACCGTGGCGGCGCCGCCCCACCACGTCGCACCGCCCCGCCTCGCTCTGGCCCTAGGCCGGGTCCGCGGCGTCGGCCGCCTGACTGACTCCCGGCGTCGGCTGGCTGCAGGGAGGGTAAAGGCGAGCGCATACCGCGCCAGCGGGGCATGGGCAGATCAACCATCACCCTCAAGCCACGCCGCGTTCGCCACGCGGTCTCCTCATGGCGGGACCGGTGACCGGTGCGGGACCGCGTCGCCCGTACCTGCGCACGTGCCGGACCGCGTGGAGCGCGGTGTGTGGGAAGTCGGCTGCGACCGTTCGTGCGGGACTGAGGAGTGGGATGGCTCGACCGCTTGCGGCCCGCGCAGCGGCCCGGGTCCTGGTGGTAGGGGAGGTATCGGACGGATCGGCGGCGTGGGCGGCAGTGGCGTTGGGCCAGCGGGGTGGCGACTTCTGCTCTGCGCTCTGGCGTGCCAGGATGCGGTCGATCGTTTCGTCTGCCAGGTCGGTGTTGCGGCGCAGAGCCGCTCGCAGTTCTGCGGCCTCGAAGGGCGAGGGGTCTGCTGCCGTGGCGACCTGCTGCATACGGTGGACCATGGTGGCGCCATGCTGTTCGGCGACGAGGTCGAGGATCATTTCCCGGGTCGGTCCGTCCTGGGTCCACGCCCAGGCCAAAGCGTCGGCCTCGGCGACGCCGGCCACCGGATCAGGGCGGATGCCCGGCGAATGGTCGAATAGGGGAGCTGCGCCGGCCATGGCGTCGGCGGGGTGGAGCCCAGCCTCGCACAGGAGGTCGTAGTGCCCCATCCCCGTCGGGTGAAGTTCGCGCAGGCGGCCCTCGCACAGCTCGGTCAGCGCATGAGCCTCGGCGCTGTCGTCCACGAACGGCACCGTCTGGCTCCAGACGCGCAGCGCTTCACCGAGGTCGAACCGCGCAGGCCGCTTCCCGATGACGGCGGCGCTCCACGCCTGACGGTTGGTTTCGATGGTCGCGTCCAGCCGCGCTCGATGGGCATCCTGGCGGTGCGGGTCGCGCTCAGCTGCGACGGCGCGGCGCTCGCGCACCTGTTGCGCTACCGTGCGCTGAGCGCTCGCCAGGAGAGGGGGGAGTGCGGGGCGGGACAGCGGGGCGGAGGCGTTCGGAACGCTGGGGTGGTGGTTCATCGTTGGTCTCCTCCGTGGTGCGGGCTGTCATCGTCGACGGGGGGGATGGGGCGGTGGCTCCAGCGGTCGAGGGCGGTGGGCAGGAGTAGTCGGTGGCAGGTCATCCCGGGGTGGTGCGGGCATCTGGGTGAGTGAAGGGAAGTCGTCTTCCGCCAGGTCGGCGGCTGGTGGTGATCTGCGGGGCAGAGTCCAGGAAGGCCGCGAGTCGGCGGACGGGGGCACAGGTGCAGGCAACGGAGCGACTTCCCGATCGAAGAACTCGAGGAGCGGTTCCCCGAGTTCGAACAGATGCGCGATCTGGCTTCGCGCACTTCGGATCGCCGACGGATCGATGATCCGGCGCGCACCGCACGGCGTCCAGTCGGCTTCGTACTGCACGTCGTAGAGGACGCGGTCTCCGATGATCACCAGCTCGGGGAGCTGGCCGGCGCGTTCGAGATGCGCGACGTGCTCGGCTTGGAGTGCGCGTACCTCGAAGCCCTCCTCGGCAAGGATTCGGAGTGCGTTCAGTTCCCATTGCAGATAGGGGGACAGCGAGGCCTCGACGATGCGGATCCGCCGGATCGTCACCCTCTGGTCGGTGTTGCGGCGGACCTGTGCCCGGACGAGATCACGCTCTGCTTCAAGGAGGGTGAGCGAATGGTGCCATCGCCCAGCCATGAGGGCGCGCCAGCTCGGATCGTTCACCTCGCGGAAGGTCTGAGAGCGTTCGAGCTTCCAGACGACTCCGCTCAGATGGCTGAGATGGTGCGCGAAGTCCTGATGGTAGGCGCTGTGGTCAAGTGTCTCTGCCGGGATGCGACGGACGTGGTCGATCATCCTGAAGCACCGCGTTTCCTGAAGTCGCGCTGGAGTTGAGTTCGGTCGGGGCTCGGGCTAGCGGAGGCGGTCGTGGGCACCTTCTGGGAGAACCAGCATCGCCGCCGAGTCGCCTGATGGGCGACGACAGCGTCACCGGCTGTCTCAAAACGTCTCAAACAGACTTTAGCCGCTTCAAAGCGTGCAAAACAGCCTATGAGGTCGTACTCTTCTGGAGTGGGCCGATGCTGAGGGGCATCCCTCCCCAGGCACCTCAGCGCTCCTGGGTGCCCGGCTCTACGCGGGGCCGGGGTTCCATGGGGGAAGTGGCGCCAAGGAGTTCGTCTGCCCACAGCCCCGGGGGGTGCTGGACGTTCGGCTCTGGTGCACGTGGCGTTGAGCGCCTCCCGGGATCCGTCGGCACGGCGGTCGTTCCGCGGCCCCCCTCCCGGTCGGCCGGCGCTGTCATCGTTGTCATTCCAAGGGCTGAATGGACGGCATCCGGAAGAAGACGGCGAATACGGGGGTACCTTCTCCTACGTAGGCACCGCATACGTTCATCGCCATAAACTCGTCGGCGTCTTCCTCAGTCATTCCCTCAGCGATCAGAACTTCTGTACAGCGCGCATAGTCGTACAGGGCGACCTGGCGGTGCAGATTACCCGCGAACCACCCCTCCGCAACGCCTACAATCGCTGAGTCAAACCCATCAGCGAGCAGGATCTCCCCTTCGTATTCTCGGTCAAGATGGGCCCGGATCAGCTCTGCCCTGACCTCATCCATATACTTGCGCCTCCAATTTCAATCGGGTTCGCTAGTACTTGCGCTCCAAGGATCGCAAGCAGAGCTATTCGTTTATTGCCGTCCTAGCCGCGAGATACGCGATTGACAGCGAGACCTAGTGCATGTCACGGCACTCCGCGTGATCGCCGAAGGCTTAATTCGCGTTACTGCAGCACGTGCCTCGAATTGGGTCTTCATCGCAGGAGGTCACCATGCAATCACCGTCGCAATACCTCCCGTTCCACTCTTTAGTCGCGCCAGTGGTGCGCTGGATTATCGCCCTTTCTAACAATGGCCGCCAGGTAGGCGTCATCAGGGGGTGCCATCTGGCCGGGCATGTATCCGATAATCGGAGCCGTCCACGAGGTCACACGTCTTGAGCTAAGGGATACGCTGAGGATCAGCGCGGCGAGCCAACCGACTCCGGTTGCCCCTCCGAGCAGATTGCACACTAGAACAAGAGCCCACTTATCCACTTGCCGGATAAGAGCGACGACGGTGGGGAGGATGTAGAACACAACCACGACCAGCATGAGTGAGGTCCAGAAGGCCAGTGTGACGGTCACTTCCATCCTTGCGCTCCTATCGGGGGGGCATTCTGAAAGAGTCTCCCGCCGGCCCGGAAAAGCGTCTGCTGGGGTCTGCTGATCTAGGGCTCTTTCTTCGCTTCACATTATACCTGCCCGGATGCTCTAGAGCGTATGCAGCATCGTGAGGGAAGTCTGATCGAATTCGCCGGAGAGGGTGGACGTTGCCTGACCCATCTGCGTGCGCGCTCTCCCCGTTCCGATCAATGAGGGTCTCGATTGCCTCGGGTGACAGATTGGTGCGAAGGGCGAGAGCGGTGCGCAGGCCTGCTGGGTCCAATCGTTGATCCCTGAGTATACGTTCGGCGATTCTTTGCCCGCGCCGTTCGACTAGAAGATGCCTTATTGTTTCCGCAGTGGGGCCCGACTGTTGCAGTGCCCACTGCATCGAATTTGTCTGCGCTCCTGCTACGGCGGCACGTCGCGGTGCCGGGTAACCGGTATGGACATTGGCGTTCCTCGCGAAGAACGGTACGGTGCGAACCATTGCGTCGGCCCGGTGCAGGCCTTCGCTTCTGAAGCGGTCATAGAACTGCATCGCATGCGGATGGATTCGGCGAAGCCGCTGTTCGCATTTTAGGACGACTTCGTGAGCGAGTGGGCTATCGTCGGCTACAGGCATGGCATCACCCCATATCTCTGCTACTTGGAGTAGGCCTGCGTTCGCCAACCAAGTTTTGTCCAGCGCTGGCGCCCATCGTTCTCGTCGTTCCCTGATTGCAGCCTTTCTGAGCGCTTGCTCCTTTCTGCGGAGATTTCGCTCGGCTATCGCCGCGATCCTTCGACGTTCCCGGATAGAGTGGACGGCCATCTGGCCGGCGGCGGCAGCCAAAGACAGCATGTGTGTAACCTGCTGCACGCTAAGATGCCGGGCATCGTCCAAAGGGCTCTCGTACTGTTCCATCTCGCCTCCGGTAGGTAGCTCTCGGCGGCTCACCTGCTGCGCCGTCTGGCGTTGGCTCTCGTGCCGAACCTTGCGCCCCTTGCCGCCCTGCTCGGGGACGTGTTCCGCCCTAGCGAGCTGCCACTGAGCTCTAGGTTTATCAGCTCGCGGCGCACCGAGCTAGGAAGCTTCTCTTCAGCGTCACTGGGCAGGCCTTGGGGAGCCATGCGGTTCACCATCACTGCGAGGCGGGCAGCCGCTCGCCGCGCGGCCGCGGCTTGAACCGGTCGGTGCTGTTGTTGTCGTAGTTCCCCCACAGCTTCGACGAGCTTCGACACGCACGCAAGGAAATTGGCCCAGGACGCCGGCCGCTCATCCGACGCTTCCACCGTTGCCAATGTGCGAGCGGTCGTCCGTATCCCGTTGCCTAGGGGCGTCGACCGGGGCATCCGACGGTAGGGCTCGCGGACGGCACGGTCGAACATGTGCGCTACCCGGCGGCACTCGGCGCTGCTCAGAATCTGTGCGGTCATGTGGAGCAGGTCGGCGGCTGCCCAGGGAACGTCGGAGATCGCGCTGCTCCCAATGGCCGCTTCCGCTGCTACAGCCTCGGCAGCGGCCGAGGCAACAGCGGCAGCGTCGTCAAGGAGAAGCCGCTGCCGGTTGAACCTCACGGGCGAACCCGCCCCTGGCTGAATACTGCCTGCTGTTGCCCAGCGGCGCCGCAGACTTGGCAGTGCCAGGTCGCTGGCTAGGGACCCACCACTGTAGAAAATTGGTCCGCCGGCATCACGATGGTTCTCCATCCCGACTGCATAGCCTGTCACTTCCCCGGGGCGCTTGGCACTGCAGCGCTTTCTTACGACTATGCGCCCCAGATCGGCTGAGGTGAATTCTTCCAGTCTCGTGAAGAAGTCATTCTCGCTGGCGGTCGCGGCGGCTGCCTCCGAGACCGCGCGTTTGATGGCGACCCTGGGCACCTCCTGCCACCCATGCCGTTTAGTCTTCTCTACCTCTACTCGGGTCGGTCGAGGAACTGCCGTGCCATCGGCGGCTCCTGCCTGTTGAAGGCCATAGATCTTCTCGATCTCACGGCGGGCCCGCTGCATTCTGTACCAACTGTTATTTAGGTCAAAAGTCCTCCCGTCTTGGCGAGCTAGAGTGGCGACGATATGAACGTGGTCGGGGGCGTGTCTAACGGCGAGCCAGCGCACACCCTGATCCTCCTCCCCGTACGGAGCGAGGCCACAGGCTTGCATGACGCGCGCCGCGATGTCTCCCCAGTCGTCGTCGGACAGTATCCGGTCACCGGGAGCGTTCCGCACAACGGTGTGCCAAACAGGCAAATCTGGTGCATAAGGTTCTTGCGCGTCCACGGGTTGGCGCATGAGCCCTGTCAGGTGCCGGAAGTCACGCCGAGAGTCCAGGAGCGGCGGTTCTAGTTCGACAGGGTGACGGAAACCTGCCACCAAGTGAGGATTGGTGTGCGTATCGGCTCGGCCTGGGCCATAAAGGTAATACAAGAGGCCCTCGATGTGGTCCCCGCGGGATAGTTCTCGCAGGATGGTCACGGGATTCTTCGCCGGATCGTCTCTGCGGTCTCATCGACCCTTCGTACGATCCGCATGCACTCCTCGGCGGCGGCGCTGACGGTCGCCTGCTGGCCCACCGTCCGCTCTGGGTTCGAGGTTGCCTCGCGGAGTACCAATCCTGCGCGCCGTACGAGGCCTGCGAGGTTCATTAGCAATTGCAATTCTAGTCGAAGGGCGGCCGGCACTGAGTTGGTATGCCGAGCGGCGCTGAGAACGGCTTCCAGAGCAAACGCGGTCGGTGCTTGTCCGCGAGCCCGCGCTGTCGCGCTTACTTCGGCCTTCTCGGTGGAGCTGAGTGTGAGGTTGATTCGCTCTCGAGGCACCGGCGGGTTCCCCTTGGCTTGTCTGGTGCCCTGCCTTCGTGGACGCTGACGAAGGCGCGCTCGTGGTACGCCACCGTGCGGTGGCCCTGCTGTCATCGGCGTTGCCCGTCCTGTTGCCCCCACCCTGGCCGCGCCCGGCCCCACCGTCCTAGGTTGCGCCTCAAACCCCCGGTTGGTCCAGGGAAGTGGTTACCACTTCTACATCTTGCTACCCGCAACTTGTGCTCGTTCGTGGTCGGGTAGGAGTCAGCTGTATCGGCGTTGAGGCCCCACCTGAGGCTGGTGCGTTCACCGCCTTCGCAGGGCCGCCCGTGACGGCGCTCGCCCCCGCCGCCTACGCCGGCCGCCGCCACGTTGGGTGGGACGGTCGCCAGGTTCGTGCGAGGCTGTTGCTCAGACCTGCTGACGCCGGGCGTTGCTTGATGCCGTTGTAAGTTGACGGCTCGGGGCGGATCTGATCGATTATGAGCGGTGAAACTGGCCGGCTGGTACCGGTGATGCAATGCCCTTGTTTGCGAGAGGAACTAGTCCTCAGGGTGCGTGTAACTGTCGTAAGCGTGGTGGGCGATGCCGAGTAGATCCATCGGGCTGATGCGAGACATATGGCGGGCTTCGTCCAGCAGTGATCCGATGATAGCCCCGGCCAGCCGGGCATAAGCGAATTCGTGTTCTGAATCCGCCGGAGGGTCTGCCGCGAAAGTCCCGTCTGTTTCCTCAACTTGATCTATGCCACTGGTCTCGATTCTGGTAAATGGGGTGTGGGCGACATGTTCAACGACAGCCCGGGTGAGGACAGCTGGAGTCGTGCTGGTGACCGCAGCGAAGTCCAGTAGGGCTCCGATGACGGCGGCTGGGCCGGCGTCGAAATCTGGGGCATATGCGGCGATGGCGCGTTCGGCACGGATGATTCGTTCGGTGAGATCTGAGGCGCTCATGCTTGATTATCCTTCCGGATGCTTGGGGCGCAAAACTGGAGGGCAGGCGTGATTTCCTTCTCAGGGTTGCTTTCTGTCTTCGAGATACACCTCCGGGGCAGGTCCGACAGGGTCAAGAGCCGGGCGAAGCCCGGTCGCGTAGCGACGCCCGAAGGGCGCTCTTGACGCTGTCGGACCTGCCCCGGGACCGGCCGGAGGCCGGGCCCGGCGTGAGCCGGGCTGCCGGGGCCGCGTCAGCGGCGCCCGTCGAGGCCGGTACCGGGCCGTTCAGGCCCGGTACCGGCCAAAGGCCGGGAAGGAGGCACGGCCGTAGGCCGTCCCGTTGCGGGTGGGAGTGCGGGGGTTGAGGGCCGCCGGTAAGGCCGGGCTCGATGCCCGGTCTTACCGTTCCCGCCTGACCGAGGGGCGGCCGCCGAGGTGGCGGCCGCCGTCGGGTGTGGTCAGGCTCGGCTGTCGGCGTAGATCGCGCTGACGAGTACTGTCTGGTCTACCTCGGTGGGTGCGGTGGGCTTGGGGGCGGTGCTGGTGGCCGGGCGGCGCGTCCCCTTGCAGGAGGGGCAGTAACCGGCCTTGGTGAGGTCGCGGCGCTGGAAGGGCTGCGCGCATTTTTTGCACGCGGTCTCGTCGGTCGGTTGGGGCTTGGCGGTGTTGCGGGCCTGCTGGGCCTTCTGGGCCTGGTTCAAGGTTTCGGCCTGCTTGCCGCGCGTGCTCTGGTCGGCGCGGTAGTCCTTCGACGTCTGTCGCTTCCCGCCCTTGACAGCGGGCGGGGTTGCGCTCTTCTCGGTGGGCTCGGCGCCTTGTTCGCGCTCGGTGCGCATCTTCTGTCGTGACTGGTTGGCGGCGTCCTTGGCCTGTTCGCGCGGGCTGGAGGGACGGTCGGCCTTGCGCGAGATCATTGCGATGGTGTCGGAGTTCCCGACCATGACGGCGCGCGCCTCGCCGTCGCTGCCGATGAATGCTTGGATCTCGATTGCGCTGAGTGTTGCGAGGATCCGGTCACCCTTGGCAAGGTGGGAAGCCTGGTTCAGACGGTACTCTCCGCGAACCCTGATCTTATAGGTGTTCACGCCGGTCTTGACCCATCCGGCACCCTTGGCGTATCCGGTGTCCTCCTTTACCGTAATGAGTCCGTAGGTCTTTCCGCTGTTGGGGGATTCCTTTAGTTCCATTGCGGCAATGAAGCCTTCGATGGTCGCGCTGGTTCCCATTGCACTTCCTTCGCTGTGGTTCTGCCGGTCAGGGGAGAGGGTTTCCGGTTCCCTCTGCGCCCCTTTGCCTTACAAGATGATCGTATCGGTTTTTGCCTGTCAATTGCAAGGCTTTAGGGGAACCGATTGCGAGTATACAGTGATTGTAGCCCCTTTCCCTGCTGACGCTTTTTGTAAGAACCTACATTGATCTCCAGGTTGCATTTACGCAACTTCAGTAATTTGAGACATTAAAAGGCGAAAGACGCAAGAGATTAGATATTAATGGTGAGCTGACCTTAGTTTCCGACGATCAGCCTGCGCGTTGAGTTAGGTTAACGGAGACCATCAGGGGGGCGCGCGGTTGGCGCGAGCTGAGCAGGCGCACAGTCCGCGGTGCCCATCCGCGCGAACGGTCTGTATCTGTGACAGACAATGGCGCGCGGATGGGCACCGCGGGGCCAGGGGGTCTGGGGGGCGGGAGCCCCCCAGATGTGAGCTCGGTCAGCCGACGTCACGTGGGGGTTTGGGGGCCGGGCCCCCAAAGCGTGACAGGCGCGGCTTTGCCGCGGCCATGCTCTAACCTAAAGTTGAGCGCAAACTTCATTTGGTGCCGTCCCGCACCTCGTGCGGCCGAAGGCCGCCTGGGCGGACGATGCGGCCAAAGGCCGCTCCGATCTCGGGCCGCCGTCGGCGTCCCGGGGGAGGCGGAGGGGAGGGCCGCAAGGGGGCTGCCTCGACGCCCCGGGTTACCCCCCAAAAAGACTCGGTCGGAAGTCGTTTCCTGCGGCACGCGAGAACCTTGGGTCTGTTCGGTATTGCCGGGTAATCGTTTAGATGCTCGTGAGGCATGGTGATGCCATTGCGGTGGGGGGTGCTCCCCGCTGGCTTGGGTGGGGTCGGATATTCACCACGCCGGAACTGGCAATGCAGGAGATCTGTCCGTTCCGCCTGCCCTCGAGAAGCTTGCTCGGAGGAGGTGATCGACCCTTATGCCGTACAACCAGCTCTTACACGTGCCTGTCGATGCAGCAGCGGGGGTGCTGGTGGGTCTAGCATGAGGGGTGTTCCTGGCTGACAACGGAGCTTCGCTGATCCGTGCCGGGGCCGGGGACATGTGGCCGGTGGGCGTTTCCGGCCGCCTCTTTCGAGAGGCGGTGCCTGCCGGCCATGCGCGTTGGTATGCCTCGGGGACCCGTTGCATTGCTATGCCGTAGGGCGCTCTGGCGGCCCGGGCCGTGAGCGCCGCTCTGACGGACCACCGCAGCTCTGATCGGGTCGGCGCCTCCGGGCGATTCTTGGAGGCGCCGCACCCGACGTGTGACAGGCGGCGGGGCGGTCACGCCCAGCCCGCCGGCACGCAGCGAATGTGGATGCGGGCGCGGCTCGTGACGACTCCGCGGCCCAGACTCAGGTCAGCCCTTCTTGCCGATCCCCGACAGGGTCCTGCGCTCCTGGGCGATGGCGGCATCGGACTCGGTGTCGGTTTCGGTGTTCTGGTCGGGGCGGCCGGGGAGGTGGATGCGGTCGACGATGAACCTCACCGACGCCTTGCCTTCCCGGTCTTCGCCGGAACGGGTCTTGTAGGGCTTGCCGTCGGTGGCGAAGATCTGGACGACGCGCATGTGGATCAGTTCGTTCGGGCGCAGCCCGCCCAGTTCGCGGACCTGGTCGGTTGCCTCCTTGGTCAGGTTGACGAACGCTTTCAGGGTCCAGGCCGTGCGTCCGTCGTCGCCGTCGACATAGGGCGGCTGGTCGACATTCACGATGGCCCAGCCGACCTTGTAGGGCCGGTTGAAGGCGTCCCGCTCGGCGCCGGCGTTGGCGACGGCGCCGGTGAAGATGATCGGCATGCGGCTCGGGGCGCCCAGCGGCTCGTTCGTGGTGCTCACTTTTCCTCCAGGGGGCATGCTCCCCTTCTAGTGGTCGTCGCAACACCCTTGCTGAGGGGTCGCGATGGACTTCGAGATTCGGAAGGACCGGAGGCCGCAGGGCCGAAAGAAGCTGGCCCGGGAGCGGGTTGCATACTTCCAGCTCATGGATCAGGGCTACAGCAGCGGGGAAGCCTGCCGGATCGTCGGCATCGACCGCCGGACCGGCAAG